>JAOXSG010000182.1 GCA_025800105.1 Cohaesibacter sp. | reverse complement strand
ACCAAGAGCAAAATAAGGGTGGTTCCCTTTTTGCAGGTCTTGGTTTGATAGATGGGTGCTTCAAGACAAACCCGAAGGGCGAGGCATTTTTGCGCAATGACTGTGTTGTAAAATCTTGAAAATAAACCATATTGTCGCGATTTTCCTCCTTCTCCTTACGCAAAACTGCTCTCGCAGAATGGGCCAAATTAATGGGTCCTGAGCCTAGGCTCAGGGCTGCTTTATATGGGCCGGAGCATCCACGACATCTTGCCATGTCACATCATCCAGAACCGCATTTTTAAAACTCGCATCCCGTAAAATAGCCTTGATAAATTTGGAGCCTTCCAGACTGGCCCCATCCAGATTGGTTCCGATCATGCTGGTTCGGGTAAAATTGCCCTCTTCAAATGTGGCCCCGGTCAATATGGCCCCATCCAGCTTTGCATCGGTGAAATTCACCTGATAGGAAACGGCGCGCAGCATATAGGCATCTTTGAAGATGGAACTGGTAAAGTCCGTCTCTTCCATATTGATGTCTTTCATATTGGCCGTTTCAAAGGTGACATTGTTTGCTTTGGCAAAATTCAGATTGGTGCCAAACATGAAGGCCTTGGTAAAATTCCCTTTTGAGATATCCGTCTCATTCATATTGGTATGAAACAGATCGGCCTTTGTGAAATTGGCGCCAATGAGGGAGCTGTTTTTAAAGGAGGCCCATTTTAGGGTTGTTCTCGAAAAATCCGCGCCATCCAATGTGCAATTTTCAAAGCGCGTATTTCGCAAATCAAGCCCGGTAAAGTTTGCCCCTGACAAATCGCAGTTGCTAAAGACCTTTCCCTTCAGCTCTATACATGTTTGCAAATCATCCATAGGTGCAGGATTTGAGCAATCTCCGGCATGGGCGGCAAAATGGGCAGGAAAGACGCAGACGACGAACAACAGGCTTGCCAGATAGTGTTTTCTTGGTTTTGCACTCTGCATCATGCTGTCCCTTTACTGTTTTTCTTTCAATCGCTTAACCAGCTTTTGGTGCTGAGAGAATGTCGCCCGGATTTCGAAAATAATTTCCTCCAACGGCTTGCCATGGCCAAAGCGCGTCACAATGCGTCCATTTGGGCCAACAAAGGCGATTGAGGCTGTATGGTCAACGGAATAACCAAGCGGGTCGCCATCATCGCTGGGGATGAATTTATAGCGCGCGTTATAGGCTCCCACGGCGGCATCGACCATGACTTGCGGGCCTGTCATGGCAATGATTTTGGGATGGAAAGCATCGGCATAGTCACGCAAAAGCGGCAGCGTATCGCGTTTTGGATCAACCGAAATAAAGACCGGTGTGATTGCCTTGGCATCCTCTCCCAGCTTGTTGAGGATGTCTGTCATGGTCATCATTGATGTTGGGCAAACATCGGGACAAAAGGTATAGCCGAAATATATCAGCGTGAATTTGCCCAATAAATCCTGATCGCCAAATGTCTCTCCCATTGCTGTTTCCAGCAGGAAAGCCCGGCGTGGTTTGTCGCTTTCAACCGTGCCAGAACCAAGAATTAATTGCGGGGCCGCCATGGTGGGATGGCTAAAGGATAACAGAGAAAAAGACAGAAACAGGCAGGCCATGAAGGATGTGAGGACATGGCTGATTGGTCTACACTTGCCTTGCGGCTCTGCGGGTCTTTTGATCATGATCTTACCTGCTTGGGGTCGCAGACATTGCCATTTTGGCCACCAGAAAATGCCCTCATTCTTTTCTGATTTTTGCCAACAGACGATCCATATCATTCCGTTGGCTATTCTAGTTTGGTAAAACCGCAAGCAAGCGAGAGCCTTGACTTTTGTTAAGGCTTTGAAGGCCCCTGCTCGCTGATGCTAAGGCTTAACGTCGCAGCGTCTTTGCATCGGGTGGGCGCTAACAAGGCAAAGGTCCAAACATGAATACCCCCCTTATCCCTTTGGGGCTGGCTGTCATCATGATAACCGTCGGCCTTTCTGTCAATTTGCGAGAATTTGGTGCCTTGCGTCAGAATGTCTCTGGCCTATGCGCGGGATTGATTGCGCAAGTGATGATTTTGCCCCTACTGGCTCTCTCAATCGCGCTTTTGCTCAATCTTGAGCCGCTTCATGCCATGGGCCTAGTGATTTTGGCCGCAGCGCCCGGTGGCATCACCTCGAATTTTTTGTCCTCATTGGCGCGCGGTAAAGTGGCCTTATCAATCTCACTGACCATTTTGACCAATATGCTGGCCTTTCTCACCATTCCGGTGATTTTATCAATTGCCTTGCTGGTTTTGGCGGTTCCAGATTTAAACACGTCCTCCCAATCTGGCCTTTTTGCCCTGCCCTTTGGGCGTGTGGTGTTGGGGGTTCTGGTGATTTGTGCTGTGCCTTTGACGCTGGGTATGACTTTGCGGCATTTTTTCCCGCATTTTTGTCAGACAATCCTTAAACAGGCCCGCTTTGTTGCCTCTGCAATTTTTGCCGCCATTGTGATCACCTCTTTCGTCACAGAATGGGAGACAATCTCCAGTCACTGGTCTGTGATTGGCCCTGCGGTCATTTTGCTCAATTGTCTTTCCATTGGCTCTGCCTTGGTGATCTCGCGTCTGTTTTCTCTCAGCGCGCAGGATGCCATCACCATTGCAGTGGAATGCGGTTTGCAAAATGTGGCGCTGGCTTTGGTCATTTGCCAATTGTTGCTGGGCAATGGCGCTCTGATGGTGCCAGCTTCCATTTATGCCCTTGTTATGAATGTCTCAATTCTGGCTCTGATCTATGTTGGACAAAATTTAATCACATCCCAAGACACCCGTTCCGTCGACAGGTGCTGACTTTTGTTTTCGCTTTTACAGGCCGGTTTCGCGGCTTTGCCCATTTTGACTTAGAAGGATCATTCTCATGGAAAACACAAGCTCTTCTTTTTGCAAAGCTGCTGTCTTTTTTCTGGCTTTGGGTGGGCCTTTGCTGGCCACCTCTGTTCAGGCGGCAAGCCCGCTTACAGAGACACGTATGAAAACCATAGAAACATTGGGGCATCTGACGGGTGTTGGTTTGTTTTGTGGCCATCATGATGCCGCTGTGCCGCTTAAAGAAGTGGTCATCGAAGTGGCTGACAAGCATAAGATGGATGAAGCAACACGGGCCAAGCTCGGATTTACCTATCACAGCACGCGGGACAAAGCCTTTAACGACGGTAAAAAGGGGGAGTATGACTGCCCCAAATTGCAGCAATTTCAAGCAGAAGCCTTGCTGGCAAAACTCAATGTCTCTCAGGCTTTTTGAGACTGGATTTTTCAGGCCAGATATAGAAAAGGGTAAGCCCATTTAATGGGCTTACCCTGATCGCATCATGCGTAACACATGTTATATGCTTCTGCGGCCCCCACAAAAGCAATCCCCAAAACTGACAGGTCCCCACCATCAGCTCGCCTAACCGGTCCGGCGATCTGTGCTAACAGCGCTTGGCGCCATCAGCATATTTTCATTTTCCTGCTGCTATCAATTTTGCATTAAAGATAGGCATCAAGACGGGTAAAACTTTATTTAGCTTAATGAATAAGCAACCGCACTATAACAGATCTTGTGAATGACATGTCATATATCATCATATTATAGGTATGAATTCACAAGATAATTTAGCTTTTTGGAAAAGAGAAGGTCTTATGTCTGCCTTTGCAAGACATAATCATACAAAATCGTCGTGATTTTTGATCATTCTGATCCCTTGCGGGCTGGCCGCCGCTGCGGGGACAACGACGGCCAGCTGGCGAAAACTGGTTTCAGAATCGCCAAATGGGCTTTCCGCCCTACGCCAGACTTTCTCCTTATCGGATCTGCATTGTGACATCTGAGTGGGGGACGTGTCACTTTGCGTCTGGTCGCCTCTTGGCTCAAACTAGCCTGTTTCACAGGCAATTTTATTTGAGCAATTTCATCTCTTTTATTCGACTAGAAAAGTTGCTTCAACTCCAAGAATACAACCTTGCATGTCTTTGACATTACAAGGGAAACAGAGGCTCCCTTGATGTCTTTCCTGCATGTAATATTGAATGCCTATCTTTTTGCAAACTGACATTCACTCTTACAAGTTACACATCGTCAATTCGTACTCTCTCTCAAGCGAATAGAGCGAGCTATCTTGACCATGGCATAGTCTTTGGACTTTGTCCCAAATGGCCAAATCTGATAGAAATTCGATCTTTTTGAGTGAAAGGTTCAATCTTGCCACATCCAGAACCTGTCTTCTCGCCTGATGACAGGCGTTAGATAATCCAAGTGTTGCAGCATTGCAATAACCACAAAGGTCTCAATCATACGTATAAATGACTAAGTTTAAAAATATTGGATGAAAACAATAAATTTCATAAATTTCTGAGAAAAAAGTAGAAAAAACACCCTTTCAAAGCGCTGAAATGAGATATTTTATATTTTTCTTATATAGAATAAAGCTGTGGATAATCACAAAGTATTAGATATACGAGTTCTATGTGTTGGAGAGCATCAAGCACCCCTTGGTTTGCAATCGCTTTTTCACTGCTTTTCTATAAAGACCATAGCCTTGCTTTTTCGAGTAGACTATCAAAAAGCATTACTTGGCTTTTAAAAGCTGATCAATGCTTTGGGCAATGTCCTGAATGTGGGCATCCTGTCCCATTTCTCCCATCACCATCAACCCGACGGGCGCTGTGTCCGCTCCGCCGACGGGAAGGGTTGCGGCAGGTACGCCCAGAATATTACCAATTGCGGTGTTGCGCAGCACTTTGAGATTGGTCTCGCTATAAGCTTCGTCCGATGACAGCAAAGGTTTTAATTCCGGTGGAATGACGGCAACAGAGGGTAAGAGAATTGCATCATAATTGCGTGTCGCCTGATGGGTGCGCTCCTGCATATCCTTACGCAAGGCCAGCATCTCAATATAGTCGGCAGCTGAAATCGATTGAGCCGCCTTTATGCGGCTGGCGACGCGTGGATCAAAGTTTGCTTCCTCTTGCTTGATAAGGTCGCGATGTAGGTGCCAGGCTTCAGCACCGACCAAGGAGCCAAGAGCGGCTATGTCTGTGAAGCGATTGATGGCATCAATTTTCACCCGCTCCAATCGTGCTCCGGCCTGAGACATTTTCTCCAAGGCACGCACAAAGCCGCCTGCAACTTCCACATCCAGTCCATCCAGCGCGATGGTTTCCAAAATGGCAAAGCGCATGCCTGCCAAGGGGCGGATATTGGGTATTGGAACAGGCAAGCCCGCCATGACATGATCAAGAATACGACAGCATTCCATTGAGCGGGCAATGGGTCCAATGGTATCGAGAGAGCTGGAAAGCGGGAAAATGCCATCCATGGAATGACGGTTCAGGGATGGCTTGAAGCCATAGAGGCGGTTGAAGGCGGCAGGGATGCGAATAGAGCCGCCTGTATCAGAGCCAAGAGCGGCAATGGCCATATTTTCGACCACAGAAATTGCCGCGCCAGAGGAAGAACCACCAGGCACACGGCCTATGCGACGATCCCAGACATTCAAAGGTGTGCCATGGTGGGGATTGATGCCAAGACCGGAATAGGCAAATTCGGTCATATTGGTATGGCCCAAGAAAATCGCCCCGGCTGCCCGCAAATTCTCGATGACTTTCGCATCTTTTGCCGCAGGCTCGCCTTTTGCCAGACTTTTCGATCCGGCGCTGGTGATCTCCCCCTTCAAATCAAAGAGATCCTTGATAGACAGAGGAATGCCTGCGAGCGGACCTTGAGGCACTTTCATCTTGCGCAGAGCGTCAGAGGCGGCGGCTTGGGTGATGGCATTATTTTTGAACGTGCGAATGAAGGTGCGACTGCCCTCGCCTTCTTCGCGCTCAATTTCGCTAAAGGCATTGCTGACCAGATCGACAGCACTTACCTCACCTTCTTGCAATGCTTTTTGAGCTGACGCAATCGTCCATGCCTGGGCCATGCCCGTATCCTCTCCGCCAAATTTCACCGCATCTGAGGCCGCTCCTTTGTCAGTCGACCTCTCAACCAGACTCAAGGCTTTGCCACATAGATGAAGACCATGTTAGCGCAAATTATCCGTCTCTGTCCCATTTTCCGCGCAAGATGTGGATGACCCTGTTTTGGAATAGAAAACGCCCCGTTAAAGCAGGCTGTAACGGGGCGTTATCTCTCTTTATTGATCGACTTTATCGCTTGGCTGCAAAAGCCTTTGCCTGTCGCACAACATTCTCAATCATGATCATCCCCGCATTGCTGCCTAAAGACATGATGGATTCGGGATGAAATTGCACTGCGCTGATTGGCTCGCTGACATGTTCCAGCGCCATAACCACGCCATCTTTGGTGGTTGCTGTGACCCGAAGTTCGTCTGGCAACGTCTCTCTATTGGCAAAGAGCGAGTGATAGCGCCCCACGACAATCTCGTCCTGCAAGCCTTCGAAAATGCCCTTGGTTTGCACGGTGATGCGCGATGGCTTGCCATGCATGGGAATATCGAGCTGATCCAGCGTGCCGCCAAAGGCTTCTGTTATGGCTTGCAAGCCAAGACAGACCCCAAAGATGGGCAATTGTCTTGCCCGCGCTTTGGCGATTGTTTGGCTGGTGCCGAAATGTTGCGGATTTCCGGGACCCGGAGACATGACCACCAAATCTGGTGCCACTTTATCGACGAGCTCATCAGCAACGGGGGTGCGCACCGTCACGACTTCCGCCCCTGTCTGGCGGAAATAATTGGCCAGAGTATGCACAAAACTGTCCTGATGATCCACCAGCAGAATTTTCAGCCCTTCGCCGGGCTGTTGTGCCTCGCTTGCGCTGTCATCCTGTTGAGAATGGGCCGCTTCACGGATTGCAGCTCGCATTGCAGAGGCCTTCAATTCGGTTTCTGCCTCTTCATCTTCAGGGCATGAATCATAGAGCAAAGTGGCCCCTGCACGGACTTGCGCCACGCCATCCTTGATGCGGATGGTACGCAAGGTCAGGCCTGTATTCATATTGCCATCAAAGCCAATCATACCAATTGCCCCGCCATACCAGGCACGCGGCGATTTTTCGTGGCGTTCGATGAAATCCATGGCCCAGAGTTTTGGCGCACCGGTCACGGTTACGGCCCATGCATGAGAGAGGAAAGCATCCAGAGCATCCAGCCCCTCGCGCAATCGACCCTCAATATGATCCACCGTATGAATGAGACGGGAATAAAGCTCAATCTGACGCCGCCCTTTGACCCGCACAGAGCCCGGCACACAGACCCGGCTCTTGTCATTGCGGTCAACATCAGAGCACATAGTCAATTCACTTTCATCCTTTTTGGAATTGAGCAATTTTAAAATCTGCTCGCTATCCTCAATGGGATCTTTGCCGCGCTTAATCGTACCGGAAATCGGACAGGTCTCGACCAATGTGCCATCACTGACCTTGACGAACATTTCAGGACTGGCGCCTACCAGATATTCCTGTTCACCGAGATTGATCATGAAGCCATAGGGGGATGGGTTAATTTTTTGCAGACGCCGGGAAATGGCAGAAGGGTTGCACTCCACTCTTTCATAAAAGGTCTGCCCCGGAACGCACTCAAACAGATCGCCGCGCTTGAAATAATCGACTGCTTTTCGGGCCACTTGCGCATATTCGCCCTTTTCATGGTCACCACGCGGCAAATTGACTTGTGATGGCTGGAACGGATCGGATGTGCTTTGGCGCTCAATATCTTCTGTTGTGTTGCCCTCATAGGCAAAATCATAGCGATAACGATGGGCTTTTTGCGCATAGAGATCGACGATCAGCAAATCGTCTGGCAAATAAAGCACCAGATCGCGCTGATCTTGCGGGCGCTGCAATTGCATCTCAATGGGGTCAAACTGGAAGGCCAGATCATAACCAAAGGCACCATATAGGCCCAATTGCGTATCTTGCCCCGACTTGAACAGACCAATGAGCGCGCGCACGATGGAGAAAACCGATGGCATACGGCTGCGCTCTTCTTCTGAGAAGCTGCCTTCCGGTTCCTTGACGCTCAGCTCGATTTTTGTCTCATCTGCTGAGTAAGATTTCAGCTCTGAGAGATCTTTCAGCGTTTTGTGAATGGCGGGAATGAGAATAACGCCGCGATCATTCAAGGCTTCGATGGTCATGTCGCGTCCGCGGGCGGTGATTGCCAGAGGGGGATCGACAAAACCAAGCTCCCAGCGGCTATAGCGGCCCGGATATTCATAATTGGATGACAGGACAACCCCACGTCTTTCATCCAATTGGGAGAGAATGGTATCAAGAGCGGTTGCAAAATCATCCTTACCGACCTGACGGATGACTTCAATGCCACCCTCGGTCAGATAGAGACCATCTTCAATATAGTCTATGGACGCTGTGTCTTCGTGATGAATGGTCATGATATGTCCCTAGCTTGTGCTCTTAGCAGACGCACTTTTGTTCCAAATCTTGTGAAAATCCTTGGTCAGATTGTCCGACGGTTTGCACATTGCCCAGATACACAAAAGCCGCCGGAAAACCGACGGCCAGATCCCAATGTCTTGTTTTGCCTTGATTGCATGGCAAAGGGTCAGCCGCCGTTATTGCGTCTGCCACCACCACCAATTTTGTGCAATCAAGTCTCTCATGTCTTTGGGTTTAGCCGATTTTACCAAGGGCGACAATGAAAAAGCGCCCGTAAAGGCGCTTTTTCCTGCTCATATTTTTCCCAAGACTGCTTTTAGGCGGAGGCTACATTTTTGAGGAAAGCATCAACCTCGTTGCGTAAACGGTCGGTCTGCTGCGCAGCATTGGAGGAACTTTGCTGGACCTGCTCCACCGATTGTGTGGTTTGAGAAACAGATTCCTGCAAGCCGGACATATTGCCCGCCACTTCCTGTGTGCCGCTTGCTGCCTGGGTTACATTTTGCGAGATTTCAAAGGTTGCTGCCCCTTGCTCATCCACGGCGATGGAAATGGAATTGGTATATTCATTCACCTGTTCCATCGTGCTGGCAATTCCGGCAATGGCATCAACCGCCTCATTGGTGGCACCCTGAATTTCGGTAATCTGAGACGAAATTTCCTCTGTTGCCTTGGAGGTCTGGTTTGCCAGTTCCTTGACTTCAGAGGCCACAACGGCAAAGCCTTTGCCATGTTCTCCGGCGCGGGCGGCCTCAATGGTGGCATTGAGGGCCAACAGATTGGTTTGCTCTGCAATATCCTGAATGAGAGAGACCACATCGCCAATTTTTTGCGCCGAATTGGACAGACCTGAGACTTTTTCATTGGTATGACGTGTGGCTTCTGTTGCGCGATTGACGACATTGGCGGTTTCATCCACCTGCCGTTTGATCTCTTCAATAGAGGATGCCAGTTCTTCTGCAGCAGAGGCCACGGTTTGCACATTGCCGGATGCAATTTCTGATGCAGAGGCGGACGAGGTTGCCTTATCGGCTGTGTCTGCCGCCATGCCGAACAGCCCTTGTGCGGTCTGCTGCATGGTGCTCATATTCTGCGTCACATCATTGAGCAATTCATCCGATGATGAGCGGAAGCCATCAATCATGCTCTCGATTGCCCGTTGCCGTTTGCTGCGCGATTCCTGCTCGTCGCGGGCCTGCTCTTCCAGACGGCGGCGCTCAATTGCATTGTTGCGTAGCACTTCCACCGCACGGGACAGCTCTCCAATCTCGTCTTTCTTTTTGGAATTTGGCAATTGCACATTCAAATCATCTTTTGCAATGCGGGTCACGCCGTCATTGAGGATTTTGAGGGGTGCCATGGCAGAGCGGACAAACCAGGTGGCCAGCCCACCAATCAGCAATAGCATGGCTGCGCCAATAGCCAGCAGACCATTGCGCAAGGTTGCAGCCGGTGCCAGCAATTCCTCATAATCCTGACGCACAACAAGCGCCCATGTGGTGCCCAAAACCTGCATGGGAGCGGCAACCGTCAGATATTTATGACCATTGATTTGCAAATCAGTGCTGGAGGCTTTGCCGGTCAAAGCGTTCAAAGCAATTTCATTTTCTGCGGTTGCCAAATCTTTGACGGTTTTTTTCGAGAAGGAAATAGCCTTCAAGCTGGCATTGACCAATTCGATATGGCCTGTTTTGCCCAGCCCGGTCTCATCTTCAAGAATTGTCGCCAATTCTTTTGTATTCACTTCAAAGGCAATGGCTCCGTCAATACGGCCCCATTTCAGAATTGGAGTAACCATATAAGCTGTGATATCGCCATGGGCCTGAATGAACCCAGTAAAGCCGTTGCCTTTATAGACCGTATTGGGCTTTTCGTTTGCCAGCTTCAGAATGGGCTGGATTTGCGCATTCAATTCTTCATGAATGACTTTGGCCTGATTGATATTCTTGGCAAAGGCATCACCTTTTCGGTAGGAATAATAGACATTGCCCTTTTTATCGAAGAAAAGCACATCGCGAAACATGCCACCTTGCAGTAATTTTGTTATGCGTGGCTGATG
>JAOXSG010000278.1 GCA_025800105.1 Cohaesibacter sp. | reverse complement strand
CAGGTGATCGGGGGTGGTGGACCAATCCTAGGTACCTGGCCTTCTTTTTGGTCCGCTTCAGTTTTAGACGGGAAAGGGCGAGCAGAGGGCTTTCTTTTATAGAGGAAAAAACGTCCCACGTGATGGTGACGGGGTCTCACGTGTCCCTGGAGAGGTGGGGGGTACCCCCCTCCCCTCTCCCCCTTCCCACCCCTTCGGGGACCCCCGCGGAACCTTCACGTGACCAGAGAAGGGAGACTATAAATTGAGCGATGGTGCGAGGCGAGTTGTTGTTCTTTTTTCAAGCATGGCGACTCACAGTTGTGGAGATGATGAACGAGCGGTGTCCGATGGAAGTTTTCTCCTCGATCATTGTTTTGTGTGCGGAGAGGAGGAGTGGGGATTGTCGTTGACTCCCTGTTGCGGAAAGCCGGCCTATTTTCGTTGTTTTCCTGCTCCCGTCCACATCGAGGAACCACTGAGACACGTGTGCCTCATCATAGACTTGGATGGCTTTATGGTGTCAAAACGATTCATGGCGCAGGAAATTGGGTGGAGTACCATTCACGGAGTGGCCAAAAGCATTCATTTTGAATTGCCCCTCCCGTACGCGTGCTTGTCTCCTCAAAACAAGAAGACGGTGAACTATGTACGCGATCATGTGCATGCCCTGCCTTTCGACAGTAGACCCGAAGAATATGCCGTGGATTTGGAGTTGTTGAAGTA
>JAOXSG010000177.1 GCA_025800105.1 Cohaesibacter sp. | reverse complement strand
CGTCAAAGTGGGCATGTGTCGATTTGCTTACACCACCTACGCCAAAGCCCTCATCGAATTGAGAACCTACGCACGCGGCATTCCCTTCGAAGGTCTAGAAGGCTTCTTGATCAAGATGCAAACCCTGGACGACACGATTGTGGATTTCACCCCACCTTTACCCAAACGCTGCGTGCAGGAATACCGCACCCAATTCGTGTACCAACCCATTCACACGCATTGTTACGCGGACGGACGCCATCGACCGTTGATGAGTGTTGGGTACTGGTCGGAACAAGATAAAAGGACAGTGGGAGTCGTCAGTCCTCCCATTACTCCGTCAGAATCATGGCACGACCATGACGAAAAAGACGTCGACGTCAACCAGCCCAAAAACGACGAAAGCATTGGGTCGGAGGAGGCAGTCTCGGCTCCATCCTGAAAGCCGCCGCCAAACTCGGGGTCAAGCTCGGCAAGGACAGACGGTATAAAAGGATGGGAGCCAAAGGGGTTGGAGGTGCAGTTTCCAATTTCCGTCGGAAACCGT
>JAOXSG010000152.1 GCA_025800105.1 Cohaesibacter sp. | reverse complement strand
GCCAGCCTGGGCATACTGTTCGGCTCGCTTCACAGCTCTCGCCTTTCTTACTTCCTCCTTACTCTCCAGGTTATTGCCAATCTCCTTCATTATTGATATCTTGTTTGTAAATTTTGACTGCGCTCTGCTATCCTCTACCAAGCCGGGTTTGCCTGGGCTTCCTTTTTTGCTCCCATACCCCTACCCTTCCTTTCTCATACTATGTTCACTATGTGCTCCTTTATTCCACGGTAGTCAGCCTGGGCATACTGTTCGGCTCGCTACCTAGACGGCCTGCTGCCTGATCATGAGCCTCTCTCCTAGCTTTTTCTCACCTCTTGGCTCCTCTCTGTCTTTGTGTCCCTTCTTCTTCCCTCTGCTCTCTCTTGCCCGCCATGGGCGCCGCAGCTGGTCCAATGTGACCCTTCCCAACGTGGAAGTACTTTGTTAGCCGACCCAAAGTGGTCTCCTATGCCATGGCGCCCTGCATTGCCGCCCAGCGCTGTTGCCACAGCCTTCCTGGCGCCACGGTGCAAGCGCTGCTGAGCCGCTGCCGCCGCCACCGCCGCTGCTGCTGCTCTCACGTATCCATCACTTCTTCTCATCTTACATTACTCTTGCTTTGCTATCCCCTCCCATTCCTAACCTCTCTCGCGCCTCTGACCTCCATCCCTCCCTTTCTACCGGGCGCTCATTTCTTACCAGATCTTTGCCATTTAAGGACTCACCTCCTTCATCCCCCTTCCCTCCTTTGTTCATCCT
>JAOXSG010000142.1 GCA_025800105.1 Cohaesibacter sp. | reverse complement strand
AGCTGAATTTTCATTAAAAAGCTTACTAATGCTAAACAGATCATATTATCAAGTCTAGAAGATCAAGTTAAATTTTAAAATGTAAATTTCGTCGCGCCGCTCAAAGAAAAGTTTCTTCATTTAGTCCAATTTTTTCACTATCGTTGGATTGCACCTCTACCCAAATTTGACCGCCGCCACAAATATTTATCAACAGTTCGGCATTGATGTCCTCGCCCTTTTCAAACACACCTTGAAAGGCACTGCTGATAACTTTGCGGCTTTCGGGGTCTATCATACTATTGAGTTCGCGCCGGCTTAAGGGGCCTTTATTGGGGGCCACGTTTAGAATCCGATAGACCTCGGGCGACCAGTACAAAAATCCCTGGCCGACCTTGTATTCCCAACCGCCCACATTGGCGATTCGCCCCACCTGGGCCAGCACTCCCTCGCGGTAGCTGAGTGCATCCATCAAGGCTTGACGCTCACGTTGCTGGCGCTGGCGAATTTGCATAATTAATATCGAAACCAAGGTCACCAATACAAACAATAGACGCAGGCCGTTGATGGCCATTGCCAGACCATGGGGCTCGCCCTTAAGGCTAGAGGCCAAGTGCCAAGATTCAGCACCAATGCGCATTTCAGTAATAACCGGGTTGCCGTCAAAAACTTTTTCATCACCAAAGAACACTGGCTGCAAGCCAGTTTCAGCGCTGTGCTTGCGAATCGCAATCTGCTGTTGCTGGGCTAGCTCC
>JAOXSG010000141.1 GCA_025800105.1 Cohaesibacter sp. | reverse complement strand
GTTGAAGGCTCAGATACAGAACAGCGTAGGAAAAGCGCAGCCCAAAACGATAACAGAACGATAACCAAAACGATAAGGTTTTGGCAAAATAACACACCTTCTCCACCAGGCGCACCTGTGATCCTGTGATAGCGTGACAGCTTCAGAGGCTGAGAGAGAGCGTCGCAGTGCAGCAAAAAGCCGCAGTGTCGCTGCTGGACTTCTTTGCCAGCGTGGCGTTGGTGACTGACCGCGCGCAGCTACACCACCACGTGACAGGAGCCGTACTAGTCAGGAATGCCATGAAATACTGGAACTAATACGGCTAGAGAATGTTTGCGCCCAATGGGAATCGAGCCCATGACTCCCGCTTGCGAAGCGCATGCTCTGCCAGCTAGGCCAATGGGACCTTGGCCTTTGGGTCAAGGGGGCCCTCATTTACATTCATAATCCATCCAAAAGGACCCACCGTCAGGCCGCGCGCAAGTCTTTTGGCGCAGAGAGTTGCACAGACACGAGTGCAGACTAGATTGAATTTCAAGTCCAACTGGGTTTTAATCTCTAATGGGCCCATGACTGCCAAGCTGCCACGCTGTCAACCTGCTAAGTTGTTTCGCCAATCTGCAACTGTTGCAGATGCAAGCTGCCAAGCTGTTAAATTGCCATGCTGCAGCTATTGCGCAGTTGCACAGCCAAGCTGGCAAGCTGTCAAACTGCCAAGCTTTCTAGCTACCTAGTTGTAAAGCAGTCCAGCAGCCAAATTGCAACTGTTGCACATCCAAGCTGTCAAACTGCCAAGCTGCGGCTGTTGCGCATCCAAGCTGCCAAGCCGTCAAACGATTCTACCAAACTGACACTGTTGTAAGGCAGGGCTGCCCAACAACCAAGCTGTGCACTTGCTGCCTGCCCACCTTGTCATCCTTTTCCTTGTCAAGCCGCTCTTCCCCCTGCCGCTGCCCGTTGCTACTGCCCCTCCTGCTGC
>JAOXSG010000128.1 GCA_025800105.1 Cohaesibacter sp. | reverse complement strand
CTGTGGAGTTCTGCGAAGAAAAGGGACGCCAGCAGTGGCGTAAGTTGTTTGGCACCGAAGACGCTGTGAAGCTTGGGTCGCGTTTTTGTTTGATTTTGGAATATCTAGCTGCAGAAGATCACAGAGCAGTGGACGATGATGTGCCTTGTTTGGATTATGACAAATTAGTTTATTGTTTTTAAGATGGTGCCTGTAGTTTGTGCGTTCGACGTGTCAGTTTGTGAATGCGTTTTTTTCGTTAGATGGCTTTGAATTGTTTGTGCCATTTGGCGCAGGATGAACGACTGAAGGCGTCTGTAGAAGCCGTTATCGATGCCATAGCAGCAAAGCAGCGGGCCGGTGACCGGCGGACCTTTGATGAAGGTGCAAAGGCGACCCTGCGATGCATTATGCGTTGTTATGGCTACGAGCGATATGACACTGGTTCGGCTCAATTATTGTGGCTTGAAACCTATTCGATGGTGTCAACCCAGCACGAATTTATGAAAGCTGCGTGGATTTTGCTGGAATATATTTTGATATTTCCCGACAGAAGAGATCCCTATTGGGAGATGCGTCATGCACCAAATCGTGTGAAAGCTGCGCGATGTGGTATTGATGGCATGAAATTGGACGTTTTGAAACTGCAAAGAGAAATTCGTGCTTGGCAAGAAGAAACGGGCCAACATTCTATGCCCACTG
>JAOXSG010000122.1 GCA_025800105.1 Cohaesibacter sp. | reverse complement strand
TGGGAGTGGTGCCCCGCGGCGATCAGCAGGTCAGGAGTACCCCCATCGCGGCGAGGGCGCCGCTCTCACAGCAACAACATAGACCGTGCCAGTCAATCGCGGCTGGTACCCAAGGGCATGATAAAGCCCCTCCCACAACTTTCCAATAACACCGCGGCACGCTGTTTCGAGCAACTGGCGTTAGCCACGTCCAGCAACACCGTTCGAGCTACAGCTTACCCGTTATCGGCACGAGGACGTGCCTCGCTACACTACAATTTATGGCGCAAAGGGCTTTTTGCTTGTTCCAGCCACCCGCAAGCATTGCTTGCAATGCGGTCTAGCCCGAATATTTCACGAAGGACTAAACAAGAACGGCTGAAAGCCTTATGGTTATTGGTATCGAAACAATATCCGTAAGCAATCAGCCGTGAACAAAATGTTACCACAGTCTCTCCAGTTTTCATCCGTTAAACGCCGCAAAGTTGAAGCCGATTTTTCTGGCGGTGATATCACCAGCAACGCCGGTATTGTGCTGTTATCCGAAGTTGATCGAAAGATCGGCTTGAGTCGAAGCGTTGCCAGGGCAATCGATGATGATCGACGTAAAGCCAGTTGCGAGCACTCCGTTGAAGCATTGCTCAAACAGCGGATTTACGCCTTGGCGCTGGGCTATGAGGATCTCAACGATCACAAAGAGCTGCGGTACGATCTTGCACTGCAAACGGCCGTTTCAAGGGATAAGCCGTTAGCCAGTGCCGCGACGTTGAGTCGTTTTGAAAGCCGAGCCAACAGGGACTCTGCCATCGCAATCCATCAAGTGCTGTTTGATCAATTTATAAAAGCCTATAACAAGCCACCCAAACGATTGATTCTGGATTTTGACGCCACAGATACCCCTTTACACGGTGAGCAGGAAGGGCGCTTCTTCCACGGTTATTATGATCACTATTGCTACCTGCCTCTCTATGTATTTTGTGATCGGCATCTATTGATCAGTTATCTACGCCCCAGCAACATTGATGGCGCGAAGCATAGCTGGGCCATATTGAGCCTGTTGGTCAAAGCCATACGAGCACACTGGCCCAGGACGGAAATTATCTTTCGGGGTGACAGCGGCTTCTGTCGCTGGAAAATGTTGCGATGGTGCGACCGCCACAAAGTGGGCTATATCGTGGGTTTGGCCAAAAATAAGCGCCTGACTGAATATTCCGGATACTGGATAGAAATGGCAGAATCGCTGTTCCGGGTGACGGGTAAAAAGCAACGCCTGTTTACATCGATACGGTATAGCGCCAAAACCTGGGATAAGCGCCGACGGGTTATCGTAAAAGCCGAGCACACACGTCTTGGCGGCAATCCTCGTTATGTTGTCACCAATCTGGATCAGAATGATCGCTACCTTTACGACAAAATCTACTGCGCTCGCGGCGACATGGAAAACCGGATCAAAGATCAACAGCTGGGGCTGTTTGCTCGCCGAACATCCAGCCATCGTTGGTGGAACAACCAGTTCCGCCAATTGCTGTCAGGCCTGGCTTATGTGTTGCTTGAGGCCATGAGATATCGGCTGCTAAAAAACACAAAATTGGAAAAATCAGCTCCGAATACGCTGCGGTTGGTGCTGTTGAAAATCGGGGCAGTCATTATCCGTAATACCCGTCGGATAAAAATGATGATGAGCAGCGCCTATCCTCACCAAGATACTTTAACAGCCATCCTGTCTCGTCTGAATACCTCATAACGCCTCAAAGAGTGCTGCTTCGGCATGTTGACAAATAATGGGGGTAAGGGGGAGCTATGTCCTGAAAAAGGGAAATCCCGCAAATATCAAGCAGATCAGGGCTTAGCATTCTGAATGGCCGCTGACGCGGCCACCTTTATGACGATCTTAGCTGTTGGTGAAACATCCGGGCTAG
>JAOXSG010000113.1 GCA_025800105.1 Cohaesibacter sp. | reverse complement strand
GCGTAAACTTGATGGAAACCGTGTGCAGTGGGTCGTACTAGTCACTGTAGGTACCGCTCCTCCTTGGGGGGTGCGACCGGTATGAGTAATCGTACTCGTCGTTTGGTTTTCGAGAGTTTACACTGGTGTGGCTATCTTTGTCGTTGTTGGGGTTCATTGTGTCACGATCTATACAATTCATCGTGCTGGTTGCTATGGCTATCGCTGCTATTGTTGTATTGTGAAGCCTTTTCATAATTTGTTTATATATGTTACGACTAATTCCTATGGTTGTTATTACCGCTTCCTTTAGAAACATTGCTAGTTTTCCTAACTGTGTGGTGCTGAGTCTTACAATTACTGAGATTATGATGATTATTGTAACAATTGTTTGTAGGGCTAGTGGAATGTTATTTGTTTTCTGTCTATTCTCCTTGATTTCCATTGTTTCAGCTATATCCCATCCTAACTCTGGCATCTTGTTGGCTGGAACTGCTTTTCTGCCCTCTCTGGTTTTTCCTAGCTGTTCTTCCTCGTAC
>JAOXSG010000106.1 GCA_025800105.1 Cohaesibacter sp. | reverse complement strand
CCGCTAGAATTTCGTCTTCCTCTGGCTCTTCAGCCTCAAGAGCGCCATCTTCACCCGCTACTTTATCAATGAGAGTCTCAATGTCTTCTTCACTCTCTAAAGCAGGTTGGTCGCTCGAGGAGCTCGAGCTGTCTTTGGCGGGTTTCTTGGCGGGAAAACCGTGTTGATGTTCTCGATCATCACTCAGCCGTTTACCCTTGCCTTTTCCTTTCCCTTTCGAAGGGAGGTCCTCGAATTTATCGATTTTCTGTGACAAGGTCAGTATCGCTGACGAAAGGAGCTTTACGTTAGCGTGCGACATCGAAATGTTCGAGTCGCGCACGGGGGCCTTGGCCGCCATGACACTTGGCGTGTCGAGATGTTTCTCTCCGGATATTCTGGCGTTGTTGTCCTCGTCCGGATCGAAAGCCAATAACTGGTCTTCTTCGTTCGCAGATTCTGCTGTTTCTTTCGTTCCAGACATATTAACGGCAAGCCGTAGAACGGTCTAAAATACTCGAAAATTTTGACTGCGAGAATAAACTTGACTGCGTGCTTGGACAGCTAACTTGCACTGAGCTCGGATATCACATGCTTGCTATCTCACGTGACCTCCGATTGTATGCAAATGCAAGGTAGAAT
>JAOXSG010000098.1 GCA_025800105.1 Cohaesibacter sp. | reverse complement strand
CCTTTAGCTGAGGCTCTGAGATGGGGAGAAAGTCAGTTGCATGAATGGACTCAGTTTCCTCTTCAGCTTTAGACTGAGTGATGTTCCTTAAAGAAGCTCTTGATAAGGTATCAGCTAAGTACATTTCCGAACCAGGTTTGTGCTTCAAGTCAACATTATACTGCTGGAGTCGAAGCAGTAGTCTCTGGAGACGCTTTGGTGCTGAAACAAGAGGCTTCTTGTAAATTGATATCAGAGGTTTGTGGTCAGTCCACAAAATCACGCGTCTTCCAAACGTGTAATGATGATTGTGTTCTAGCCCAAAACTTGAGCCAGAAGTTCTTTCTCAATCTGAGAATATCTCTGCTCTGCTGGGGTGAGTGCGCGACTTGCGTATGTAACTGGCTGACCCTCTTGCATTAGAACAAACCCGAGGCTATTTTGAGAGGCATCACCTTGTCCTTCAGTTTGAGCTTGTGGATTGAAATACTTGAGGACTGGGGCTTGTGTAACAGCCGTTGTGAGAGACTGGAAGGCATCCTCTTGCTCCTGGGTCCACTGCCAATCAACGTCCTTGTATGTAAGTTTGCGGAGAGGCTGACATAACT
>JAOXSG010000081.1 GCA_025800105.1 Cohaesibacter sp. | reverse complement strand
CTTGGTGCGTAATGGTGATCATGTCACGCTTGTTATTTCCGAGAGTGCCGTTGGTGCTGGAGATGGTGGTTCGATCTATCTCAAAGAAAATTTGGAAGACTTTTACGATCGTGGTGTCGACAAGATTGTCTTTGCTGATGGCACGGCATGGACGCGATCGGATATGCGCGAGATGCTTCTAACCAACACATCTGCAGATCAGCTTTTTTTCGGTTTCCGTCACGATGAGACCTATCGTTATGCTCGCGGGGATGGCAATGACACCATCATCGAGGATTATAATGAAGGTAGTGCGGATACTCTGATTCTGGAAGATATCAATCCTGCCGATGTGAGCTTGGTGCGTAATGGTGATCACGTCACTCTTGTTATTTCTGAGAGTGCCGTTGGTGCTGGAGATGGTGGTTCGATCTATCTCAAAGAAAATTTGGAAGACTTTTACAATCGTGGCGTCGACAAGATTGTGTTTGCTGATGGTACGGAATGGACACGCGCAGATATGCGTGAGCTCCTTCTGAATAGGGCAAGTTCAACCGAAGATGTAACCATTTTGGGGTTTGGTGGCGACGAACATCTCTACGGAGGAAGTGGTAACGACACTCTGAATGGTGAAGATGGCGATGACCAGCATTACGGTGGTGCGGGTGATGATCTGTTGATCGGCAACCTTGGAGATGATGATTTTGATGGTGGCGAAGGGATTGATACTCTCGATTTTAGTTATTCATCGAACAATTTTACGATTGATCTGAAGCAAGGCTTTGCCAAGTTTCAAGGAAACAGTGTTTCAGAAGATGTGCTGAATATCGAGAATGTGATTGCTGGTCGTGGCAACAATACGATTATCGGCTCAGATGCTGACAATTCCATTGATGGCAAGGGTGGCAATGATAGTTTGTCTGGTGGAGCTGGCAATGACACTCTGAATGGTGGAGATGGCGATGACAAACACTACGGTGGTGCGGGTGATGATCTGCTGATCGGCAATCTTGGAGATGATGATTTTGATGGTGGCGAAGGGATTGATACTCTCGATTTTAGTTATTCATCGAACAATTTTACGATTGATTTGAAGCAAGGCTTTGCCAAGTTTCAAGGAAACAGCATTTCAGAAGATGTATTGAATATCGAGAATGTGATTGCTGGCAGTGGCAACAATACGCTTATCGGTTCAGCTGCTGATAATGTTCTTACCGGTGGTACTGGCAATGATGTCTTCATCTTCGCTGCTGGTGATGGAAAGGACACTATTGAAGATTTCAGTGCCGGTTCTGGTAGTGGCGATGTGATTGAGTTGTCGGGGATTTCCGGTTTTGACTCTTTTGCTGATGTTCTGGCGGCGGCTTCTGATCAGGGGGCGGATACCTTCATCCGGCTGGATGATGATAACAGCATTTTGTTAAAAGATGTCTCTGTGGCTGATCTTCATCAGGATGATTTCCGCTTCGCGTAAAGCTTTTCTGCAAGATATCTGGAGATTTATCTTCGATGACTAGTAATATGAGCCGACAGTCTTTGACTGTCGGCCTTTTTTCCGGTTTGGGTAAGGTGTGGTTGGGTATTGGATTGGTCAGCATTCTGATCAATATCCTGATGCTGACTGGCCCTGTTTTCATGCTGCAAATCTATGATCGTGTGCTTGCAAGTGGCTCTGTGCCGACCCTTGTGGTGCTGGGCGGTCTGGCATTGGGGCTTTATGCATTTTATGGTTTGCTGGATGGGGTTCGGTCTCGCATTCTGGTGCGTGTTGGGCAATATGTGGATGCCCAGCATTCTGGCCTGACTTATAAGATTTCAACTATGGCACCCGTGTTGATTGGTGCAAAAGCCCAAAATTTGCGCCCGGTGCAGGATTTGGATGCTGTTCGGCAATTCTTGTCCGGGCAGGGACCTGCTGCGATTTTTGATAGTCCGTGGATGCCTTTCTATTTGATCATCGTTTATGTTTTTCATCCCATACTTGGCTTGGTTGGATTGGCCGGGGCGATTGTTATTTGTCTTTTGATTGGCTTGAATGAATGGCTTTCACGCAAGCCTAGCCAAGAGGCCAATCGCGAGACTGCGCAGCGTGCCATTCTGGTTGAAACTGGCCGCCAAAATGCAGAAGCTATTCACGCGATGGGAATGGTGGAGAATTTACGAACACGTTGGGAAGAGTTGAACCATCGCTATTTACACAGTCAACGGCTTGCGGCTGATCGCGGTTTGCTTTTCTCAACCCTGACCAAGACATTTCGCTTCATTTTGCAATCCAGTATTCTTGGCTTTGGGGCCTGGCTTGCTATTCAGCAGGAAATTACCCCCGGGATTATGATTGCTGCCTCTATTATGATTTCCCGTGCCTTGTCTCCCATTGAGGTGGCTGTTGGGCAATGGCGAGGCTTTATCGGAGCCCGGCAAGCCTATGGACGTTTGCAATCGATATTTGCGCAAATGCCTGAGGGCCAGCCCCATGCCATGGAATTGCCCTTGCCGCAACAAGAGGTGCGGCTTGAGGCTCTAAGCACAGGTCCATTGGGTGCTAAAAAGCCATTTCTTCAAGGGATTTCCTTGTCCCTGAAAGCAGGTGAGGGACTTGGTGTGATTGGGCCATCTGGCTCTGGCAAATCGACTTTGGCCCGCAGCCTTGTGGGATTGCTTCCAGCTTTATCCGGGGCTGTCAGACTGGATGGGGCTGACTTGGCGCAATGGCCTCAAGAGCGGCGTGGTGAGTTCATTGGTTATCTGCCGCAGGATATCCAGATTTTTGATGGTAGCATTGCCGAGAATATTTGCCGATTTGCCCCTGACGCTTCCTCTGAAACTATTTTGGAGGCGGCGCGCCTTGCGGATTTGCATGAGATGATTACTGCCTTGCCCGATGGATATGAGACAAAGCTTGGATCTTCCGGTTTTGCGCTTTCTGGTGGTCAGCGCCAGAGGGTTGCTCTGGCCCGTGCCATTTATGGCAATCCGTTTCTTATTGTGCTGGATGAGCCAAATTCCAATCTGGATGCTCAAGGAGAGGCTGCTTTAACGGCAGCGATTATGGCTATGAAGGAAAAGGGCGCTGTTGTTGTGATTGTTGCACATCGTCCAAGTGCCTTGGCAGGGGTTGATCAGGTCTTGTGCATAAAGGATGGCAAAATGCAGGCCTTTGGCCCCAAGGAAGAGGTTTTGTCCAAGGTTTTGGCTCCGGTGCCCAATCAGGGAGTAGCATGATGAATGCAACAGATTTGTCTTCCCAGCATGATCTTCAGAAGAGTTTGAGCCATCATTTGAGATGGTCTGCTTTTATTATTTTCCTGCTCATTGCCGGTGTTGGGCTATGGCTGGGATTGTTGCAAATTTCCAGTGCGGTTGTGGCCACCGGTTCCATTGTGGTTGAAGGCAATATCAAGCGCGTTCAGCATCAGGAAGGCGGGATTGTCAAAGAGATCCATGTTCGGGATGGGGATCGTGTTCGGGCAGGGGATGTCTTGATCCGACTGGATGATACGGTGCCGCGGGCCAATCTGTTTATTGCCGACAAGCAATTGGTGGATTTGCGCTTGCAGCTTGCACGTTTGATGGCGGAGCAACAGGATAGCGAGACACCTGTTTTTCCAGATTTGGCCTCTTCAGCCTTCTCAAGCGCCGATATTGAAGATTTGCGCTTTGGGCAGCAAAAGCTGTTTGAGGCCCGCCGTCAATCCTATCATGGCCGTAAGTTGCAATTATCAGAACAAATCAGTCAGCTTTCAAAGCAGATTGACGGCCTGAGCGCACAGCAAAAAGCCAAGCAAGACGAGATTGTTTTGTTGAACAATGAACTTGAGGCAAATGCAAAGCTTTGGAAGCGCAAATTGGTTACTCTGACCAAATTCAACTCGCTAAAGCGCGAGAAAGCCAAAATGCAGGGGGAATTGGGTGAGGTCAGCGCCGCTATTGCTCAGGCACGCAATGCAATGAGTGAGAAAGAGCTGCAAATTCTTCAAATTGAGGAAGATACCCAGACGGATATTTTGCAACAGATACAGGATATCAAAGCCAAGATTGCTCAATTGGAAGAACAGGAAATCACAGCGCTGGACCAGCTCAAGCGCATTGATATTCTGGCACCGCAATCTGGCCTTGTGCATCAGTCCAATACTCATACTGTGGGAGGCGTTATTCCGCCAGCAGAAGTTTTGATGCTGATTGTGCCGCAAGAGGATCGTCTGATCATTGAAGCGCAGGTTGATCCCGTTCAGATTGATCGTTTATCGCCCAATCAGAATGCCCGGATACGGTTTCCTGCTTTTGATCAACGCACAACGCCAGAAATTGAGGCCAGACTGGATCGGATTTCAGCGGATCTTATTCAGGATCAGGCAACGGGCCTGTCTTTCTATAAAGTGCGACTGATCATCAATGAGCAAGAGCTTCAAAAGCTCAATGGCAAGCATTTGATCCCCGGAATGCCGTCAGAGGTTTATTTGCAAACCGGCTATAGAAGCATTCTGTCCTATCTTACCAAACCAATCACAGATCAAATCCAGCATGCGTTGAGGGAAAGGTAAGAGCTGTTTTCTTATATATTCTCTCTTTTTTGATTGTGGAGATTGAAATGCCTCGGTTTTGCTCTCTTTTTCTGAAAATATGGGTATCGTCTTGAGAAAGAGGTTGCGTGTGGGGTTGAAATTTACCAGACAAGGCTTTCTGCCAAGAGAGATGCTCTATTGATGCCCTTTTTTGATTGTGGGTGTCTTTTGATCGCCTGTATTTTTCTTGAAAATGGTGCCATGGTTCGCTTTGCTGATATGGAGCGCACCTGTCGGAAGGACTGTGATTGTGACTGGATTTGCTGATTTGGGGCTGGATTTGGCCTTGCTTAAAGGGATTGAGGCTGCTGGCTATCATAATCCCAGTCCTATTCAGGAAAAGGCCATTCCGATTGTTCTTGGTGGCAAGGATGTTTTGGGTTTGGCACAGACCGGAACGGGCAAGACGGCCGCTTTTGGGCTTCCGCTTATTCAAAAATTGATGGCGCTGGAGAGCGAGGTTCAAGCGCGGCAGGTGCGCTCGCTCATTCTGGCACCCACGCGTGAATTGGTGCTGCAAATTGCCGAGGCGCTGAAAGGCTATGCGCAAGGCTCAAATTTGCGCATTTTAAGCGTTGTTGGCGGGGCCTCCATCAATATGCAGATGAAATTTTTGCTCAAAGGGGCCGATATTCTGGTGGCGACTCCGGGGCGTTTGATGGATTTGCATGAGCGCGAGGCTTTGTTGCTGGATGGCGTTAATGTCCTTGTTCTGGATGAGGCCGACCAGATGTTGGATTTGGGCTTCATTCATGTTTTGAGGCATTTATCCAAAATCCTGACAGCGCCGCGTCAGACTTTGTTATTTTCTGCGACCATGCCTGCGCCGATTGCCAAATTGTCGAAAGATTTTCAGACACAGCCCGTTCGTATAGAAGTCGCTCCTGCCGGGAAAACGGCGGACAAGATCACCCAATGGGTGCATTATATTGGCACGCAAAACCGGGTGGATTTTCTCAGAAACTGCCTTGCAGAGCATATGGATGGTGTCAGTGTTGTGTTTGCGCGCACCAAGCGGGGCGCAGAGAAACTGAAAAATGTCTTGGTTGACGCCGGATTTGCGGCCACGTCCGTGCATGGCAATAAAAGTCAGGCCCAGCGCGATAAAGCCATTGCTGATTTTAAATCGGGAGCGGCCAAGATATTGGTGGCAACCGATGTTGCAGCGCGTGGCATTGATATTTCCGGTGTCAGTCATGTTTATAATTATGATTTGCCAGAAGTGCCGGAAATTTATGTGCATCGCATTGGGCGCACGGCGCGTGCCGGGGCTGAAGGGGAGGCGGTGAGCTTCTGTCGTCCGGTTGATATGCATTTGTTGGCAGAGATTGAAAAGCTTTTAGGGATGACTATTCCGGTTGCCTCTGGGGAGCGGCCAACGGCAGAAGACATTAAAAAATATGGGGCCAAGCCTGTGCGCTCGGCATCCAATTCCCGCTCTGGCAGTGGGCGTGGCGGGCAACGACAGCCTGCTTCTGGCAAAGCTGGGCGCTCTGGTGGTGGACGATCTGCTGCTGGTACTAGTCGTACTGGGGCTGGTCGTGCTGGCGCCTCTCAACGGTCCAGTAAAAAAGAAGACTGGAATCCGCTTGAAGCTGAGGGGGCGAGGAAAAAGCGGGGCCCAAAGAAAAGCGCCAATGAGACCGAGCAGGGGACTGGCTTTGTCGAGCGCTCTGCGCCGTCTAATAAAGGTCGGCAGGTGAAGAAGTCCGCCAAACGATCTGCGGCGCGGCGCAAGGTTGCAGCAAAGCGTAAAATGCGCCCTACATGATGGGGATTTGTGAATCGATTCCTCAATCCTTGTGATGTGCTTTGCATTCTTTTGTCTGTTTGCATGCGTTTTGAAAGCGCGTGATGCTTTCCCAATGTGTGTTGTTGCGTATTTTCCTATTTTATTCCTTTTTATTTTTTTCTGATTTCTATGAATGATAGATGGCAGAAATGCGCGGTTTTTCTGTGCTTTGTCGTCTTGTTTTTTCTCGATAAAGGGCTTGTTTTTTTCTGCTTGACGATCATCAAGGGCGGTTGGGGCAACATGAACAATATTTAATCTGCCTGGTCCGTTTGTCGGGGAGAACGACATGAACCCTAAGTCATTTATCAGAAAAACAGCATTGCTTTCTGCTGTTGCTCTTCCATTCGCTGCTTCTTTTGCCCTGCCTGGGGCTGCTTTGGCTCAAGAGCCTCAGCTTTCCAAAGAAGCGTATGAAAGCTCCAAGACCCTGTATTTCCAGCGTTGTGCTGGGTGTCATGGTGTTTTGCGTAAAGGCGCTACCGGTAAAAATCTTGAGCCAGAAGC
Source organism: Cohaesibacter sp. (assembly GCA_025800105.1). Taxonomy (GTDB): domain Bacteria; phylum Pseudomonadota; class Alphaproteobacteria; order Rhizobiales; family Cohaesibacteraceae; genus Cohaesibacter. The sequence continues at coordinate 4,015 of JAOXSG010000081.1, read as the reverse complement.
GACCCGCAAGCTTGGTCAAGAACGCCTTGAAAAAATTATCGCCCTTGGGACTGAAGGCGGTATGAATAACTTTGACGATATCCTGACTGAACAGCAGATCAAGGATATGGCCACTTATATTCAGCTGGAAGCCCCCAAGCCACCGGAAATGTCTTTGGCTTTGATGAAGGATCGCATGAAAATTTATGTGGATCCAAAGGATTATCCAACCAAGCCAATGCATGATCGCAACTGGAAAAACTTCTTTGTTGTGATTGAGCGCGATGCCGGTAAAGTGGCGATTGTTGACGGTGACAAGCATGAAATCATTGCTCACCTTGACACTGGCTATGCTGTGCATGTGATCAAAGGGACTGAAAAAGCAAAAATCGAAAATGCTGCCAAAGATCCGGGCCGTTTCTGGTATACCATGGGTCGTGATGGCAAGCTGACCAAGATCGATTTGTGGCAGACCCCTGATAAGATGCGCGTTGCAGAAGTGCAGGTTGCTTATGATGCCCGCGATGTTGCCGTTTCCAATGATGGTAAATATATCGTTGGTGGTGCTTACTGGCCTCCACATTTCGTGATTGTTGATGCGGAAACCATGGAGCCGAAGAAAGTTGTTTCTTCCCGTGGTGTGAATGTTGATGGCGATTATGTGGAAGAATCCCGCGTTGCCGCTGTTTACACTGTTCCACACAGCAATGACGTTCTGGTTTCCATGAAAGAGCTGGGCCAGATGTGGCAGGTTGATCTGTCTGATGTTGAAAACCTTGACATCGTGCAGATGGATACATCCAAGTTCCTGCATGACGGGTTCTTTGATCCAACCTCTACCTATTTCCAGATTGCTGCGAACGCTTCCAACCAGATGGTTGTTGTGAACGCAAAAACTGCCAAGCATGAAGCGACCATTGATGTTGGTAAATTGCCTCATCCAGGTCCTGGTGCAAACTGGAATGATCCAAAATGTGGTCCGGTTGGCGGCACGACACACCTTGGTGAAGGCACTGTGACAGTTTGGGGTAACGATCCAAAAGGTCATCCTGATCAAGCTTGGAAAGTGTGCTATACCGTTGAAACAGATGGTCCTGGCCTGTTCATTCGTACCCATCCGAAGAGCAAATATGTTTGGGCTGACCAAACCAAGCATCCAGATCCAGAAGTTCAACAGTCCATTCAGGTCTTCTCTAAAGAGACCCGTGAAATCGTGAAAACCATGCAGCTGACCGACAAGCCGGGCTATGCTGTGGTTCACTCCGAGTTCAACGCCGATGGCTCTGAAGTTTGGGTTTCCATCTGGAACCGTTCTACCAGCCTTGAGCCAAATGGTGAGATCGTTGTGTTTGATGCGGAAACTCTGGAAGAGAAAACCCGTATTAAAGGCTTCTATGCACCAACTGGTAAGTTCAATGTTTACAACCGTGTGAACCACGTCACGTAAGCAGACCTTATCCCTTTGAGAAGGCGGGGATTTCCCCGCCTTCTTTTTCTCATCTCATTTCTTTCGAAATGAAATAGGGCCATTAGCCCTTCAGGGTTGGCGATATCCGTTTCCCGCATGCTTACATGCTGGCTAACCTTTGAGGGCTGTTATAAGGACGCGGAGGACGTTATGTCTGACAATTCCGAAAACTCCACAAAAGTTGCCAGCGAAAAGGGCATGTCTGCCTGGCTCAAGCGCACCCTGATTTTCGGCGTTCCGCTGACTGGGGCCGCGTTGTTTTTTGTTTTCGGTATTATTTTCTGGGGCGGCTTCAACACTGCGATGGAAGCCACCAATACGATGCCATTCTGCATTTCTTGTCATGAAATGGAGAATAACGTCTATGAAGAATATAAGCCGACCATTCACCATCAAAACCGCACTGGTGTGCGGGCAACCTGTTCTGATTGCCATGTGCCTGACCCCTGGATCCATAAAATGGTTCGCAAAGTGGAGGCATCCAAAGAGGTTTGGGGCAAGATTACCGGGACAATCAATACCAAAGAAAAGTTTGAAGCCAAGCGCCTGACCCTTGCCAAGCGTGTTTGGCATACGATGAAAAAGACGGATAGTCGCGAATGCCGCAACTGTCATAATTTTGAAAGCATGGCGCCGGAATTTCAGAAGCCACGGGCGCGTAAGCAGCATTTGAATGCCTTTAAGACCGGTCAAACCTGTATTGATTGCCATAAGGGTATTGCTCATAAAAATGTTCGTGATTTGCTGACAGATGAAGAATTGGAAGCTTTGGAAGCGCCCAATCCTGATTTTGTGCGGGTTGTGCCGGAAAGTTATTTGGCCAGCTTGAAGAAAATTGAAGCCATTGAGGCAGAGCAAGCCAAGGCTGAAGAAGAGGCCAAAAAGGCGGCTTCTGAGGCGCTGAAGGCCAAGATTGCCAAGGCTGTTGAGGCAGCTGTTGCCAAAGAAAAAGCCAAGGCTGCTGCGGCCAGCGCTGGAGCTGCGAGTGGTGGTGCCAAGGATGGTGCTGTGTCTTCTGGCGCAGGGATCGGTGGCGATATTGACTGGAATGCGGTTGATGAGAAGAGTATGACGCTCTTTTATCCGGGGCAGGCCTCTTTCGAGTGGGTTCAATATGGCAAAAACCACGGTGGTGCGCGCCCTGTGGTCAAAGCAGGTGATCGTTGTACGACCTGTCATGCCAAAGAGCTGAAAGATATGGGTGCCAAGATTGTGTCGGGTGAAAAGGCGGAAGAGACGCCAATTCCTGGCAAGCGTGGCCATATTGATATGACCTTGCAAGCGACACATGATCAGGAAAATCTCTATATCCGTATGCAATGGGAAAATGCAGCCCATACGCCTGTGCCATTTGTCGATGGTGGCAAAATGGACCCGGATAATCAGGTCAAAGTTGCCATGATGATTGCCGGGCAGGATATCAAGCTTGTTGAGCAGGCTGGCTGCTGGGCAACCTGTCACCATGATAGCCGTTATATGCCCCATGCACCGACCGACGAAGAATATTCCAAGTTCCCAGAAGTGGGTGAGCGGATCGACATCAAAGATGGTGTGACCAAATATCTGGCCGAATCCCGGACTAAGGTTGAGGTAAAAGGGCGTCGTGGCAAACGTCGCGGTGGTTGGCAAAAGCTGAAAGATCAAGGTGATCTGGATGGTCAGCTGGCCGGTGGTGCCTTCATGGATCTGATGCGTTATGTTCCAAGTGTCGGTGGCATCAATAGCTCTATCCTTGCCGAGCGCAAGGTGGACGAGGCCAAGAGCGTGATGGCGGAAGGCAAGCTGGAAGGCGATGTCTGGACAGTTGTTCTGAAGCGTCCTTTGAAAGCCTCTGGTGCTGGCGATATCGCTTTGGAGCCGGGCAAAACCTATACAGTTGGTTTTGCTATCCATGATGATTATACCAGTGCCCGTTTCCATCATGTCTCGCTGGAATACAGGCTTGCGCTTGATAATCCTGAAGCCGAGATTAATGTTGTTGGCAAATAATAGCCTTACAATGCAAAATGGCCGGAGAGCGATCTTCGGCCATTTTCTTTTGTGCTGATTGGCATGGATATGCTGTTTTGGTTTGGGTGGAGTTTTGATTATGACACATGAAATGATTTTGAAATTTTCTGCTGTTTCATTGGCAGCTTTTCTGGGCTTTGTGGGTGTGTCTTCTTTTGCTCAGGCCGGGGAAATGCGTTTGGAATCCAAGCGGGATCCGGCAAAGATTGCCAAAATTTGCGGCAAGGCAGAGGCGCGCTATCAAAAGCTTTATGGCAAAAGCCCTTCGGATGAAGATGTGCATGTTGTCATGATGTATAAATATACATTCTGTCCCGAAGTGATCGATGTCAAATTGGGAGAGACGGTTCGTTGGGTCAATGTTGACAAGCGCACCAGTCATTCGACTTGGTTTAAGGAAGCCGGTCGGGAAGAGGATGTGCGGTTGTTTCCTGATGAAGTGTTGGAGATGACTTTTGACTTTGCAACGGGTGAATTTCCCTATTTGTGCGGTCCGCATTGGGAAAGTGATGATATGATTGGCCGGGTTATTGTGTCCAAATGATCCGTTTTCTTGCT
>JAOXSG010000066.1 GCA_025800105.1 Cohaesibacter sp. | reverse complement strand
TCGTAAGTCTGCCCTGGCACGATCCACTCTTGTGCTGCTGCCGAACCTTTTCTGCAATAAACCAGAAAGTTCAGGGAAATCTACTGGTCTTACCCCGTGTCTTTCTTTCAGGAGGGACATCCACCAATCTGCAGCTGCCTCCTGCAGCAACGTCGCTGTATATGCCACCTGTTGCCGATTGTTCGCTTCTGTCAGGTAGAGGAAATCCCCCACCTTGGCCAACCAGGTGTCCACATCTTCATTGGCCCTGCCATTGAAGTATGGTGGATCTTTTGGCTTGATCCCGATATTGAACGTAGCTGACGATGCTGGGGCATTTCTTCTTCGTGGACTGGTACCTCCATTTTGTCCATTACCCTGTGTTCCTGAACTGCCAGGGAATACTGAACCAAAAGATTCCCTGCGAGCACTAGTTTGTCCAGGTGGAGGAAATTCATCCCAAGGACCCACATTCACATTTGCAGTATTTTGTGCAGCATTGGTTGATTCCATCCATGGAGGGGGAACAGCAGG
>JAOXSG010000020.1 GCA_025800105.1 Cohaesibacter sp. | reverse complement strand
GGTTCCTGCCAAGTACCTTAGCAAAGTCTTCATCTTCGTCCTGTGGTCCTCAGTCGGGGAAGTCAAACCTCGAGAAAGTTCTTTCACTGCGAATTGAATGTCAGGTCTAATGCTACTCAACCAAAGAAGTTGTCCTACAATCCTACGATACAGTTTGTGATCTTCGGGAGAGAGAAGTTCCTCAGAATCAATCAATTTACGAAGTGCATCTGTTCCAGGAGTAGCCGCATGCCTACATTTAACCATGTCAAGTTGTTCAAGCATTTTGTCGATGTAGGAAGTCGGCATGGAGATTTCAATGGCGTCCTCGCGACGGGTGATGCAACGTCCAAGAAAACTGATCGAAGTACCTGGTTCAAGTACGCCTTCCGATCTCAAACACAACTGTTTCTGAAGTTCGGAGAACAAGAATTCTGTGGTCTTCTTGTCACCGAAAATCAGCAAGTCATCAACGTAGCACAACATGTAACAACGTTGCTCAGGCTGGAAGTACAAGTTCGAATCAGATTTCAAGCGTTCAAAACCAAGTGAAGCCGCAACAGTTGCAAAGTGCTTCTGCCACATGCGAGGGGACTGCTTCAGTCCGTACATTGCTTGCCGAAGTTTCCAAAGAACTCCACCGTTGGG
>JAOXSG010001222.1 GCA_025800105.1 Cohaesibacter sp. | reverse complement strand
GGAGAGTTTGAAACACTCCTGTATGACATGCAGCCAACCGATACATTATTTGATATGGCTAAGCTGATGTTCAAGCAGGCTTGGGAGCAAATGGCAGGACAGCAGAAACAATCACGCTCTGATCTCAAGCGAGAGATTGGCAAGACCGACCAGCAGATTGATCAATTACTGGATCGGATCATTGAGACAGACAATGGCACCGTGATTGCGGCCTATGAGGCCAAGATTGCCAAATTGGAGAAATCCAGATTGGTATTGCAGGAAAAACAGGCCAAAATCGACGCACCCAAGGGACGCTTTGATGAAATGTTCGAACGCGCTATGCTCCTCCTCTCAAACCCTTGGAAACTCTGGGTTTTCGAACGTGAAAAATCGTTTCTGTTTAAGGTGTTAGAGTATTTTGGAGAGGGTAAAAAAGAAATGGCGCGCTGGGGAGGATTCGAACCCCCGACCCCCAGATTCGTAGTCTGGTGCTCTATCCAACTGAGCTACCAGCGCTGACCAATCTTGCAATTAAGTGGCGGTGTTTGTGTTTACCGCCCGGCAAGTGAGGCTGTTGTCTAAAGCCTTACGGGCGTGTTGGCAAGGGCGTTTTTTGCTTTTTCTGCATTTTTTTAACAGCCCCGATTATTTTAGCCTTTACAAAGCCTTGAAAGCGGCAGATTTCTGCAGCTTTCAAGGCTGATTGGCTTATCCACGCCAGATATCTTTTTCCCACATATGCGAGAAAGCCTCTCGATAGGTGGGATAGCGCATCTGGCCGCCAATGAGCTTGAGCAATTTATCATTCTTGCAGCGCTTGCATTCGCCATAAAAAGAGCGGGCCATGGGGCTGAGATCCATCGTCTCAAAATCCTGCAAAGGGGGGACATCAACGCCCATCAGCTTTGCCCCATATTCCACCACATCTTGCGGCGGTGCCGGTTCCATATCGCTGATATTATAGAGGCCACTTTTTTTCGATTGAGCGGCGAGTGAAACCGCCAGTGCAATATCATCCACATGAATGCGGTTGAAAACCTGCCCCTCTTTATGAATACGGCGTCCGCGCCCTTTGGACAATTTGATCATGCCATTGCGGCCCGGGCCATAAATGCCGGCAAGACGAAAGATGGCGAGGGGCACATCCAGCTGTTCGGCAAAATCCTGCCAGCTGCCTTCCGCAGCAACCCGCTCAACAGAGCGCTGGGACACAGGCTTGCAAGGGGTCTTTTCATCAATCCAGGCCCCTTGATGATCGCCATAAACGCCGACAGTGGACAAATAGCCAATCCATTTCAGATTGGGCGCATTGGCAATATCAAGTCGGTGACAATTTAAAGCCGGATCCCCTTGGGCATTGGGGCCTGCGGATATCACAAGATGGGTGGCCTCTTGTAAAGCGGCGCTAATCTCGGCATTGCGCTCATGCCCATCAAAGGCATAGGCCCGGATGCCATCCGCTTCCATGCGGGCTCTTTTGTCAGCATCGCGGCTGGTGCCTGCAATCCACTCACAGCTTTCTTTCAATTCGTTTGCAATGGCTTTGGCGCTATAGCCATAACCAAAAATGAAAAGACGCATTCTCATCACTCCTTTGCCCTGATGGCAAGCCCCTTTAAGGGCAATCTGTTCTACTTGCTTATCGCTGTTGCCATTCCTGCAGAACGCGAGGATCTTTTTCCCCGCCCATCAATTGGCTGCGATAGTGAGCAAATTGCTCAATGCAGAGCAATTGTCCCAAGGCCCAAACCGCATGCTGGCGGATCAGGGCATCCTCTTCCTTGACCTTTGCCAGAATAGGCTGGATCAGACTGTCGCAGGCCGAATTGCCCGCAGCGACAAGACAATTGCGCAAAAAACGGCTCCAGCCAATCCGCTTGACAGGCGAGCCTGAAAAATGACTGCGAAAAGCGGCTTCATCCATACCCAGAAAATCGGCCAAATCCGGTGCTGTCAAATCATCGCGGGCAATCAGTTTGATCTCGCTGGCCTGTTGGGCAAATTTGTTCCATGGACAGGCAGAGAGGCAATCATCACAGCCGTAAATGCGATTGCCCATGGCCTTTCGCAAAGAGCTGGGAATTTCGTCCTTATTCTCAATGGTGAGGTAAGAAATACAACGCGATCCATCAATTTTATAAGGCGCGGGAAAGGCATCGGTCGGGCAGGCACTCTGACAGGCGTTACAAGAGCCACAGCGATCAATCTCTGCCTTGTCCGGCTCCAGAGACAGAGAGGTGAAAATAGAGCCCAGAAATAGCCAGGAGCCAAAATCCCGGCTGACCAGATTGGTATGCTTGCCTTGCCAGCCAAGGCCAGCCAAATGAGCCAGAGGCTTTTCCATCACCGGAGCAGTATCAACAAACACCTTGACCTCAATGCCTTGGTCCCAGTCGCGCGTCCGCGAGACCAGTTTTGAGGCCAATTGTTTCAAACGCCCTTTGATCAAATCATGATAATCGCGATTTCTGGCATAAACGGAAATATTGGCCTTGTCGCCATGCGCCAGCAAAGAGCGGGGATCTTGATCAGGGCCATAATTCATGCCCAGCATGATCACCGATTGCACATCAGACCACAGATTTTGAGGATGAGAGCGGCGGGCCAATGTCTCACGCATCCACTCCATCGAGCCATGATAGCCAAGCTGGACGAAGCTCTTGAGAATGTCCTCATAATTTTTGGCTTCCTCAACGGAACAAACGCGCAAATCGGCAAAGCCAAGCTTTAAAGCTTCATCTTTCAAATAAGCTTTGACCTTGGCAGCTTTCTGCGCCGCGCGATCGATGGCTTGGTCCTGTGTCATAAAGCGTGTCAAGGCTCACTATATGAAGGGCAAAAGGAAGATAATCCGACTTGATAAGGCCCTGTCATAGCGCAACAAGGATCAGAAATCGAGATCCATATAATGGTTTGCAGCAGGGATGCCTTTCAGGCTGTCAGCCAGAATGGGGCGAAAACACGGGCGGGATTTGATCCGCTGATACCAGTCCTTGACCACAGGCTCTTTGTCCCAAGGCACCTCGCCCATATAATCAATCACCGACAACATGGCTCCGGCTGCCAGATCGGCATAGGAAATGCGACTGCCTGCCAGCCAATTGCGCCGTTCTGCCAGATAGCCGATATATTGCAAATGCATGCGCAAATTGGCACGGGCAACCCGCAAAATGTTGGAGTCGGGCGACCCACCCCCTTCAGAGGGGCGTTTCAGGCGCTTATAGATTTTCTCTTCAATGAAATATTGCGCCGTATCCGTGACCGCTTTTTCCAAAAACCAATTCATCAAACGCCGGGTCTCTGCCCGCTCATTGGGGTGATCGGGCATCAAGCGCCGCTCGCCCAAAGCATAGCCACGGGTCTCGTCCAGATATTCGGCAATGACTTGCGCGCCACAAACGGGCGGGCCATCATTTTCTCGCAAGACGGGCAAACTGCCTGCCGGATTGAGCAGCAAAAAAGCTTCATCACGCGCCCATGGCATCAATTCGCTCAATTCGGCCCCTGCCTTTGCCTCGGCCAGACAGAGGCGGGCAAAGCGGGATGGGACATCCATCATATTATGATAAAGCTGGAGCATGTTTGCACAGATCCTGATCAGTGAATCACGAAGCCATTTGTTGAAATTTTTATGGATCAGAGTATAAAACCGATGAAATTTTATCGACCCGTTAATTAAGGTCGCATTAATTTTGCCCAAGATCAGAGCCAATGGATGAAAAAACAAATCCATTGGTGTAAAGGCCGGTTCTGGCTCGTCACAGCGGCGCACCATAGTCAGTCTTTGAGCATTTCACCAGCCAAAGGGAAGAAAAAATGGATCTGGCCACATATTTTGAGGCGGCCTTTTTGGGGTTCGTTGAAGGTTTGACAGAATTTTTGCCTGTCTCTTCAACGGGTCATGTTCTTCTGGCGGGGCATTTTCTTGGCTTTGAAAGTGCGGGGAAAAGCTTTGAAGTGCTGATCCAGCTTGGCGCAATCTTGGCCATTCTAACGGTGTATTTCGCCCGGCTCTGGAATATTGCCATCGCTCTGCCATCGTCTGGTCAGGCAAGACGCTTTGTGCTGGCCATTTTGCTTGCCTTTTTGCCTGCCGCGATTGTGGGGGCAAGCGCTCATGGTTTTATCAAGTCGGTCTTGTTTGAAAGCCCGCAATTGATCTGCTCAACCCTGATCATCGGTGGCATTTTGTTGGCTTGGGTGGATAAGCTTGACTTAAAACCCCGCTATACAGATGTGATGGATTATCCTTTGTCGCTGGCTTTTAAAATCGGCCTATTCCAATGCCTTGCCATGGTGCCGGGTGTCTCACGCTCCGGCTCGACCATTGCAGGCGCTTTATTAATGGGAACAGACAAACGATCAGCTGCGGAATTTTCCTTTTTCCTTGCCATGCCAACCATGACCGGCGCCTTTGCCTATGATCTGTATAAAAACCGCGAGATCATTCAGCTCGATGACGCCACTATCATTGCCATCGGTTTCATTGTGGCCTTCATTTCCGGTATCTTTGTGGTGAAACGGCTGCTCGATTTTGTCTCCCGCCATGGCTTTATGCCCTTTGCAATCTGGCGGATCGTTGTTGGCAGTCTGGGGTTCGTGGCCTTGGCAATTTGGGGGTAATCCCCCAAATCATACTCAGCGTGAAAATTTAATCGGCAGACTGCGTGTCTGGTTCTTTTTGCTCATCCCGGCGGGAAAAGCCCCAAAAGGCGCAGCGCGACGCACCATGCTCAAAGCCGCCTTATCAATGCGGGCATTGCCCGATGATCGCGCCAATTTAACACCCGCCAGACGACCAGCGGGCGTAATGGTAAAGCGGACCACGGCGGTGCCGGTATTTCTGCGGCCAAGGGCGCGTTTCTTGCGCTCGATCTTTCTGCGCACTTTTGCCATATAGCTGGTGGTCAGAGCACGGCCATTGACATTTTGCTTTTTGCCACCATTGCCTCCGCTTGCACCTTTGCGGCCCTTCTTATTGGCGCTCAAGCCACCTTTCTTACTTGCCTTTGAGGCTTTCTGAGCTTTCTTTTTCACCTTCTTTTTCTTGGCGATTTTCTTTTTAGGTTTGCTTTTTACGACCTTCTTGGGGGGCTTAACCTTTTTCACCTCTTTGGGCTTTTGCAATTTGGCCTGTTTGATCTTCTTTTTCGGCTTGAGAGCTTTGGCTTCAATCGGTTTGATTTCGCGTGGCTTGAACAGATCCGGTTTGGTAAGCTCTTTATTGGCTGTCAGCTCTTTGAGCAAAGTATCAGGAACCTCAAGCGCCTTGGGACTTTCAATGCGTTTGGGCTGAACCTGCTCCTGCACAAAGCTTTTGACAGGAATGGCTTGCACCACTTTTGTGGCTTCCAGCTCTTTGGGCGTGGTTTTCGCTTCCGGCAAATCTTGCGCTTCGACTTGTTCCTGCGCACTGGAATTGAACAAATCGCCAACTTCCAAGGCCGTGGCTCCAGCGCCGCGCTCTTCCTGAATTTCATTGCTATTGCTCAGGAAAAAAGCCGCCGCAGTGACATGCACAACAAGCGAGACAAGAGCAAAAAGCGTCAGGCCAAAGGTTCGCATCAATTGCCTCCTCTGATCGTCACAAGACGGATTGCCTTGTGACCATGGGCACGAAAGGCCTGTAGGACAGGCATAAGCTTGCTGGTGGATAGCTTTTTATCGGCCAGAATATGCAGCACATCTTGCGCATTGCCATCCGTGCCAAAGCCTTCTTTGCTTTGAGCTGGCAAGCCTGTCTCTGCCACGACCGGTGCTGGGAAACGCAGCAAAATCTCGTCCAGCGTCAGCGTTTGCCCGCGATGGATCAGAGTCCCATCAGCAAGTATTTCCACAGCATTGCCCGCAGGCGGCATCAAAGGCAATTCTTCGGATTTGGGCGGCTTTAGCTTGGTCGAGACGGGCGGGGCAACCGTGCCTGCAATCAAAAAGAAAATCAGCATCAGAAACACGATATTGATCAGCGGAATGGTATTTTCCGGCATCACACGCTTTTTCTGTCTGGCTTTGGTCAGATGCATAAGTACCTTCCCTTTAATTGGCCAAGGAAACGGACGAAAGCCCGCTCTGTTTCAGACGCTCCAATGTCATGACCAGACGTTGCACCGCCACATCACCTTTTGGCACCAGCACAGCCCGTTTGACCCCTTTATCCCGATAATCTTCAATGGCGGCATCCAGATCATCCAAACTGGTTGGTTTGCCATTCAGACGGATCGCACCTACCTCAGCAATGGAAATCAGCAATTTGGGCCGCTCTCCCGCGCCAGAGCCAGTGCCTGCAACCCCCAGATCAAGCTGGCTATAGCGCGAAAAGGTAGAGGACAGCATAAAAAACAACAGCAACAAAAAGATCACATCAATCAGCGAGGTTAACCCCACCACCGAGCGTCTGCGCCTTGGTGCATTAAGTCGCATAAGCCGGATCTCCATGAACCACAGAACTGGCAGGCGTGGAAGACGCATCGGTAATTTGACCAGTCAGAACCGAAGTTACCAATTCTTCAATCACATCCTGCTCTCGTTCCACCCGTGAGCTGAACCAGTCTGCAAACAGGCTGGCAGGGATCGCAACCGCAAGGCCCACTGCCGTGGTCAAAAGCGCAACCCAAATGCCGCCCGCCAAAACAGATGGATCAACGCTGGCACCAGCCTGTTGCAACCGCTGGAAGGCCTCAATCATGCCAATCACAGTCCCAAACAGACCCAGCAAAGGCGAAATCTGACCAACTGTTTCCAAAAACCGCAACAAAAACCGGGTTTTGGACAAGCTGCTAAGGGCCACACGCTCCACATCTTCACGGATCAGTGCGCCCTTGTCAGGGTGAAACAATTGCCCGCGCATGGCATGAAGCAAAACCACACTCACCGGTGCTTTGCCCTTGGCCAGCAAGTCAATGGCTTCAACTTGCTGGCCCTGGCGCCATTGCAAAAGCGCCTTGCGGGCCCGCTTGTGACGGCCAATGCCAAGCCAGGAAAATTGCCACAATTTATAAAGGATTACGGTCAGCGACAGAACGGACAAAATGCTCAACAGCACAACAACAGGGCCACCCATTTCCATAATGGACTGAATTTGCCCCATGGCATTCTCTAGAAAGCTTTGCGGCGGGGGAGGGGGCGAGACAACCAGATCTGGATCCATAGCAAGAGAGGGCTGGGATGCAATGGGGGCGGCCTCGGTTACGGCTGTATCTGTTACTGGAGAGGCAGAAAGACTTGTCCCACTGTCAGCACTCTTTGGCTCAGTTGAAGCGGAAATGCCTTGCGCTGTTATTGGATCCTGAACGAGCGATGGATTTACATCAGTCTGACTGGCCTGCGCCAATTGGGGAAAAGAAGTATGGGAAGAAAAAGAGGACGACGTCATAACAAGGAACTTTCGGAGCACCAGAAGAAAGAAGCAGATTGCAGGCCCAAATTACAGGCCCAAATTACAGGCCAAGCTTGATAGCAGTGCGAGAAGAGGGCTTGAGTTTCACCAGACAGGAGGCGGGGGTCAGGTCTTCTCCCTGACAATCAGCAACATCATTGATCAGGATTTCGCCAATATCACCACACGCGATATCTGGAAGATCAAATTGACGAATGCGCCGCTTGCCAGAAATCAATTCCCCTGTGCGCAGCATCATAAAATCCTGAGCCAGCCCGTCTTTGTTGAGCAAGACAACTTCCAGTCCCAGATCCGTGACAGGAACGCTTAAGCCATTGCGCACCATGAAACTCAAACGACAAACGCCATCATGCTGAACGCTGTTATTCAATTCCAGATCGAGAGATTGGGAGCCTTGCGCATGAGCAGCGCCAAAAAGAGGCATCAAGACAAAGGCAAGAGAAAGAATCAAGGGGCGCATGGTTTTGTTCCTGAAGGCTGGTTTATAGCTGAATGTCAAAGACTAGATTGTTTGTATCAGCTTGGATTTGACATATGTTGGGGTTCGGCGGCATCAAAGAAGGTTTGTGGAAGAATATAGGGGATAGGACAACCCGGAGGACGATTGACCTGTAACCTGATTCCAAAAATCTGGGCAATCAAGTCATTGGTCAAGATCTCATTGGGCGGGCCATCACCCACAATTTGCCCCTGTTGCATCACCAGCAAGCGGTCGGCAAACATCGAGGCAATATTCAAATCATGCAGGACAGCCAGACAGCCGCCGCCGGATTTTGTATAATCCTTGGCCAATTGCAACAATTCAATTTGATGACGGATATCCAGATTGGAAATAGGCTCATCAAGAAGCAGGAAATTGGCTTGCCCTTCATGACAAGGCGACCAGACCTGAGCAAGAGTTCTGGCCAGTTGCACGCGTTGTTGCTCGCCACCGGATAGGGCTTGAAAGCGTTGCCCCGCCAACCTCTCCATATCAACCGCTTCAAGGGCCAGCATGGCGCGCCTGTCAGCATCATGCGCATCAACGGCTTGAAGATTGGCCCCCATCCGCACCACTTCCAGAACGGTAAAGGGAAAGGCAATCTCGCTTGATTGGGTCATCACGGCGCGGCGCCGGGCCAGTTTATCAAGCGGCCAGTGAGGCAAAGCGATTTGATCAAAAAGAATGCGTCCCTGATCGGGCTGATGGTCACCACAAATCAGTTTCAACAAACTGGATTTGCCCGCACCATTGGGCCCGACCAAAATGGTGAGGTCTGAAGAGCGCAAAGACAAATCAAGCGGCTTTAAAACGCGTTTGCTACCAAGCGTCAGGCTGATATTTTCCAGAATAATCTCGGTCGTCATAGGGCCAGCACCTGTCTGTTTTTCAGCAAAAGCCACAAGAAGAAAGGCCCCCCAAGCGCTGACATGATAATGCCAATGGGAAGTTCAGCAGGGGCAACAATGGTGCGCGCAATCATATCGGCAAGAACCAGAATAATCGCCCCCAAAAGCGCTGATGCAGGCAGCAAAAAACGGTGATCCGGCCCAATCACAAGACGCAAAATATGCGGCACAATGATGCCAAGAAAACCAATGGTGCCAGAAACAGAGACCGCAGCCCCAACCGCCAAAGCAATGCACAAAACCAAAGATCGCTTCAATGTCTGAACATCAATGCCCATATGACGCGCCTGATGATCCCCCAGCAAGAGGGCATTTAAGCCCTTGGCAAAGAAGGGAATGGCAAAAAGCGAAAGAGCGATGAAGGGAAGGCAGGTGAAAACCTTGCCCCATGTGGCACCACCCAGTCCGCCCATGGACCAAAATGTCAAATCACGCAGCTGCTGATCATCCGAGAGATAGGTCAGGATCCCCGCTCCAGCGCCCAAGATGGCGGCAAGGGCAATCCCGGCCAGCAACATGGTGGCAACCGAGGTTTGCCCGCGATGTGTGGCAATGGTGTAAAGGGTGATGGTGGCAATCAGACTGCCAAAAAAGGCAAAAACCGGCAGCATATATAGCCCCAAGAATGCCTCTAGGGGCGCAAACAGACTATTGCCCAGCACAATGGCCAGAATAGCGGCAAGCGTAGCCCCGGCAGAAATGCCAATGATGCCCGGATCAGCCAAAGGGTTGCGGAACAATCCTTGCAGGCAGGCCCCGGAGGTGGCCAGCGCCGCACCAACCAGCAATCCCAAAGCCAGACGCGGCAGGCGAATATCAAACAGAATAATCGCATCGCGGCGGCTCATGCCCTCATTCTGATCTGTTATCCAGCTTGACAGAAAAGAAAGAAGCCGGACGGCACTCAGATCACTGGCCCCTTGCGTTACAGAGACAATAGCCACACAAATCAGGATCAGCGAGAGAACCAGCAAGCTGGTCCAGCCAAGCAGTGATCTGTCACCAGACAGGGATGCGGAACCGGGATGTGCAGCCGATCTCATGATTAGTGAGCGCTCCCTGTTTTCTGTTCTGAAAAGAGAGCGGAAGAGCCAAGATTGTGATCGGGATAAAGATGATCGGCAAGATCTGCAACTGCATGAGCCGTCCTTGGCCCAAAGCCCAGCAAATACATGCCCGGCATCACCACAAGAGAACCGGATTGAGCGGCTTTGGTAGCTGAGAGAGCCGGGTGAGACAGCACTTGCTCGCGCGAGGCAGTGGGAGTGCCTGCCCGGCTCATCATCAGGATAACATCAGGATCAGCTGAGAGAACGGCTTCATTGCTGACAGGTTTAAAGCCATCAAAGCTGGTCATGACATTTTCGCCACCGGCCATCTCGATAATGGCTGATGCCTGACTGTTTTTTCCTGAGACCATCAACCGATCTCCGCGCAGGGAAAAGAGGAACAGCACTTTTTTCTTTTCTGCCGGTGGGATATTGGCAACTTTGCTTTGAAGAAGGTCAAGATCCTTGCGCACCTGATCGGCCAAGTGACGGGCTTCTTTTTGTGCAGCAAGGGCCTGACCAACCAATTGGATCTTGTCGATAATGCCTTGCGCGTCATAACGGGCCGGAATGCTGGCAAATGGCACCCGCGCCTCTTGCAACAGGGCAATGACATCAGCTGGCCCAGCCCCGTCTTCTGCCAAAATTAGCGTTGGTTCCAAAGCCAGAATGCCTTCGGCAGACAGCGCCCGCATATAGCCGACATTGGGCTTGTCTTTCAGGGCACGAGGCGGAAAAACAGACGTGGTATCAACCGCAATCAAGGCATCTTCTTTGCCAAGGGCATAGGCAATTTCCGTTAGAGAGCCACCAACACTGACCACCTTTTCGCTGGCATTCTCAGGCAAAGGCTGGCCATTGGCATCTGTGAGGACCGATTGAGCATGGTTCTGGGCATGAAGTTGGGGCGAAGACAGCAAAGCAACGCAAGAAAAGCTTGCAAAGAGGGCAACCATCTTCAAAGAGCTATGGAGCCGATCAACACTTATCTTCATGTCATTATCCTGCAAAATGTGGAGATGTGCTGCATCAAAACCAATTTGAATGCGGCATTCAAGTTAATTTTCTTGCTTTTTAAACTCATATTTTCGAAAAATCAATGAAGACCAGACCAGTCATGGCACAATGACAGACAAGATCTGGGCGCAGGATTTGGCCTAGAAGCTCTAAATGTCCATGATGCCATGAATGCAATAAAAAAGGAGACAGAAATGTTTATTGCAATGAACCATTTTCTTGTGAAAGCGGGCTATGAAAGCGCTTTCGAAGAAATCTGGCGCAGCCGCGACAGCAAATTGCACGAATTTGAAGGATTTATCAGTTTCGAGATGCTAAAGGCCCATGAAGATGAAGACGGTTTCATCCTTTATGCTTCTCACGCCGTTTGGACAACGCGCGAGGCGTTTGAAGGCTGGACCAAAAGCGATCAGTTCAAGGCATCCCACCGCCGTCCAAAGCCCAAAGTGGAATATAAAGGCCCGCCGCGTTTCGTCGGTTTTGAAACACTGGAAGATTTGTCCATTCCAAAAGAATAGAAATCAAAAAAGGTCTGACAGACCTGTCACCATGAAAAAGGGCGACCAAGAGCCGCCCTTTTTGTCTCAAGAAAACAGACTTGAGAGCGTTTAAAAGGTCAATTGACCAGACAATTTAAAGGCCCGTCCCGCCGCAGGGGTGCTGCTGAGTGACTCGGTATAGGATTTGTCAAAAATATTCTCGACAGAGGCATTCAGACGCAGGCTCCGTTCCTCACTAAATTGATAAGTCAGACTGCTGGCAAAATTGAGCGTTGTAAAAGCAGCATGCTTTTCATAATCGCGGCTTGATGGCTCATTCAGCTCCCGCTCGGACGCTGTGCGGATATAGAGATCGCTCATAAACTCGATATCATCATCCAGATCCCAATATTTGCGCACACCAAACCGGCCGGTAAAGGCTGGAATGTCGGTATTGTTGGTCTCAATGCCAGAGGCTTTATAGTCGCGGGTCATTAAGGTGGCCGAGAAATAAGGCGTCAAGGACCAGGCTTGCAAATGATAGGAGCCGGAAACCTCAAGCCCATAGGTGGTTGCCTCGTCAATATTGACATAGCGCTCGGACGCAGCCGCTGTGGTACAGACGGCCCCAAAGCGACCACAAGAGACAGAATCGATATAATCCTCAGCAACGCTATAGAAAGCGGCGGCATCAAGCATGGCAACGCCATTGTCAAAACGCGCGCCAATCTCATAATTGATGCTCTTTTCTGCCTTCAAATTCGGATTGGCTTCGATCACATTGCCGGGGCTGAAAACCGATCCAAGCATATTTTGCAATAGGGTCGGATAGACATAGCCTTGGGAAATGTTGCCGCGCAAGGCAACATTGTCGATCCCGGTATAATTGACGCCAAGGGAGCCGATGAATGCATCATCACTTTTGCTAAAAGGTGCATAGCCCGGCTGATTGGTTTTTGACAATTCGCTGTCAATATAGAAGTAACGCAAGCCCCCGGTGATAGAGAAATCATCACTCACACTCCATTCATCCTGCACAAAAGCAGAGAAAGTGGTGATAGAGGCTTCCTTGTCAAAATTATCATTGATCAGGCTGGGGCGACCAGCCGGATTATAGCTGAAATTGGGGCTTCTTGGATTGAAGACAATGCGTGTATTGGTGCCATTGCGTTTGTCATTGCGATCAACACTGTCATGGACAATTTGCGCGCCAAATATTGTTAAGTGATTGTCGAGAAGTGTCAGATCAATCTGGCTATTGAAGCCAATGGCCACTTGATCATCGCTTGTTTTGTTTTTGGTGCTGATCTCGGTTCCAAAGGGGAAAGTTGCCCGATTGGGAGTGGCCCGTGTGAAGTCAATATCCACCACCCGTTCAATCTGCTGGATATACGCATCCATATGCACTTTTTTCACGACATCATTCAAATCCGTGCCATCATAAAAAACGCCAAATTTGGTGCGATCACGCTTTGGCAAATCAAGGATGAATTTGCTAAGGCCAGCAGTGCGGGCTGCCGACAGGCTTTTGGGATCCACATAGGCATCCGAAGCCATATCAACCTTTTCAGCCACCAGACGAAGACTGTGATTGCCATGACTATAGCCAATATTGGCTGAAATGCTCTGGTTTTCAAAGGCGCTGCCATTGGTAAGGGCGCTGGCCTTCAGCGTGCCGCTGCCGCTTTTGCGGTCTCCATGATCGGATTTTGTCAGGGACAGGCGATAGTCCCAATCATCGCTGGAGCCAGCAGCACTTGCATTGGACTGATAGCCGCCCGTAGAGCTGTCATAGCCACCGCCGATGCTGATTTCCAGCGGCTTGTCTGCCCCTTTTTTTGTAATGATATTGACCACACCGCCAATGGCCTTGGAGCCATGCAACACAGAAGAAGGGCCTTTAACAACTTCCACGCGCTCAATATTGGCTGGATCAATCATGAACAGCGAGCCATAGGTGGAATGATCAGAGACTTCCTGCCCGTCAATCAAAATGGTATTGCGCGCCTGTCCTTCACCGCGAATGGAAATGCGCCGCAGCCCCGGAGAAGCGCCTTCCAAAATGGCAACACCGGGAATATCGCGCAACAGATCTGCAACATCATTGGCATTTTGCTGCTCGATCTGCTCTTTTTCAACCACAGCAACGGAGCGTGTGACATCCATCAGGCTCTGCTCTGTGCGGCTGGCAGTGACGACAAGCGTGCGCAATGTCTCATCCTGCACAGCGCCTTCAAGGCTCTGTGCAAGGGCTGGCAATGTTAAACAAGAGGCACTGAGAAGAAGAGCGGTTCTCAAAGACACCCCAACAAATTTTTGAACCATTTTTTGACCTTTATTTTTTGAGTTCTGGACTCATTTTATCTTTTAAATATGAGAAAAAGAGTCATAAATAAAGGAAAAAAGAACGAAAATCCGGCGATTCTGGCGTTATAAAAAGAACGAGTGAGAGACAGCAACGGGCATGATGGATGGGCAAAGAGACAATCAATCAATAAAGATCAGCGCAATTGCATGAAAAATAACAAGATATAGAGATCAGGTCCTACTCTGGTTTCTGAAGGATAGGAAAAGGCAAGACAAAGACAGGCATCGTAAAGCTTCACCTGCTCCAAAATGTCGCATATGAAAAAATGCTTATGAGTCCTGAGCCTAGAGCTTCGATAGCCCGTCTTGCAGATGCTCACGCAATCCTGTTTCTTCCATATGCAGACGAAGGCGCTGATTATAGCCACCCGGCGTGTTCAGCGCTTCAATCATGTCTGCGCAGTTGGAACCGGACAACAGGTTTGATCCAATGAGCAAGCGAAGAAAGGCCTCGCCTTGCTCACGATCAACCACCCGCTCACCCAGCCATGAGCCGGCTATATGCACCAACAAAAGGGCAGGAGACAGCGCCGCCTGCGCGCACAGATAGGCCTCAAGCTCTGCTTCATTGCGCATTGTGAAAATGGCATTATTGGCACCAAATAACTGATTGATGAGGCTTGTATCGCCCAAAGCCAGAATAGGCGATCCCCCTTTGGCAATATTGGGAAAGGGCAGCATGATGGCATCAGCCACAGCAGGGGCAACCATCTGCCCCACCGTCTCCAAAGAAGGACCAACCATGAAAGAAATCACCCTCTGATCGGCTCGAAAGCTCAGATTACCAAGAATGTCGGGGGCCTGATCACCAAGCAAGCCCAAAAAGATAACATCAGCCTGATCAATCACATCCTGATTATCGGCAACCGCAACATTTTCATAGGCCGCAGCAAGGCGACTGGACTGGGCTTCACTGCGACGTGACACCAAAATGGGATAACCATGTCCAACCACGCCCTCAACAACAGCGCTCGCAATGGTTCCTGTTCCGATGATGCCAAGTTTCATGAGCCGATATCCTTCTGGCTGATAGATAGAGAGACAGGGACACAACTATCATATCAGCGACCAGAAAACGCAAAATAAAAATCAGCAAGAGATCAAAAGATCCTTCACACAACCCAAAGGACTCTTAAAGATATTCTCTCTTTACGTATGGCATGCGGATGTCTTCACAATTGGTCCAGACTATGACAAAGGGCATCCCAAAGCTCTTCGACAGGCTCGCATCCAACCGAGAGCCGGACAAAGGCAGGGTCCACAGCATCGCCCCATCTGGCGCGTCTCTCAGCCGAGCTGTGAAGGCCGCCAAAGGAAGTCGCTGGACGTAAAAGCGGACAGTGCGTGATGAAGTCTTCGGCCTTGTCTTCGCTTTCAAGCGTCAGGGCAATCAGAAATCCGTAACGGCGCTGCTGCGCTGTCGCTATTGAATAGGATGGATCTGTTGGCAATCCGGGAAAGCGGATGGCCTGAACGGCCTTATGATCGGCAAGACGCTGCGCGATGATCAGCGCAGAAGCACACATACGCTCATACCGCACCTCCAGCGTCTCAAGGCCGCGATGCAGCAACCAAGCCTCATGAGGTCCGGGGATCGATCCAGAAATGGTGCGCCAACTTTTGATAGGCTCCATCAAATCAGCCCGGCGGCTTGCGACATGCCCCATTAAAAGATCGCAATGCCCGCCCATGCTTTTGGTGTCCGAAGAGACCACAAGATCAAAGCCCAAATCCAGCGGCCTTTGGCCCAAAGGGGTCAAGGTGGTATTGTCGCAAAGGCTGATGCCGCCACAAGCCTGCACGTGACTGGCTACTTGGCGCAGATCCACAACATCAAGACCGGGATTGGACGGGCTTTCCACCAAAACCACATCAAAGCCTTCAAATCCACCCTCAAGAAAAGCCGATGTGGCGCGCTCCTCAACCTCAATAGCCAGATTGGCCAGAAAATTGCTGCTCAAAAGGCGGGTCACATAATAGCCGTCTGATGGGATCAGAAGGCGATTGCCTGCTTTCAGGTTTGCAAAAAGGGCCGCAGTGATGGCAGCCATGCCAGAGGGAAAAGAAAGACAAGGCGCGCCTTCCAGATGCGATAAAGATGTTTCAAGCGCCTCCCATGTGGGATTGCTGACGCGCCCATAAAAAGGATAAGTCTCAGCCAAGCCGGGTAAATGATACATGGAACTTTGAACCAGAGGCAGGACCAACGGATCGCCCTTGGCCAGTTCGTTGCCGCGCAAATGCAGAAAATCTGCCATGGAAGGGCTGGAGTCTTTTTCCATAAAAACAATCCATGATGAATAAAAAAACCGTCAAACGCACCCTATCAAAAGCTCACCCCTTCTCCAATGGGTCAAAAAAATCTGCTTCTGTCAGCAGAGAAAAATGATGCACTTTTTCGAAATCTTGCGCTTTTTAAGCGGCAAAATGGAGCATTTTCGCGCATTTTCTGTGATTATCTGCATATTTCATTCATTTGCCTTAAGTCTTTAGTCGACTCTTTGCTGCAATTGCGTCAAGACATGGCCCCGATTGCGGCAGTAACGAAATATTAAGAGACAATCGTCACGCCCCTTTGATGCGCTTAAGACAACCGGACGATCCCACAGGGGGCTTGGATCTGGATATCTTGGCACAAAAAGGCAGCAAGCAATCGCTTAAGATAATGAACCAGCCTTCACGGCCCTCTTTGAAAGAGCCAAAGGCAGACAAGGTTTCAGGAAAAATGGCTATTACACGTGAAAATTGGGGCTCTCGTTTGGGCTTCATCATGGCGACAGCAGGCTCTGCTATCGGCCTTGGCAATATTTGGAAATTCCCCTATATCACCGGCGAAAATGGTGGCGCAGCCTTCATTCTGCTCTATCTGGGTCTGGTCTTTACCATCGGCCTGTCTGTCCTGTTGGCAGAAATTGTCATCGGTCGAGCATCCCAGTCTGATGCGGTTAATGCCTTCAAAAAGCTGGGTCATGGTCAATGGTCTGTGATTGGTTATATGGGCATTCTGGCCGCCTTTATGATCCTGTCTTTCTATTGCGTGGTTGCAGGCTGGACCATTGCCTATATTATCAAATTTGCAGGCGGTTCCTTCCAAGGTATGGACGCAGAGGCCATTGGCGGTGCGTTTGGCGGCTTCATTTCCGCTCCAGTTGAGCCAATCCTCTATCAGGCCATTTTCGTTGCCCTGACCGTGATTGTGGTTCTGGGTGGTGTTGCCAACGGCATTGAGCGCGCAGGCAAAGTCCTGATGCCTTTGCTTTTCGTCATCCTGATTGCTTTGGTGATCCGCTCTGTTACCTTGCCGGGCGCAGAAAAAGGCCTTGATTTCTTCCTCTCCCCGGATTGGTCTAAAATCAACGGCTCCACTTTTGTTGCAGCACTGGGTCAGGCTTTCTTCTCCCTGTCTTTGGGCATGGGCGCGGTTCTGACTTACGGCTCTTATCTGGATAAAGATGCAAATCTGGGCAAATCTGCTTGGTATGTGGCCATTCTCGATACAGGCGTTGCTATTTTGGCAGGTCTTGCCATTTTGCCAGCCGTTTTTGCTTTTGGTATGAATCCCGGTGCAGGCCCCGGTCTGACATTCGTCACTTTGCCAACCGTCTTTTTGGAAATGCCCGGCGGTTATATTTTCGGCATCATCTTCTTCGTGCTGTTGACCATTGCCGCTCTGACATCTTCCATCTCCCTGTTGGAGCCAGTGGTTGCCTATTTCCGCGAAAAAGGCTTTACCCGCTTCCAGATCACTGTGGTCTCTGGCGTGATTGTCTTCCTGCTGGGTATTCCGTCTTCCCTGTCCATGGGCATCTGGGGCGATGTGAAATTCTTCGACAAAGGCTTCCTTGATCTGTTCGATTTCGCAACGGCCAATATCATGTTGCCATTGGGTGGCATGCTGATTTCCCTCTTCGTTGGTTGGGTAATTGCCCCGCTGGCTGTCAAAGAAGTCAGCGGCTCGGAAGCGGGCAACACTTTGACCAAAGTCTGGATTTTCATCCTGCGCTTTGTGGCCCCAGCCGCCATTGCTGCAATCCTGATCAATGGCCTGATCTGATCGAGATTAGCTCCAAGTCAAAAGCAGATATGAATAAGAAAACGGGCTCCAACGGGGCCCGTTTTTGTATCAAACAACGCTTTGATGGGCAGGCAATATATCCTGAGCCTAGAGACAAAAGCAAAAAAGAAACCGACCCCTTTGAGAAGAGGTCGGTTCAAGGGGCTTTTTCAAGGGGTTTGAAAAAGGAACTTTTAAATCGATCCCTTAGTCTGGCTTGGAAAGGGTGCGCGAGACGGCATCTTGCCAGCCAGCATATTTTTGAGTGCGCGTGGCGTCATCCATGTTGGCTTCAAACCGCCGTTCCAGATTCCAGCTTTTTGCAAAGACATCCGGGGCAGGATAAAAGCCGACCTGATAGCCCGCCAGATAAGCGGCCCCCAGAGCCGTGGTCTCCAGCACTTTCGGCCGATCAACCGGCGCATCAAGCAAATCGGACAAGAATTGCATGGTCCAGTCAGAGGCCACCATGCCGCCATCAACGCGCAAAACCGTATCGCCTTCCTCAGCACCACTTTGCGCCCAGTCTTTTTGCATGGCACAGAGCAAATCCCGCGTCTGATAACAGACGGCCTCCAAAGCCGCACGGGCCAGCTCATTAGGCCCCGTGCCACGGGTCAATCCATAAAGCGCCCCACGACAATCGGCATCCCAATAGGGGGCGCCCATGCCCACAAAGGCGGGCACCAGATACACATCCTGATGCTCATCGGCGGCCTCAGCCATGCTGCCGGTCTGTCCAGCATGCTCCACCACTTTCAAACCATCACGTAGCCATTGCACCGCCGCACCTGCCACAAAGATCGAACCTTCCAGCGCATAAGTCGGTTTGCCATCAAATTGATAGGCAATGGTGGTGAGCAATCTATTTTGCGAAATGGTTGGTTGATCACCAATATTGAGCAGCGCAAAGCAGCCGGTGCCATAGGTTGATTTCATCATCCCCGCATCAAAGCAGGCCTGACCAATGGTGGCGGCTTGCTGATCGCCTGCAATCCCGGCAATGGGAATGGCTGCGCCAAACAGATCCGCCTCACTCTCGCCAAAATCAGCCGCACAATCCATCACGCGGGGCAAGGCAAGGCCTTTGGGAATAGACAAAAGCTCAAGCAGCTCTTGGCTCCACTCACCCTTGCCAATGTCATAGAGCAGACTGCGTGAGGCATTGGTCGCGTCTGTGGCATGGACTTTGCCACCGGTCAAACGCCAGAGCAAAAAACTGTCAATGGTGCCAAATGCCAATTCACCCGCTTCAGCTCGCGCCCGCGCACCAGCCACATTGTCCAAAATCCACGCAACCTTGGTGCCGGAAAAATAAGGATCCAGCAACAGGCCTGTGGTCTGGGTGACCAAAGGCTCATGCCCTGCTTCTTTCAGCTCTTTGCAAAAATCAGAGGTCCGTCGATCTTGCCAGACAATGGCAGGATAAACCGCCTTGCCCGTTGCCTTGTCCCAAACCAATGTGGTCTCGCGCTGATTGGTGATGCCAATCGCAGCAATATCTTTTGCCCCAATATAGAGATTGGCCATGGCCTCACGGCATGTCTCGACAACGCTTTGCCAGATCTCTTCCGGGTCATGCTCCACCCAGCCACTATCGGGGAAATGCTGGGTAAATTCGCGCTGGGCAACAGAACGGATCTGATATTGATCATCAAACAGGATGGCACGGGATGATGTTGTGCCCTGATCAATAGACAGGATATAGGATTTGCTCATTCTCTCCCCCCGGATTTCGCAGTCTCACGCAGCATTATTGGCTGTTTGCAAATAAAGCTGCAAGGCATCTTGTTGCGTATCATCCAAATGCAAGCCGCGTTTGGTGCGCCGATATAAAATATCCTCAGCGCTTATAGCCCATTCCTGATCAACCAGATATCGAACCTCGCGCTCATACAGATCAGAACCGAACCATTGGCCCAAATCATTCAGACTTTTCGCATCCCCCAGCACCGACCAGGCAAGGCTGCCATAAAGCCGCAACAAACGCCGGGCATGGTCAGCTTCCAAAAAGGCATAGTCGTTTTGAAGCTCTGCCAGTTTGCTATCAAAGTCTTGCGGCTCAAAATCCCCGCCGGGCAAATCAGCAGATCGGGTCCAGACAGATCCCTTGCGGCCAAGGCTTTCCTCAATTTTTTCAAGAGCCGATTCCGCCAGCTTGCGATAGGTGGTGATTTTGCCGCCAAAAATATGAAGGCAAGGCAGATCAGCCTGTTCAGCGCCATTTTTCTGAATGCCGTCTTTTGCGGCCCCTTCCAGCTTCAAAATATAATCGCGTGTGGCTTCCTGCGCCGCGCTTGCGCCATCATCATAAAGCGGACGCACACCAGAATAGGTCCAGACCACCTGATCTGGCGTAATCTCTTTGGTGAAATATTCGCTGGCGGCTGAACACAAATAGTCAATTTCCGCCTGACTGATCTCCACTTTGTCCAAAGACTGCGTGTAATCCTGATCCGTGGTGCCAATCAGCGTAAAATCCTCCTCATAAGGAATGGCAAAAATAATCCGGCCATCTTTATTTTGGAAAATATAGCAACGATCATGGTCAAACACTTTGGGCACCACAATATGACTGCCTTGAACCAGACGGATATTTTGAACGCCGCCGCGCTCCATAGCGCCATTGAGGATGTCATCCACCCATGGCCCGGCGGCATTGATCACCATCCGGGCCATGTGTGTTACCTGCTCACCACTGAGCTGATCCTGTGTGACAATTTCCCAATGATCGCCTTGCTTTTGGGCGCTGATCACTTTGGTGCGGGTTAGAATATTGGCCCCTTTGGCCTTGGCATCCATGGCATTGAGCACAACCAGACGGGCATCATTCACCCAGCAATCGGAATATTCAAAGCCTTTGCTGAACAAGGCTTTCAAAGGCTTGCCAACGTCATGACTGCGCATATCAAGGGTCTTGGTGCCGGGCAGCAATTTGCGCCCGCCCAAATGATCATAAAAGAACAGACCAAGACGCAGGAACCACGCCGGACGCAGACCTTTGTGATGGGGCAAGACAAAGCGCAAAGGCCAGATGATATGAGGGGCATTGCCAAGCAGCACTTCACGCTCTTTCAAGGCCTCGCGCACCAGACGAAATTCATAATATTCCAGATAACGCAAGCCGCCATGGATCAGCTTGGTGGAAGCAGAGGAGGTGGCGCTGGCCAGATCATTCATTTCGGCCAATGTGACGCTATAGCCGCGACCTGCGGCATCGCGGGCAATCCCACATCCATTGATTCCGCCGCCAATGATAAAAAGATCCTGAACTGTCTGAACCATTATCTGCACATCTCTGATTGGGCCGCAGCCTGCTTGTTAACGAAATCTGTGAGAACCAGCTCCACCGCGTGGCTCTTGCATAAAGCAAGAATATCGTCACTTGGCATCTTGTCCGTCACAAACACATCAATATCGGATAAATGGGCGATACAGACCGGAGCCTGCCGCTCGAATTTCATATGATCACAAACCAAAATGGTCTTGCGGGCATGATCAATAATGGCTTTGGCCGCCCGCACTTCGCGATAATCAAAATCCAGCAAAGAGCCATCTGGATCAATGGCAGAGGTGCCAATAATGGCATAATCAACCTTGAACTGGCGGATGAAATCGACACTGCTTTCTCCCACAATGCCGCCATCAGAGCGCCTCACCATGCCGCCTGCAACGACCAATTCCAACCCGTCAACCGGATGCAAAATATTGGCAACATTGAGATTGTTGGTAATGACCATCAAACCCTGATGATGGCGAAGAGCATGGGCCACCTGCTCGGTCGTGGTGCCAATGTTTAAAATCAGCGAGCTGTTGTCAGGAATAAGGCCTGCAGCTTTTCGGCCAATGGCCGCTTTGGCATCGCTGGCCAAAAGCCTGCGCGCTTCATAGGCCAGATTGGCAACCCCGGAAGGATAAACCGCCCCCCCATGCACCCGCTCCAGCAATTCGCGCTCGCAAAGCAGGTTCAGATCCTTGCGAATGGTCTGCGGCGTGACATCAAAATGCGCAGACAAACCGTCCACATCGACACGCCCCTGACGTTTGGCAAGGTCCAGAATATCGCTTTGTCTGGGCAAGAGGGGATCCATCAAACTCTCCATGATATGCGCGAAATTAGTCGCTAAGAGTTCGAAAAGTCAATATTTAAGTTCGATAATTTTCGTTTAAATTCGTTTTGACACCAATAAGCCATAAAAAAGCGGGCCTGAGATAAGGCTCAGGCCCGCTTTCATGACGAAAATAAGAGAAAGCTTATGGCTGTTGGCGGGTGGCAGTGATCACCACATCGCGAATGCAGACATTTTGTGGTTGCTGATACATGAACAGGGCAGTGCGGGCGATGTCATCGGCAACCAGAACACCCCCCATAGCGGTTTTCCAGTCTTCATACCCATCAATGATGTCTTGAGAGCTGGTATGACCAAGCAATTCGGTTTCAACAGCACCCGGGCACAAAGCCATCACGCGCACATCATGCTCGGCCACTTCCTCACGCACATTTTCCGTAATGGCAGAGACGGCAAATTTGGTGCCACAATAAGCAGCATGATTGGGGAAGGCCTTTTTGCCAGCAACCGAGCTGACATTGAGGATTGTGCCAGACTTGCGGGCTTTCATATCACCAAGAACGCTTTGCATCCCCTGCATCAAGGCAATGACATTGAGATCAAACATACGCTGCCATTCACTGGCATCCTGTGTGTCCAACTGCCCCAGCATCATCAGGCCCGCATTGTTGATCAGACAATCGACCGGCCCATATTTGGTTTCTGCTTCTTTAATGGCAGCAGCCATAGCCTTGGCGTCTGTCACATCAACCTTGCGCGACAGGCAATTTGGCAAATTCAGGGCTTCCAGCTTTTCAACGCGCCGGGCCAAAAGCAGCAAAGGATGACCAGCGTCAGAAAAATGCTTGGCCATAGCAGCGCCAATGCCAGAGCTTGCACCGGTGATAACAATAAGAGGTTTGGTCATGAGAGATCTCCACTTGAAAGGCGGGGCGGCACCGAACCGCCAATATTTTCAACTGGACACACAATAACTCATGAGATTAATCTAAAAAATATCTCCAATGTGAAATGATTGTTCGGAAAAAATGAACGATATATCCTGGCGCTTCATTCGCTCTTTCTTGCTTGTGGCCGATCATGGCAGTTTTACCGCCGCCGCCAATGCAGCCAATCAATCCAAAGCCAATTTGAGCCAGCAAGTCAGCGAGCTGGAAGCCGCGCTTGGCGTGCAATTGCTCATTCGCACCACCCGCGCCTTGCGCCTGACAGAAATAGGGCAGGGCTATTATGAGCAATGTCACAAAGCCATGCGTCAATTGGACAGCGCAGCGGAATGGGCCAGTCAAACCACAGAAGAGCTGAAAGGCATCATTCGCCTCAATTGCGTCGGTGGCCCAATCGGAGAAGACCTGATTGGCCCTCTGGCCATAGAGTTTCAAAAACAGCATCCTCAAATTCAAATCCAGCTCGATTTCTCCTCGCCAAAAGTCGATCTGATCGAGCGACAATATGATCTGGTTGTGCGCATGGGGGACTTGCCCGATTCCAGCCTGATTGCCAGCAGGCTCTATCAATTGACCACCCGCTATGTGGCTAGCCCGGATTTTTTGCAACAACATGGCCCGATCACAGATCCAATGGCGCTAAAAAACCTGCCGTTGATTTATGGCAGTGTCGCGCATTGGACTTTGTCCAACGGGCAGGAGCAAATTATCATCCCGGTGCAAGAGGGCATGAAAATTGTCTCGGGCCGTTTGATGCGAAAAGCAGCATTGGCGGGCTTGGGCGTGACCCGTGTTGCAGAAATCTATGTCGAGGCGGATCTGGCGCAGGGCCGTCTGATTGAAATCCTGCCCGATTGGTCACAGCAAACGCCCCTCTCACTGGTCTGCCCTCCGGCCCGCCACCAGCTGGCCCGCGTGCGCCGTCTTATGACCTTTTTGAAGAAAAATTTTGCTAAAAACTATCAAAATCTTATGGAGGAAAAAGCAAAAGTCTAAGAGCGGGTAAAGATTATCTTGCAAGAGATCTTTCTTTGTATACAAGAAGTAGACAAAATTGCCAAAAACACGCATTCTAGTTAGAATGCAGGACTCAATCAGCCAAATACCCACAGATAAGGCCCTGCGCTAAGATGGAATTTGGGCAACAGCGCAAAAGAGGCCATCTTAGAGGTTGCTGGCAAGACCAAAAATGAAGCAAGAAACTGTGCCAAGAGGATCAAATGGCGGTTGGTGATATCAAATTTTCCAGCATGACAAATCTTTTCGAGCGCCCGCAAAAGGTTGCCTTCCTCATTTTTGAACGCTTTTCAATGGTGGCCTTTTCGTCGGCAATTGAACCTTTGCGCCTTGCCAATCGCATCATAGCCAGAGATTTGTTCACCTGGTCTGTGCATACCATGGATGGGTTGCCCGTCACCTCTAGCTCTGAGGTTAAAGTAACGCCAGATGCGCCCCTGTCCGAGTTGGGCGAGGCAGATATTATTTTGATCTGCACCGGCGTTGACGTCGAAAAGCTGGAAAGGCCGCCTTTGCTTGGTCAAAAGCTGCGCGCCCTTGCGTCGCGCGGCGCTATATTGGGCTCTCTATGCACAGGCACATATATTCTGGCAAAATTGAAATTGCTGGAAAAGCATCGCTGTACCATCCATTGGGAAAATAGCCGCGCCTTTCGCGAAGAATTTCCTCATGTTAATCTATGCAGCGATGTGTTTGAAATTGATGGCAACCGCATGACCTGTGCAGGGGGCACCGCCGCGCTGGATATGATGCTGATGTATATTGCCCATGGCCAGTCGGTGGAACTGGCGCGGGAAATTGCAGAGGTCAATCTCCATCAGGCCATTCGCGAGGGCAAGGAAGAACAGCGCTATGATTTGGAAAGCCGTCTTGGCATTTCCAACCGCTCGGTTCTGGGCGCGATTGATGCCATGACCGATCATATTGAAGATTTGTTGAGCTGCCAGCAAATTGCCCAATCAATCAATATCTCCACACGTCAGCTCGAACGCCTGTTCAAGAAATATTTCGATTGTACGCCGGGGCAATATTATTTGCGTTTGCGACTGGATGCAGCGCGCGACCTTCTGCGCCGAACCAGCCGCTCCATCCTTGATGTGTCGCTGGCAACCGGCTTTTCATCCACATCACATTTCACCAAATGTTTCCGAGAATATTATGGCCATACACCATCCAAGGAACGTCAGGCCTCGATCTGGGCAACCGAGATACCGGCCAAGGCCAATGAAGGCAATGGGGCAAAGACAATCGATTTGAAAGAAAATTAGCCCATCCTGCACACTTTTTCGCGCGATAGCGGGCCATTTAAACGCCAAAGACATCGGATTTATGAATTTACGTCCTAAAATATTCCAAGGACGACATGGAATGGGCGCTTTTGCCGCTTGCCTGATAGTCAGTCATCCATATGACACTTAAAGTATTTGTACACAGTTTGTATTTTAAGGATCATCACCATGGCAAATACAGAATTAAAAACACGTCGTGGCGGTCGCTCTGCCCGCAAGGCTGTCCGCAATGCACGCCCGACCAGCATGTTGCCAACCCTCAAACATGGCTTGCCCTATACCGAACCGATGTCGGAAGAGCAAATCCACAAAATTGACGATGCATCTATGGCAATTCTTGAGGAAGTTGGGGTGGTCTTTCGAGACCCCATTGCTCTGCAAGACTGGAAAAAGGCCGGGGCAAAAGTCGATGGGGAGCGGGTCAGATTTGATCGGGAACATATTCGCGAGTTGATCTCCAGCATTCCTTCCCAAATTGATTATTTTGCCCGCAATCCTGACAACAATGTTGCCGTTGGCGATGGCAAATCCATTTTCGTTCCCATGACCGGTGCCCCTTTCATGCGCGGTCTGGACAATGAGCGCCGCCTGCCCATGCTCAAGGATTTGGGAGATTTTCACAAACTGGCTCATATGAGCCCGGCTCTGCATTCCAGCGCCCATCATATTGTCGAGCCTATGGATCATCCTGTGGCCTGGCGTCATTTGCGCATCACCTATTCCTCAATGAAACATTCCGACAAGATTTTCATGGGCATGACCACCTCTGGCAAAAATGCCGAAGACGTCATGAAAATGTGTGAAATCCTGTTTGGTAAAGAGTTCCTCGAAGATCATGCCGTCACCACAGGCAATATCAACGGCAACTCACCCCTTGTCTGGGATGAAACCATGCTGGGTGCTATGCGCTCATTCGTCAAACGCCGCCAGCCTGTGCTCTGCTCCCCCTTCGTTCTGGGCGGAGCCAACACCCCGGCATCGACCGCGCCTGCAGTCGCGCAATTGAATGCCGAAGCCCTGTCAGGATTGGCCTATACCCAGGTTATCCGAAAAGGTGCACCCGCCATTTATGGTCACTATCTCTCGACTGTGTCCATGGCCTCTGGCGCGCCAATGGCCGGCACGCCGGAAATCTCCCTGATGAATTTTATGATCGGGCAAATGGCGCGTTTCTATGATGTGCCATGGAGAACTTCCAACACATTGGGCGGGGCCAAAACCTATGATGCACAAGCAGGTTATGAAAGTGCCACCACCATGATGGCCGTGCTCATGGCCGGAGCCAATTATATCTGGCATTCAGCGGGCTGGAATGAAGCGGGCATGCATTGCTCTATGGCCAAGTTTGTGGTCGATGCAGAACAATGCGCCATGGGCCATCGCATGGCATCAGGCGTAAGATGGGATGACTTTGATGAAGCACTGGCCGCCGTGCGTGATGTCGGTCCCGGTGGTCATTATCTGGGTCACGATCACACCCAAGCCAATTTCCAGCGGGCATTCTTCATGCCCAAATTGTTTGACAATAACAGCATCGAACAATGGGAAGCGGATGGTGCAAAAGAGATCACCCAGCGCGCACTGGAAATGGCAGAAAGCATGCTCAAGGAGTATGAAGAGCCAAAGCTTGACGACGCCAAAAACGAAGAATTGCTGGCTTTCATTGAAAAACGCGAAAGCGAAATTCCTGAAAATGGCGGCTTGAATGAAGATTATTAATCACCGGTCTGATTGCGTGTGAAATCTGTAAAAGCTCCCAATATTGCTCAATATTGGGAGCTTTTTTGTCAAAAAAGAAAGGAAAGACTATGGGGCAACAGGGGGAACTACAGGGCAAAATTGCTCTGGTAACAGGGGCTGCTGGCGGCATTGGTCAGGCTGTTGTTGAAAAACTGGCTGCCAAAGGAGCGATGGTTGCTCTTGCGGATATGTCGGCAGATCTGGCTGAAAATCTGGCACAGGACATCCACGAGAAGGGCGGGCAGGCTGTGGCGCTTCCCGGCAATCTGACAGACAAGGCCTATTGCGATGGTCTGGTCGCAGCAACCCTAAAGGCATTGGGTGGCCTTGATATTGTCATCAACAATGCCGGTTTGATGCGCCGTGGCAATATTACCGAGGCAAGCGATGAGGATTTTGCCCTGTCCATGGCGGTTAATGTCGAAGCGCCTTTCCGATTGATCCGCTCCGCCATACCGGTGATGGCCGACAGAGGCGGTGGGACAATCGTCAACACCGCTTCTTGTTGGGGTGTCTATCCCGGCCCTGATCATCTGGTCTATTGCACCAGCAAAGCGGCCATTGCCGCTATGACACGCTGCCTTGGGCGCGATCACGCGCATCAGAATATCCGCGTCAATGCTGTCTGCCCCAATGAGGTCAACACCCCAATGTTGCGAACAGGCTTTGCAATCCGCGGCCTTGATCCTGACAGCGCCATTGCAGATTTAAATGCAACCGTCCCTTTGGGTCATATTGCCGAGCCGCAAGAGATTGCAGATGTCGTGCTGTTTTTGGCATCCGACCACTCGCGCTATATGTGCGGGGCCTTGGTTGAAGTGAATGGCGGCAAACCGGTTTATTAGGATGATGCCAATGGATTTTTCGAAAAAAACAGTTTTGGTGAGCGGCGGCGGCAAAGGCATTGGCCGTGCCATCTCCAAAGCCTTTTTGCAAGCAGGCGCTAGCGTGTTCATAGCCCAGCGCTCCCCCTGTGATCTTGAAGACGCAACCTATATCGCCGCTGACTTTGCCGAGCCACAGAGCTGTAAAGCCGTGATTGATGAGATCATAGAGCGTTTTGGCGGCTTGGATATCTTGATCAACAATGCGGGCATGATGCAGCAAGCCCGCCTTGATGATATGTCGCTAGAAGAGTGGGATCGCTCAATGGCGGTCAATTTGCGTGCGCCGTTCTTGCTGACCAAATATGCCTTGCCCTCAATGCGCGCCCGTGGTGGTGGGGCGATTGTCAATATCGGCTCTATTGAAGGCTTGGGAGCCAATCCCGGCCATGGGGCCTATTGCGCCTCCAAAGCCGGTTTGCATGGTTTGACCCGCGCCATTGCGGTGGATGAAGGTGAATATGGCATCCGCTGCAATGCGGTGGCTCCGGGATGGATAGATACCGAGCTGAACCTTGATTTTATTGAGGCCATGCCGGATCCAGAGGCTTTCAGACAAAAAATAGGCACCATTCATCCGCTAAGGCGCACAGGCCGTCCTGAAGAAGTGGCGGCCCTTGTGCGTTGGCTTGCCTCATCTGAGGCAAGCTTTGTCACCGGCCAAATTATGAGCGTGGATGGCGGTCGCATGGCCAAATTAAGCTTGCCGTGAACGGATAGTCCTGAGCCTAGGCTTTGAAACAAAAAAGCCACGATGCGCTAGCACCGTGGCTTGGATTTTTATGCAAAAGCAAATCGCTTATTTCGCTGCATCCCGTGCAGCTTTCAGCCAGCTGTCATAATCAGCGCGGTTGGCTGCAATCCATTCTTGGGCATGACGCGCAATATCGTCATCATTGTCTTCTCCATCCTGAATTTTCTTGTTCTGGGCAGAGATGTCATTGATGTCCAGTTTGGCAACTTCAAACAATTTGCGGGCCGCCGGATTGGCATCAAGGAAAGAATTGGCTGCCACTACGCCGATGGAATCAACGGAGAAGCCGAGATTTTTATCCTTGAAAGTGGTCTCGCCGGTCTGTCCATCAGGCAAAGAGGTATAAGGCACAGACAGCCATTCTACATTCTCACCCGGCACCAGAACGCCAGACACCCAATATGGGGTCCAGGTGTAATAAAGGATCGATTCACCAGCCTGATTGCGGGCAATGGAATCGGCGATGATGGCATTATAAGCGCCCTGATTGTGGCTCACAGTGTCGCGCAATTTAAACTCTGTCAATTGATGCTCAATCACACGCTCACAGCCCCAACCCGGAACACAGCCCGCCAGATCGGCTTTGCCATCGCCATCAGAATCAAAGCGTTTGGCAATATCAGGTTTGGCCAGATCACCAAGATTGGTCACACCAGCATCATAGGAGGCTTTATCGACAAGATAGCCCTGCAAGGCCCCTTCAATATAAGTCCCGACTTTGGTCATAACGGCGTCACCGCCAGATTCCTGAAAGAAGGCATCATGCAGTTTGTGCCAGCTAACCGCTGTAAAATCGGCATCACCGGTGCCAACAGCAATATGAACGGTCTGATATTCCACTTCTTGAGGATCGGCTATTTCATAGCCCAGATCTTTCAAGGCAGAGAACAGAATTTCATGCTGAAAGCGCTCCTCAAGAGATGGCGCCATAACCGGGCGCACGGTGACACCATCGCCGGGCTTGTCCATGGCAAAGCCGATGGCCGTGGCCGAGACAAGCAAACTGGCTGCAAGGGTCGTGGTCTTAAGGCTTTTCAGAAACATAGATTTTCTCTCCCATATTCAAGGTGATGATTGCATTTTTATGGTTTATTGAAGGTGATTCTAGTCTTTTGAAGGGGATTTGGTCAAATTGACAAGGAAGCCAACAGGCCCGGTTTCCCACCAATGGCGATGGCCACGATCTCTGCCAGAGCGGCCCAATCCTTGTGTGATGCGGTCAAGCACGATGGCCAGAATAACAATCCCCAGACCGCCAACCAATGCCTTACC
The DNA here is from genome assembly GCA_025800105.1 of Cohaesibacter sp. Classification (GTDB taxonomy): domain Bacteria; phylum Pseudomonadota; class Alphaproteobacteria; order Rhizobiales; family Cohaesibacteraceae; genus Cohaesibacter. The sequence goes on along the minus strand of JAOXSG010001222.1, from coordinate 9,788 downwards.
GGCATCAAGACGGCCCATGGCGCGCAACACTTCATTGCCCAAGCCCTTAACCGAGATCATCGAAGCAATCACAACCATGGAAAGGGACAGCATGATCGTCTGGTTCAAGCCTGCCAAAATGGTTGGCATGGCAAGGGGCACTTCAACTTTCACCAAAACATCACGCGGAGAGGCCCCAAAGGCCTTGGCCGCCTCAACAACGCTCTCATCCACCTGACGAATGCCAAGCGAGGTCAAGCGCACAAGCGGCGGCAGGGCAAAAATAATAGTCACGATCACACCGGACACATTGCCAATGCCGATCAGCATCACAACCGGCACCAGATAAACAAAAGCCGGAATGGTTTGCATCGTATCAAGAGCAGGTCGCAAAAAGGCTTCAAAGCGATCACTTTTGCCAGCCAGAACCCCTAGCGGCAATCCAACAATCACACAGAGAATAACCGAGGCAATGACAATGGCCAACGTGGTCATAGCCAGACCCCATGCCCGTGGGTCAAGGAATCCCAGTGCAATAAGACAGCCAAAAACAAGCCAGCCAATTTTGCGGCCAGCGGTCTGCCAGGCAATCAGCGAAATAATGATCAGCATGATAGAAGGGGGAACCGCTTGCAGGCCCGCTTCAATGCCTTGAATCAAGTCATTGAGGGCATTTTTGAACGGTTGAATGACACTGCGATTGGAAATGGCCCAGCCTTTCACGCCATCGGCCCAATCGGCAATATTGAGATCGGTTGTTCTGAACGGATCAAGAATACTGAATTGATTTGTCTCTGCCATGGTGCGTCCCCTTATGCCTCATCTTCTTCGATGCGGCCCTGAATGCCGCGCAACAAGGCATGTTTGGTAACAATGCCGGTTGGTCTGCCATCAGATCCCTTAACAATAATGGGATGATTGGTATCGATTGAAATATCGACCAAGGTATCCAGATTGTCGGTTGGGGCAGCTTCGGGGAATTTCTCTTCCTTAATCGGGCCATTGCGGCTTTCATAACTGGAGACAGGTTCCATGACTTTCTGGGCGGTGATCAATTCCAGTTTGGAAATGCCAGCCACAAAATCGGCGACATAATCATCAGCAGGAGCTGTGACAATCTCCTCTGGCGTGCCGATTTGCACAATCACACCATCTTTCATAATGGCGATGCGATCACCAATGCGAATGGCTTCATCCAGATCGTGGGTAATGAAGAGGGTGGTTTTTTTCATCTCCGCTGACAAGGCCATGAACTTATCCTGAAGCTGTCGGCGAATGAGCGGATCCAGAGCCGAGAAAGGCTCATCCATCAGCAAAATTGCAGGATCCGCTGCAATGGCACGCGCAAGGCCAACCCGTTGCTGCATACCACCGGACAATTCGTCAGGATATTTCATATCCCAGCCATTCAGATCCACTGCATCAATGGCGCGGTCGGCCACTTCATCGCGTTCTTTTTTGTCAATGCCACGCACTTCCAGCGAAAAAGCAACATTCTCGCGCACCGTGCGATGGGGCATCAAGGCCATGCTCTGAAAAACCATGCCAATTTTCTCAGCCCGCAATTGGCGCAATTCCTTGGCATTGAGCTTGTTGATATCCTGCCCGTCAATTTTAACCGTGCCATAGGTCGGCTCGATCAAGCGGTTAATATGGCGAATAAGGGTGGATTTCCCGGAGCCTGACAGGCCCATAATACAAAAAATCTCGCCTTCATTCACGCTGAAAGAGGCATTTTGCACCCCTACCACGCAATTAAAGCTGTCGCGAACTTCCAGCTTGGACAAGCCCTGATTTTTAACCGCTGCCATGGCTTTATCGGAATTGGATCCGAAAATTTTCCATAAGTCATGGCATTCGATCATCGGACTTTTTGCGTCAGTCTCCTGATTGGTCTCCGGCACAATATCCTCCCCTATTGTTTCCCACTATCATGCATCATTTTAAATTGTATGCAAGCTGTATAATATTGGTGTATGCTTTATCGGAAGGTGATCAGGCGACCAAATCGTAGCATATAAGCGACAAAAAAACGCGAAAAAGCTTGAAGACCTTGGCTTTTTGCGGTTTTAAAGGGGCGCTGACTGGACGAAGAAGAAAAGTCAAAGGCTGCTTGGAGTGCTGATATTTTTGCGCTCGCATATAAAAATATGACAGGAAAGACGAACAATGCCCTCAAAATCTGGCAAACAAGACCTTTATAATCATCTCAAACGGGCAGTCCTGACATTAAAATTACAACCCGGCAGCGATCTGGATGAAGTCGTCCTCAGCAAGCAATATGGCATATCGCGCACACCCTTACGTGATGTCTTTCGCCAATTGGCCGGAGAGGGCTATCTTGAAATTCGCAACAACAAAGGCGCCTGTGTGGCCCCCATGTCGCACAATATGCTGCGCGATTTCTTTCTCGTCGCACCGATGATTTATGCCGCTATTGGTCGTCTTGCCGCCAATAATGCAACACCGGATCAAATTGAAGAGCTCAAGGAAGCGCAAAAAGGCTTTCGCAAAGCCAAAGACCAAAGAAATGCAGAAGATCTGGTTTTTTACAATGATCGCTTTCACGCCATCATGGGCGAAATGGCCAACAATGTTTATTTGTTGCCCAGCCTACGCCGTCTGCTCATCGATCATGCCCGCATCGGCCAAACTTTCTACCGCCCCAAAGATGAAGACATGGCAGCACGGCTGGAAATTGCCGCAGATCAGCATGATCAATTCATCGATCTGATTGAAAAAGGCGATGAAGATGGGGTGGCAGATCTGGTCGAGAAACACTGGGCTTTGTCGCGAAACCAGATCGAGCTGTTTATCACACCGCAATCCTTGTCGGTGGATATCAAGCCTCTGCCATAAAATTTTGATATAAAACGCGTTCGAAAAAGCGCTGAATTTCAAAAGTTTTTGTCTCACATATCAATCAATCAGCTTTGCCTGCTGGAGAAATTTTAACGCCCCAGCTTGCGAACACGCATACCCTCTGTTATGAGTATAAAAAATGTATACAGAGAGTGCACATGATTTATGATGGTATTTATACCCCGGTGATCACACCATATGGGGAAGACGGAGCGATCGATCGTGACGGGTTTGCCGCCATGATTGAGCATTTGGTTGCCAGTGGTGTCCATGGTGTCATTGTTGGTGGATCGACGGGCGAATATTATGCCCAGACAAGCCAAGAGCGTATCGACTTGATGCATTTGGCAAAGGATATCCTTAAAGATCGCCTGCCGCTCATTATTGGGACAGGCGCAATCAGAACAGAGGAATCCATTGCTTACGCACAGGCCGCAAAAGAGGCCGGAGCAGACTCATTATTGGTTGCCACCCCGCCTTATGCGGTACCAACCGAGCGCGAAAATGCCCTTCATGCCTTGGCAGTTGATCGGGCAGCCAACATGCCGATCATGCTCTATAATTATCCGGGTCGGATGGGCGTCTGTATGGGCGAGGAATATCTGGACCGGGTTGGCCGCTCGAAAAATGTTGTGGCGATCAAGGAAAGCTCTGGCGATATCAATCGGGTGCATCTGCTGGCCCGTGATTATCCCCATATTCAAATGTCCTGCGGCATGGATGATCAGGCGCTGGAATTTTTTGCATGGGGGGCAAAAAGCTGGGTCTGTGCCGGGTCCAACTTCCTGCCAAAAGAGCATGTAGCCTTGCATAGAGCCTGTGTGATTGAAGGCAATTTTGACAAGGGTCGCCGCATCATGTCTGCCATGTTGCCTTTGATGCGTATCCTCGAACAGGGCGGCAAATTCATTCAATGCGTCAAACATGGATGCGAAATGGACGGCTTTCATGCAGGCCCACCCCGTGCCCCCTTGCGCCCCTTGAACAAGGATGACAAACGCGCCCTTGAACAGGTTGTGCGTACCCTTAAAACCACCATTGCAGCCATTGAAGCGGAGGACAAGGAATGAGCGAATTATTGACCCGCGAAGAATATGCCGCCATTGCGGCTTCGCTGACTTTGCCTGTGAACAGCTTTGTTGATGGCAGTTTCCGCCCCTCTCACACAGGCAATAGCTTTGAAAGCGTCAATCCGGCAACGGGCGATGCTTTGGCCAATATTGCCGCATGCGATGCACAGGATGTTGATTTTGCAGTCGAAAAGGCAAGAGAAGCCTTTGAAGATGGCCGTTGGTCTCGCCTGCATCCGTCCGAGCGTAAAGACATCCTGATCCGCCTTTGCAAATTGATCACCCGCAATGCGCGCGAGCTTGCGGTGATGGAATGTCTGGATAGCGGCAAACCCATTCAGGATTGTGTCTCTATTGACATTCCTGAAGTGGTTCACACCATCAAATGGCATGCCGAAGCGATTGACAAAATCTATGATCAGACAGCCCCCGCTGGCGATGATGCCATCGCCATGATTGTGCGCGAGCCAATCGGCGTTGTGGCCTGTGTCCTGCCTTGGAATTTCCCGCTCTTGATGATGGCCTGGAAAATTGGCCCCGCTCTTGCCGCCGGTTGTTCTGTTATCGTCAAGCCAGCGGAACAAACCTCATTGACAGCTCTGCGTCTTGCAGAACTTGCTATGGAAGCAGGCGTGCCTGCAGGCGTTCTGAATATTGTCACAGGCTTGGGGCCAGATGTGGGAGAGCCATTGGGCCGCCATATGGATGTTGATATGGTCAGCTTCACCGGCTCCACCCAGACCGGCCGCCGTTTCTTGCATTATGCTGCCGATTCCAACCTGAAAAAAGTTGTGCTGGAATGTGGTGGTAAAAATCCATGCATCGTCATGGATGATGCGCAAGATCTGGATCTGGTGGCAGAACATGTCGTCAATGGCGCCTTCTGGAATATGGGAGAAAACTGCTCTGCAACCTCTCGCCTGATCGTTCATGAAAAGGTCAAGGATGATTTGCTAGAGCGGGTCAAGGCTTATGCCAATGAATGGCGCATGGGTGATCCTTTGGATCCAGCCAATCGTCTTGGTGCCTTGGTGGATAAAGAGCATTTTGGCAAAGTCTGTAGCTATTTGGAAAAAGGCCCGGCTGAAGGGGCAAATCTGGTTCTGGGTGGTGCATCCCATGATGGGGCTTATGTCGAGCCAACCGTCTTTGACAATGTTGGCGATGATGCCGCACTCTTGCGCGAAGAAATCTTCGGTCCGGTCCTCTCTGTCGTCACCATCAGCAATTTTGATGAAGCCATCGCTGTTGCCAATGACACAGATTATGGTCTGGCCGCAGCTGTCTTCACTGCCAATGGCAAAAGGGCCATCCGTGCCGCACGCGCCATTCGCGCCGGCACTGTGACGGTCAATAGCTTTGGGGAAGGCGATATCTCCACCCCCTTTGGCGGCTATAAGCAATCCGGCTTTGGTGGTCGGGACAATTCCCTTCATGCCCATGATCAATATACAGAGCTTAAAACCATCTGGATTGATCTGTCAGATCGCGCAAAAGACGAAGCGGTGAGCTGACCATGAAAGACAAGGCGTCCCGCATCATCTCAAAACAACCCGTCGATCCCGGCCTCTCTGGCTGGTATGCTATTTTGCCAGAGCCAGAACAGGGGCAAGTGCTAGAGCAATCCATCACCAGTGACTGGTTGGTCATTGGTGGCGGATTTGCAGGCCTGTCAGCAGCACGCAGATTGCAACAAAGCTGCCCGGGCGAGCGCATCACCCTGTTGGAAGCAAGACGGGTCGGCGAGGGGCCTGCGGGACGCAATTCCGGTTTCATGATTGATCTGCCCCATGACTTGTCCTCGGACAATTATGCGACAGAAACATCCCAATCCGATCAGTCACAAACCGATTTCAATCGCGCGGCCATTCAATTTGCCCATGAAGCGGCAAAAGAGTGTCATATGGCCCGCGAGGTCTTTGATCCTTGTGGCAAGATCAATGGTGCGGCCACACAAAAAGGCATGGCTCATAACGAGGATTATGCCCGTACGCTGGCTCAAGCTGGTGAAGCGCATGAAATGCTCGACGCCGCAGCCATGCAAGAGATTACAGGAACAGATTATTATCTGGGCGGGCTATATTCTCCGGGGACAGTCATGCTGCAACCCGCCGCCTATGTGCGGGCCTTGGCCGATCATTTGCGCCCATCCATTGGTTTGTTTGAAAATTCGCCGGTCATCAAATTCTCCAGAAAAGGCCAAAACTGGCTGGTTGAAACCCCAAAAGGCTCTGTTGAAGCCCCAAAAATCATTCTCGCCGTTAATGGTCATGCGCAAAGCTTTGGCTATTTCGAGCATAGATTGATGCATGTCTTTACCTATGCATCCATGACAAGAGCGCTTGGTGAAGACGAAATCAAACGTCTTGGGGGGCGCTCAAGCTGGTGCCTGACCCCGGCTGACCCGATGGGGGCAACCATTCGCAAAATTTCCGGTATCGGTGGAGACAGGATCGTGACGCGCACCCGCTTCACCTATGATCCATCGATGGAAATTTCCAAAGCCAGACTGGAATCTGTTGGCCAAAGCCAGCAAAAAGCTTTCAAACGACGCTTTCCCATGCTGGGTGATATGAAAATGGATTATATCTGGGCGGGGCGTTTATGTTTGAGTTATAATGGCGTCTCTGCCTTTGGAGAGATTGACGAGAATATCTTCTCTGCTTGCTGCCAAAATGGCTTGGGCGCTTCCAAAGGCACATTTTCCGGCATGATGGCGGCAGATTTGGCAATGGGCAATGCCTCAGACCATCTGACCCAATTGCTAAAGCAAGAGCCACCAAGCCGCTTGCCACCCGAGCCGCTCTCATGGCTTGGGGCCAATGCGCTCATGCGCTGGCGCGAATGGCGGGCGGGCAAAGAAGCCTAAAACCCGTTGGTATGAAAGCAAGCTGTCGCTTTCTTTCTTCTCTCTATGATCTGACCAAGCGGCTCCTCTGTACAAAATAGGAGTATAAAGATTGTATAGTGAGTGAAATATGAGCCTCAATATCGCTGTTATTGGCAGCTCCGGTGCGATTGGCACGGCAATGACAAACTGTCTGGCCGCTCGCTATAAAACGGCAAGCATCCATGCTTTTTCAAGAGGGGAGCAAGGCAGTGCTATAGCAGGCGTGCATTATCATGGGATTGATTATCAGGAAGAAGCCTCCATCAAGCAGGCGGCAAAACGCGCCGCACAGGACAAACCCCTTGATTTGGTTTTTGTGGCGATTGGGCAATTGCATGATGGGGATATATTGCCGGAAAAATCCTTGCGTGATATATCAGAAAGAAATTTCCAGCATCTTTTTCAAAGCAATGCCATCATACCTGCCCTGCTGGCAAAGCATTTTCTGCCTGAATTAAACCGGCAAAATCGCTCTGTTTTTGCAGCCCTTTCAGCACGGGTTGGTAGCATATCGGACAACCGCCTCGGTGGCTGGTATGCGTATCGGGCCTCAAAAGCAGCGCTGAATATGATCATCAAAAATGCCGCCATTGAAACAGCTCGCCGCAACAAACAAGCCATCATTGTCGGCCTGCATCCGGGGACGGTTGACAGCGATTTGTCCAAACCCTTTCAAAAGGCAGTGCCGGACGGCAAGCTCTTTACCCCTGATTTTTCCGCTCAAAAGCTCCTGACCATAATGCAAAAACTGACACCCGATCAAAGCGGCAAATGCTTTGCCTGGGACGGTCAGGAAATAGCGCCTTAATAAAAAAAGCCCCCATCATATGACGGGGGCTTTTCATTAGAGTGAGGCATAAAAGCCTGTTATGCCATCAAATCCTGTTCTGCACTTTCCTGATGGAAGAGCGCCAGCTCCTCGGCCAGTTGATCAACAACAGCGGCATCAATGGAGTGTAAATCACCAGCTTGATTGCCTTCCTTGGAGACTTTGACACCTGTAAGCGGGCTGCCCCGTTCAATAAGGTCACTATTGGCATTCACCATAGCAATCATCTCACCTAAATGACTGCTATCCATGCTCATGCCTTCAAACAGTTCTGACGCTGCATCTCTTTCCAAGGTTTGCGGTGCAGGCTCGGTTTCGGCACTTGGACCAAAGGAAGCATCCGCCAGTGATGGCAACGCCTGAACCGGGACCACATCCCCTGCATCAGCATTGGTGTCTGGTGCCAGATCTTCAGTCTCAGCTTCTGCTTCCTCTACAGTCGGGACGATTTCAGGCTGTGCATTGCCTTCCGCGCCCTTGATGGTGATGGTGATATTTTTACTATCGTTAAGGGATGGATCATCGGCATGCTCGACAGTGATTTTATAAACAAGCTTCAGCGTCTGATTTGCACCCAAAGCACCAAATGTCTCGATGCTTCCATCGTCACTTTCACTGTTAAAGGTCCAGTTCAAGGCGCCCTTGGTCGGATCATCAGTTGGTTGCAGATCCAAATCCAGCATATCAAGATCACTTAATGCGTCGCGATCAAACTTGTTTTTGCCATTGCCTTTCAATTGGATCAGCTCAACCGATGCACTGGCGTTAGCAACTGTATCCAGATCAATCACAGAGAAAAGCCCATCGGCTGTTACCGGACTCTCAGCAGAGCTGCTTTCATCCACTGTTCTCTTCTGAGCTTTCCCTTCTATCTCAGGGAGATCATTGGCACCGGTAAGTGTAAGGGTAATAACCTGTTCCGTGCCATCAACAGAGGTGACGGTGATGCTATCCGTTACACTATCTTTGGCAGACAAGGCCTGCACCAAAGGATTGTCGTTATCCAATGTGTAAGTCCAGCTTCCATCCGCAGCAATGTCAAGCATACCATAGGTGCCTGCAAGGTCTGTTGCTGGCGTAAAGCTGCTTTGCCCATTATCAGGGTCCGCAATGCTTAAAACCCCGCTTGCACTGACAACGTCATCTTCACTGACATCACCAGAGAAATCCCCGCTTATAACAGGATCATCATTCACGCCATTGATCGTGATTTTGGCTGTCTGCGAGACAGATCCACCTTGCCCATCAACAATATCATAGCTGAGGTCGATGACTTTTGTCTCGCCCTCTGCAAGAGCCTGAAAAGCTGCATTGGATGGATCAATTTTAAGCACATTGCCATCCAGAACAAGACCATCTTCCAGCCCTGACAGGTTAGCAATGTTCAAATCATCCCCATCAATATCATTTGCGGTTTCCAGCAAATTGAGAGGATAAACGCCATTGTCTTCGCTCGTCTCATAGCTCAATGGGCCGGTAATTGTAGGCGCATCATTGACGCCTGTGATGGTAATGGTCGCGGTCTGTGAGACAGATCCGCCTTGTCCATCAAGAATATTATAGGTGATGACGATATCTTTTGTCTCACCGGCTTTGAGCGATTGGAAAGCAGCATTGGCAGGATCAATGGTGAGCATCTTGCCATCCAGCGTAAAGCCATCCGCAAGTCCATCCTCACCGTCAGTCTTGATGCTTGTTTCATCAACTAAGAGTGTCCCGCCATCGGCATCACTGGCCCCAACAAGCAGATCAAATTCGTAAGCTGCTTCATCTTCTGCTGTTTCAGAGGCCAAGGGTCCATCCACCAAAGGTGGTGTATTCACCGAATTGACGGTGACCGTGACTGTTGCACTGTCGGTCAGGCCGCCCGCATCTTGCACGCTATAAGCAATGCTTGCCTCGCCGCTAAAACCTGCGGCAGGTGTGAAGACGATCTTGCCATCCTCAACAATGGCAGTTCCTTGCGCTGCATCAACTGTTGGATTGATAATGGTGAGGTCATCCCCATCCGGATCACTGTCATTGGCCAGCACATCAATGACAACTTTTGTGTTTTCATCAGTTGTTGCCGTGTCATCCATCGCGACAGGGGCATCATTCACCGGATTGACGGTGACCGTAACGGTTGCACTGTCTGTCAGACCATCAGCATCTTGCA
>JAOXSG010000251.1 GCA_025800105.1 Cohaesibacter sp. | reverse complement strand
TGTCGCAGGATTTGGTGCATGTTCTTCATGAAGGGTCTTCCCACAAATATCTTGGCAGACTCATCCCTGGGAACCTGAAACAGCGTGGCTGTGTGGAATTACATCATCGCAAGACAATCGCTTGGGCAAAATTCAGCAAACATCGGACCATTCTTACAAACAAACATATGAGTTTGAAACTGCGCTTGAAATTCTTCAATGCTGTTGTCACGCCAGCCATGCTTTTCAGTTTGCACACGTTGGCACTGACGAGAGCGCAGTTAGAAAGCATCAACGTATTACAGCGCAAAATGTTGCGATCAATTGTTGGTTGGGTTCGACTGAATGGCGAGGATTGGTCTGAGACGATGCGACGAATGAATCACAGACTCCGTGTGGCTTTGGAACTCTTCCCTATCCCACCATGGACGGAACAACTTGCCAAACGCCAATTTCTCTTTGCTGCCAAGATAGCGTCGGAGCAATCTTGGACATCAATTGCTGGACATTGGACTTGCACAACTGGCTGGCAGGCGAACTTTGACAATATGCCATCTCGCAAGCGTGGACGTCCAGTGGTAAAATGGGATGACAAACTGTCACACATCACAAATGAATTTTTCCCATTGCATAGCAGATGGCTCGCGGCGGCCAAACTGCCATTTTGGCAAAATGCTCGGCAATTCTTTGTTTCACACTTTGTGGACCTCTAGGCCTTCATTTTCCCCATGTCCCTATGGGATCGTAGTCGTAGTGTTTCACTTTGACTCGGGCGGGCGCAAAGCAAAAGCAAAGCAAAGCAAAAAAAGGTGACTTCAGTGGTCCGTTGTGGAGCTGGTCAGTCAGTCAGGCCTGTAC
>JAOXSG010001221.1 GCA_025800105.1 Cohaesibacter sp. | reverse complement strand
GACGTGTCCCTGAATGGACCTGGGGGTCTTCGAGCCTTATGGTCAAAATGGGCCTCTGGGTGCACGTTTGTGTGCGTCAGCTCCCGCCCACATGTGACTTAAGGTCAAACTGCATCGCGGGGGATTCCCTGGGATCTCCTTAATCCCCCGCAGGCCGCATTGCACTAAGTTACATCGGTAACTTTTGCTGACGCGTCAATGAATTGACCTGAGGGGCCTTTGAGCCTTATGGTCAAAATCGGCCTTTGGGTGCACGTTTGCGTCCGTCAGCCTCCGCCCACTTCCGACCTTAGGTTAAACTGCATCGCGGGAAGTTGCTTGGGATCCCCTCAACCCTGCGCTGCCCGCGGTGCACTAAGTTACATCGGGAACTTATGCTGACGCAGGGGTTAACCAAAGCTATTTTTTCTTCTCATTGTCGATCCTGTGATCCGTTTGGGTAAATCCCACTGCAGTCGGATCTGAGGATAAGGCGAATCGGGATTCCAGTGATCCTTGGATCCGAGTTCAGTGGGATTTACCCCGTCGGATTAAAGGATTGACAATTAGGGGCGAAAAACTGTTAAAAAACTAGGTTTGGTTTTCCGCTGACCCGGAGTACACCACAGTGTCATTACGTTTGCCGGAATCCCGATCCGGCTGAACCTCGGATCTGACTGCTGTCTCTTTTACAGTATATGGACAGCCAAATTGTATGTCGTTTTAATTTGTTTATTTACAATTCTTTGC
>JAOXSG010001219.1 GCA_025800105.1 Cohaesibacter sp. | reverse complement strand
AATTTTTCCCCACCATCGAAACCGACGCCATTCGTGTGGCTGTCACCTGGACTGGTGCCAGTGCAGAGGATGTCGAAGCCAATATTCTGGAAATTGTCGAGCCAAAAGTACGCTTCATTGATGGGGTCAAAGGCATCACATCCGTTGCGCGCGAAGGTTATGGATCGGTCGTTCTGGATTTTACGCCCCAAGCCAATATGCAAATCGCGCTGAGCGATGTGGAAGCCGCTGTCGATGGCATCACCACTTTGCCCGATGCAGCAGACGCCCCCAAAGTCTCCTATTTCCAGTTCCGCGATAATGTGGTGCGGCTGATCCTGACCGGGCCTTTTTCAGAAAGCGCCCTAAAAGAATTTGCCAAACGCATTCGCGATGATTTGCTCGATCTCGGCATTGATAAGGTGACCTTCACCGGATTAAGGGATGAGCAATTTTTCATCGGCCTTCAGGATTATGATTTAAGGCGCCTTGATCTGACGGTAAAAGACATCGCAAACCAGATCAGTTCCAACAGCCGCGATTTGCCATCCGGCTCGATTGACGATGGCATCGAAAAACAGGTACGA
>JAOXSG010000248.1 GCA_025800105.1 Cohaesibacter sp. | reverse complement strand
AGCTCAGGGTAACATGTTCCCGTGCCCCTTAGCAATTTGTCTCTTGCAAAACGTTATGGAATGTTTTGTAACATTTCCCTATTTGTCCAGGTTGCCCGAAACTACCCTGAGATTTCGGCCCGCTTCACCCTCACTCTTCTTCAGCCCTACCGCTACTGCTAGGTAACCTCTCCGTGTCTCGCTCCCCAAATTGTTTCACTGGGTACCTTTCCCTCAATGCATTTTCGTCGGTGGAGTTTGCATTGTGATGAAAATCACTTTTTGTGTACGATATTCACTGCGGCTCGTTTCACTTGAAGCGCTTATTATAATGGAAGAACTCGGAACAGCTGCTCGCTCACTGAAGAGCGTCCAACAAAGTTTTGGCGGGATGCGGAATGGGGCATAAAATCGAGGCGGGATGTGGGATCGGGATGCGCTCATTTCAATTGGTGGGATGCGGGTTAGTTTTTAAATTCATAGCGGGATGCGGGATTTCAACAGCAAGTGACCTTTTGAAAGTTTAACAACTGAAAACTAGGAAAGAGGATTTTCTATTTTTTTTTCGATGGGAAAAAAACTCTCAGACAGTTTTCTGTTTCCTT
>JAOXSG010001212.1 GCA_025800105.1 Cohaesibacter sp. | reverse complement strand
AAGAAGACATCCTGCCGTTTTCTGAGAAGCACCCAGCGGATGAGGATAAGATGAATAAAGTGGAACGAGAAAATGACCGGGGCCCTATGCGTTACGACTTGCCAAACGTTAGCGCGGGAGACAGGTGTCAACGCGACATCGACTGTGTCCTCCAGCCGTTTTGCCAAAATGGTATTGGCATTTTTAATGCCGGTTGCGTGCTCTTTGTTAAGAATTAGTATCACAGGCCAACTCTATCCAGGATTGTGTACAGGACGCTCGCGTTAAAAACGCAATAATAAAAGAAGCGAACCTTTGCGTTGTTGAAAGAGTGAATGCCCACAATCTGGAACAAGAACAAGAACAAAGCCGATTTCTGGGCCAGATAGGCGTCAAAGGAAAACGCCATGTACAAAAAGCTGGAACTGAAGAAGATGCGCTTTTCTGGGCGGGCAAAAGCCACTGCCCCGAAGATATAGAGCGCGGCCTCCCAAAGCCGGAAGTTCGTCAGCACCAATAGGTTGCGATGTTCAAAATGCTCTACCGCGCCAGAATATACACGCACAAATCGTTCGATCTGCAAAAGAGCGGCAACTTCAGAAGGGAGTAAAGGCAAGCCGTATCGAATGCAAAGCGGCATGCTGACGACGAAGAGGACAACCAGTGCAATGTGGCGGCGCATCAAGACAAAAATGATAACGTTTGTCAGATAGCCATAGTGAAAAAGCACTGCCCAGGAGCTTCTCAGTCCTGAGCTGAGCGCAAATGCAATCAGCGGGAAAACCGAACGGAAATGGCCGACGCCAAAGATGATTGCAATATAGATCGGCGTAATCGCATAGGCATAGAGCGGCACCCCTTCCCTGCGCAGCAAAGACAGAAATGCATAGGTTGCAATGGAGAGGACAAGAACTTGGAACAGGTAGAAGTTGATAAGCTTATTGCTTGTCTGCACCAGATAGTCGTAGCCGATATTGATCGGGCGTTCGTTCAGATAATATTCGTAATAGAGGGTAAAGTCCGCGCCAGAGCGCCAGCCATAGTCAAAGACAAACACAAAAAAAGCAGGGGCCAGAAGGCACCATAAGAAGAATTGCGTGTTAGTCGTCATCTCGGATATCGGTAAACTCTATGTGGTTTCTGCGCATCATTTGATTATACGATGGAGAAAGCGAAATCACCTGTCGCACTTTTTCTCCAGGGGTTAGCGTCGGTATCCTAGCAAGCTTGCAGTAGATTTGCAGCAATTGCGCCGTTGGATGCACTTTGACGATCTGGATGGAATGTTGACGAATAACGCTGATATCTTTGAATAGGTTTTTAAAACCGTATTTCTTTCCCTTTTTATAGCCATGTATCAGCAGAACCGGGCCTTTTTCGTCGAGAATAAAGTCAGGGACTGGCTCTTGTGTGAATATATGCGCTGCATCTAGGCCACTTGGATCATATTGAGTCAGCGCAGCATCTGTGCGT
>JAOXSG010001210.1 GCA_025800105.1 Cohaesibacter sp. | reverse complement strand
GCTGAGCTCAGAGAATCCAGAGAAGCGAGATTGGCCAGAGAAGCAAGATCTCTCGATCACATGATGCTTCATCACCGGAAGAATCCAATGTGTGAACATTGCCAGCGTGGCCGAATGTTGAAGAGGTACTTTCACAGAGTTCGAGATGAACCTGAAGAAGATGAACTTCCGTACACAAGGCCAACCAAGTTCGGTGATGTGGTCGAGGCAGACCACGTGTTCCCGAACATGGAATCTCAGGGCATGAGTGGAGAACAGACCGCATTGCTGGTAAGGGACAGATTCAGTGGTGTCAGCCTTGTTTACCCCCAAAATGAGAGAACTGTGGATGCTAACTATACATCATTGAAGCATTTTGGAGGATATAGACTTAGTGGCAAAACGGATGTTGTTTTTCATTCAGACAATGCACAAGAGCTCACAAAGGCGGCTGACATGATGTGCTGGGTACCGGACCCATCCGGACCAAATTCTTGGCCACACAATTCTCATGTTGAAAGA
>JAOXSG010001200.1 GCA_025800105.1 Cohaesibacter sp. | reverse complement strand
GAGAAGAGCATTGAGGAACTTCAATCAACTTTTTCAGTATGATATACACGTTAAAATAAAGAATGACTTACCTTTTTACAAAAATAGATGCTCACAAATATATCCGACAAGAAAACAAATGCAAATGGGATCTAAATTGTGAAAAAAGTTAGTTTGTAGCTCTAGCATCCAACAACATCGCCGGCGCCATTTTCGAAACCCAAGCAAAATCCCGCGCTTCACTGATCGTGACGTCACGATGGCAAAGATCATCGGGTAAGCGCGAGCTGTCGAATTGACCCCTCCATCCTGGTATAGGACATACTTCGTGCTGTTCCTGCCATTGACCAGTCATGATTGAGCTTGTGATGGTGACGTGGCGGCTTTACGATCGATATGCTGTGTAAAGAAAAATACTTTGATTTTTTGAAAAAAATTCAAGTTTGTTTTTCTGCGAGCGAGCCCCTGGTCCAGGAGGGAGGGGTCAACTCGTCCGCTCGCGCTTACCCGATGATCGTTGCCATCGTGACGTCACGATCAGTGAGGCGCGGGATTTTGCTGGGTTTCGA
>JAOXSG010001196.1 GCA_025800105.1 Cohaesibacter sp. | reverse complement strand
AAAGTGGATGAAATTTCTGCTTATCATGACATTTGTTATGACATGGGTAAAAATAAAGGTGAGTGTGATAGAAAAATGGTGAAAGCATTAGATCAGATTCCCTTTGGTGAAATGCCAAAATGGGGATCGACTGCCAGATTCTTGATTAATACAAAACAAATTCTTGGTCTTGGCTTAAATTCAAAAAACTTGAATCGGCGTTGAGTAGTGATTGGTCTCAACAATTAGCCGAAGAACTTCACAAACCAATCACAAAAAATTTCAGAAAAAGAAGAGTAATATCATATGGAATTGACAAAATCTGGGCTGCTGATTTGGTTGAAATTCAAAAGTTCAGCAAGTGGAATAAAGGTATAAAGTATCTGCTGACGGTTATTGACGTATTCTCCAAATATGGATGGATTGCATCTCTGAAAGATAAAAAGACTGAAAGTGTGAGTTCAGTATTTGACGAAATATTCAAAAAAACCGAATGAAAACCTGAGATGTTATGGACTGACAAAGGCAGTGAGTTCGTCAGCAAACATTTCAAAGAATTTTTGAAGAAAAATAGAATCGAATTGTATCACACTGAAAATGAAGAA
>JAOXSG010001193.1 GCA_025800105.1 Cohaesibacter sp. | reverse complement strand
TAATTTTAGTAATTTTCTTTTTATTATATCTTTTTATGATGGCTCTCATGGCTCGCATGACTCACATGGCTCGCATGGCTCGCATGGCTCGCATGGCTCGCACCGTGGCTCGCATGGCTCGCTGGCTCGCACATTAGTCAGACCCTTTTGTTTGCTGCTTCTCAATTGTAAGATGGAACATTTGTCAAACCATTAATTCTATTTCCATTCATTTGAAGTCCACCAACCATTTGAACACTTCCATCTCTTTTGATGTATTGAGATAAAACACTTTTGTCTGCTTTGGTATTCAACTTTCCATCTAAATATTTTGCTGAAACAGCACTTTTATCACCTGTGGGATTTATTTTCATATTCTTTATTTCAAAATTTTTGATATCAAGATCAGCAGCAACTTCAGGTGAATCTTTTTTGACATAATTATTAAGTGAGGGGTTAATTTTTGAATTAATTTCAGTTTCAAGTTGATGTTTTGTTACAGCATCTGAACTTGCAACACCTTC
>JAOXSG010000241.1 GCA_025800105.1 Cohaesibacter sp. | reverse complement strand
ATTGCAAATGAAACCTGTGAAATGTACTTTAGTTCCTGTGGTGTTTTTTTTTTCTTACGGTCATTCTATTTTTTGGGTTTGTGGATGAAATCTTAATCTAACTCTTGCAAATGAAACCTGTGAAATGTACTTTCCTGTGGTGTTGTGTCTTACGGTCATTCTAACTCAGGTCTGGATGAAATCCTAAAGTGTGACTTTATTTGTCTGTCGTACTGTTTATGATGCTAGAAAAGGTGGCTCTAGATCTATCTTTGGACGCAGTCCTAGAGTGCAGTCATCTGAAAGCTATTGAGCAATACTTTCTCGTGTTGTTGATTATTGTGTTAAGCAGGTGTTTTTTTTCTATCTCTTGAGTCCGTGGATAGATTCAAATGTGTGACCATTCAAGTGAAAGCTGATGAGTGGTATTCCACATCAGTATACTATTTGCTTACTGTTTGCTTTTTCCCAGCGTATAGGCAGTAGATAAAGTCATTTTTTTGATTGGTCTACTTTGGTACTTTTGGGATTAAATAACTACCAATTCTAATTCTAATGTTTCACCTGAGCG
>JAOXSG010000138.1 GCA_025800105.1 Cohaesibacter sp. | reverse complement strand
GATTAAACACAAGCAAATGAATGCCCCAGCTTGAAATGTGTTTTGATATCAAGGGTAGATTGTTCCTTGAATTAGTTGCCTTTGTGTTAAGATTGTGTCCAGAAATATAGTTGAAGTGTCCGAGATTTGGAGTGCGAATGTAGCCAGTATTAGCAGTGATTGTAATCATTGGCCGTTTTTATACTAGAGACGCTAAAGTCGTCTAGACGCATTTATATGCCGCGTTCAGTGTTACGTGCATAGAAGCTATCTTTCGACATGCGCAACAAACAAGGCAGATCGAAATCCACCAATCACAGCCCACTTGCATGACTTATTTACATCAAAGTGACATGAAACAAACACCGGTCTGCATCCTTTGTGATTGGTTCATTTCAAACAACATGTCGAAAGACGATGTTGAAAGATGGATGTCGAAAGATAGCCGCTATGCACGCAACACTGAACGCGGCTATAGTGTCTCAGTCGTCTGGGATAAAAACGGGATGCATAAACAAACACGGGTT
>JAOXSG010001163.1 GCA_025800105.1 Cohaesibacter sp. | reverse complement strand
ACCAGGGGTTCGAATATGTGACTGGGACAGGATCGGGGAAAAAAACTTTTGGGGCCCCGGAAAGTTTTGTCGGCTTTTGTGGGACCAGGGGTTCGAATATGTGACTGGGACAGGATCGTTGAAAAAAACTTTTGGGGCCCTGGAAAGTTTTGTCGGCTTTTGTGGGACCAGGGGTTCGAATATATGACGGGGACAGGGTGGTGGAAAAAACTGTTCGGGCCCCCAAAAGTTTTTTCCATTGCTACGAAATCAGGAATGACAGCTATATAGGCTAGGTCGTCAATTTCAAAATTAATTTTGGTGACCTCGCTGAGGTCGTATTTTGAGGCAAAAAGAAAAATGCTCTCCGAACTTCAGCTCTTAAATGGCAAAATGTTTCAAGGTATCCAGTTGTACGGCTTCAGGTTGACACTCACAATGTTACATCATTGAATATCTGAGAATATTTATTGATTACCATGGGAACCCAAAACCCTACGTTTTTAGGGGTTATAACCCATATTTTTAAGGCTTGAAACCTTCATTTTTCATGGTTTTGGGGTTCAAGGGTACTGCATCTATTACTGCTGAGCCAGATTTCATCTATCAACGGTACCAGTAGTTGATATTCCTTGAAACTTACGCAGCTTGCAATAGTTTACAC
>JAOXSG010001147.1 GCA_025800105.1 Cohaesibacter sp. | reverse complement strand
CCCAGAGTCTCTCCAGGCGACCAACTGGTGACAAAAAAGCCTGAGGACTCTGGGATCGAGATTGGAATTTCCCCATTTTCTTTGTAATTTTCACATGTTAACGGTTTTGATTAGTTTTTAATCAATTTTGACGGTATCTGGCCATGGCCTTTTAGAAATCCAGTAATCCAAGATGGTGGACCAAGATGGCCGCCACTAAAAAATGATGACGTAAGAAGGAAGATGTCAGTGGCGCAAAAGTGCTAGTAGCAAGAGCAGTTGAGACGACGGATGGTGTCAGTTTACCTGAAGGCTGGGAGCTAAAATTAATTGGCAACAAGATCAACTCGGTTCAATGAAGCTCAAAATAAGAACGTGGAGGACAAGATCAACCTTGGGCAGCAAGCAGGACACCGTCAAAACCCTGAGTAAGTGGCAAGAGACATGCGTTTGGCAAAGAAAACTGATGGATCGAGGCTGTTCTCCAGTGACGAGTGCCCGCGCCCAGTTTCTGAACCAGCCGAAGATTGGGATAGGCGTTGCCCGCATTTTTGCGCAGCGCACTGACGGCAAGCATCGTTATGTCGCCCGCATCCCCCGGGTTTGCCCT
>JAOXSG010001143.1 GCA_025800105.1 Cohaesibacter sp. | reverse complement strand
TGCAAGGCGATACCGTACGCGATCTTTTGCTGGAAAATGAAGCCACCGAAGCGGAAGCAGAAGAATTGGCTGCTCTCTTCACAGCAGAAGCAGGCATCACAGATTTGAGCAACAACCAGCGCATGCGGATCATTTATCAATTGATTGGCGACGGCATTCGCGAGCGCGCCCCTTTGCGCGTCAGTCTTTATGATGGTGAAGAACATCAGCTGACCTTGGCACAATCGGATCTGGGCAGCTTTCAGGTGGCCGATGAACCACAACAAGGCTTTGCCGCCCTGCCCGACAATCTCAATGCCCTTGAAAGCTTGCGCGCAGGTCCGCGTCTGAATATCTATAACTCACTATATCAAACTGCGCTTAAAAATGGCATTGATGCCGAAATGATTGATAAAATGGTGCAGATCTTGTCGTTCGATATTGATTTCAAAACCAAAATCAAACCCGGTGATTCCCTGCAAGTCTTCCATTCAATTCCCGAAGATGGCTCAACAGACAGAGCCGAAATCCTGTTTCTGGAAATTCAGATCAGCGGCAAAACAAAACGCTATTATCGCTACCGAACAAATGACGACAATTATGTCGATTATTATGACGAAAATGGCCGCAGCGCTAAAAAATTCCTAATGCGCAAACCAATGCAGGGCGGCAAATTTCGCTCTCCATTTGGCTGGCGGCGACATCCAATCCTGAAAATCTCCCGCTTGCATAAAGGCGTTGACTG
>JAOXSG010001137.1 GCA_025800105.1 Cohaesibacter sp. | reverse complement strand
GAATTTTCGTAATAAAGGAAAAATGAATGCCTGTCATTTTCAGGAGGATGAAACTGCCGTTGTGGGTGCGATAAAAGCTCAGCTGCTAAATTCGTGAAATAAAATTCCGTTCCCTACAATTTTCTATCATTTGAATTTTCAGCTACCACATCCGAACAGATCAAATAGTGTTAGCTCGAACAAATATCGCTTTAAAAGACCATAAAATCACATGAGAAAGCAGAAGACTGCATTCGAAGCATTTTTCCTACTTTTCTCGTTGGGTGCCCCTGCGTTTGGAGCATAAACTTTTCACTTTCGGTCCTTCATTCAACGGCAAGCGACACAGCGCGGCAGACAGCGCGACAGTTTTGGCGCCTTTTTATGAGAGTCATGTGATAAGCAGGCTTTTTGTGTGACTTCCCCTGAACGTCTTTCAAGTTTTTAGTCTTCGCTGTGGGGGTTTTATTTTAGTAAAATATCCAGTGAGGAGATAAGCGAAATCAAACCTAAAAAAATTTGGACGCCATTTTGAACTGGCCAAACAAAAATTCAATTTCTCCTCGCGCGATCCGAGCAATT
>JAOXSG010001127.1 GCA_025800105.1 Cohaesibacter sp. | reverse complement strand
GAGAAGCCTACACTGGAGGAACTCAGCAAAGCCATCGACTGCCTCTCTTGCGGCAAGGCACCTGGGAAAGACGGCATCCCGCCTGAAGTTCTGAAACACAGGAAAGCCGCTGTCCTGCAACCTCTCCATGATCTCCTCTGTCTGTGCTGGGAGCAGGGCCACATTCCCCAAGACATGCGAGACGCCAACATAGTGACACTGTACAAGAACAAGGGCGACTGCAGTGATTGTAACAACTACCGAGGCATTTTCCTCTTGAACATCGTGGGCAAAGCGTTTGCCCGAGTCACCCTGTCTCGCCTACAGAGCCTCGCTTCGCGCGTCTACCCTGAGTCGCAATGCGGCTTCAAAGCCGGCAGGTCCACAGTGGACATGATCTTCTCCCTCCGCCAGCTGCAGGAGAAGTGTCGAGAGCAGCATCAGCCGTTGTTCCTCGCTTTTGTGGACCTAACGAAGGCTTTCGACTTAGTGAGCCGAAGCGGACTCTTCCAGATCCTCCAGAAGATCGGCTGTCCACCGAAACTGCTCGCCATCATAACCTCCTTCCACAAGGACATGCACAGCACCGTCTGCTTCGATGGAAGCACCTCGGATGCCTTTCCAGTCAGC
>JAOXSG010001096.1 GCA_025800105.1 Cohaesibacter sp. | reverse complement strand
CCAGTAATTTTTCTAGAAACATTTTCTCGGCGCTTCACTGCAATGAATTTAATGTCACTATTATTCACATTAATCAGCAGCAGCTAGCAGCTAACCAAGCAATCGGCAGCTATTCATTCTAAGAAAACATCTCACTTTCAGTTAATTTTTAATAGCTTTGCCATAAAGAAAAAAGTGTTCCACTTCAGAGACGAAAAATGTTTCTGGCGATATATTTCCGGCTAATGGGGGAATTTGAACTACAAACTTTCTTGTCTTGTCACCTTAATCGAAATAATTTGATTAACCATTATTTTCCCTGACAATTAGACCCCAGTTAGCAGACAGGCGTGATTGTTTCATTTGAAGTTCAAGATCAATCTACCAAAAGTGTAGTGCATCAATTTGAAAGCAGCCTTATACTATTGTGCGCTGAAAAGGGAATTCAATTTCACTTGGGTAGCAAAAACTGATCATTGCTTCTCTAAAACTTCACCACGCTTTGAACGATTGAAGAGCTTTTCGCATGGCT
>JAOXSG010001047.1 GCA_025800105.1 Cohaesibacter sp. | reverse complement strand
ACGGAGTGATATGCAATTCCTGTATAATGCACCGCTTTAACTCCCCATCATCCGGCACAACAATTCGCTAGAAGTCAAGACTAATGTCTTGCCTCTGGTCATGAATAACTAATAAAGAATTCAAAATTTTATAGGTGAGATCGTTAACGCTCACCTACCTCGTTCCCCCTTACAGCTGTGTAAAGACATCAGAATAAGGATGTTCACTCTGAAGTGCCGAGGATAAAGAATTCTTTAATTCATCATCCAACTGGATCTTGGAGATCGCAGTGGATGCCAAAATTGATGCATTCGTTGACGTCTTGATGCCTTCAGGGCTTGATTTTGAGTCTTGAATAATTGATTGCCCTTGAGGGGCTAATTGATCTTGAGTGCTTGTAGCTGTTGGGCCTTGAGGGCCATTCTTGAACAATTCATGTAATGCAGCTTGTATTTCTTCGTTTGTGGCATTCTCTGCCACTCGTAGCTTTTGTACATAACTAGCATTTGCATCAGTCACTGATGATTTGCGTACCAACGCATCAGCCACTTGCTGACGACTGAGCGAGTCCGCGGGGTTCTTTTTCCCCGGTATGTGTCGAATATCGACATCATACCCTTGTAGGACCGCCAGCCAGCGCCAGACTCTGCTGTTAACAGACGTCTGATTTGGCAGGTGCCGAAGCGGGGCGTGATCCGTTTGGATAATTATTGGGTGATGGCCTTGGAAATAGTGTTTCCATTGGCCAATCGCCCAGACAATACCCAGTAATTCCCTTTCATACGCTGAATAGCGTATTTCTGTGGGATTCAGCTTCCTGCTGGAAAACGCAATTGACTGCAGGCCTATCCCAAAATCTTGTTCGAGAATTGCCCCGATAGCTACATCACTGGTGTCTGTCGTGATTACGAACTGGCGTTCGAAATCCGGCAGGCGCAGTACAGGTGCTGTAGCTATAGCAACCTTTAGCGCTTTGAAGCTGTTTTCCTGGGCATCGCCCCAGCTCCAGACGACCTTTTGCCTTGTCAGGTCTGTCAGTGGCTTTGCTAGTTGAGAAAAGCCTTTAATAAATTTGCGATAATATGACGCTAACCCCAAATATGATCTAATGTCATGCACTGACTGCGGCCGTGGCCAATCCAAAATAGCTCTCACCTTTTCAGGTGAGGTGCGAATTCCATCGTGTCCTATCTCGAAACCGAGGTAGTCCACTTTA
>JAOXSG010001016.1 GCA_025800105.1 Cohaesibacter sp. | reverse complement strand
ACGCACGGGGTAGGTCGTCCTGGCAGAGATGATTAAGTGGAGGCCCGTAGAGGGAGACCTGGGGAGATGAGACGGAATGAGAAGGAACGATACATTGTATTTGATTATGGATAATGATTGCATTGTATTTGTACGTGAGTGGCGGATTGTATTCTTGCTGTTGTTCTGATCGTCTGTAAGCCACTCGTTCTTTTGTGAGTCTCCGAGTCCTGGTGTGCACGCGCGAACGCAAGATCATACGGAAGGACGCTTCCTTCTAGCTTACAAGAGCAGTATACGCGCGTGGGTGCAGACAGCACGCGATTTTCTACAGTGGTTTCGGAGCAAGTCAAGGAACTCACACGTCAACTTGTCGAGCTATAGCATACATGAAGAACGATGGCAAATCCCGAAGGCCGTGTTATGATGGACGAGGCAGAAGCGCAACAGGCAGCCGAACACTACACGAAGATGGAGGAGAATCTCCAGGCACTACAAAGACAAAATGAAGAACTGATGCGTGCCCTTGGAGAGCAGCAAGATCTAGTAGCGGCTGAGCGCCTGCGTGCAGATAGACGTGCCCGTGCCCAAATGCAGGAGTTTGCCAACTTCACTGCAGAGTTGCTTGTGGGACGACAAG
>JAOXSG010000134.1 GCA_025800105.1 Cohaesibacter sp. | reverse complement strand
GGCTGACAAAAGCGACCGCAAAGTGGGGGAGCAAGAGAATTCATGCAAGAGCATGGAGACATCGGAGAAACACCACGCCGCAAAACAGTCACCAAAGATCAAGCAAATGAAGACATCACCGTCCAAACCAATGCATCTGAAGCATTTGAAACTTAGCCCGAATAAACAAACTCCAAAAAATCAAATTCCAACTTCCAAACCCCAAAATCCATGAGACTTTAGTAGATTAGTAGATCATAGAAACAAAATCAAAACTCCCAAACCCAAACCCCAAAATCCAGAATTCAAAATCAAAACTACAAAGTCATACAAAATCCATCAAAATCCAAGATCCAGAATCCAAAATCAAAACTCCAACCATCCAGAATCCAATCCAAAATCCAACCCTCCAAATCCAAAACCCCAAATCTGACTATAGAATCACACAATAGCATGGACTGGAGATGAGCGGGTTAAAGAGAAGACCTCAATGTTTGATTCTATAGTCAGCATACTTCCATCTCTATAAAATTGCAACACCCAGGATTGTGATTTGCCAAGGGCATTGTCTATAGAATCAATCCAGACTCAAAACAAATGTCAATTTTTTGATGCTTCCAATTCCATGACGTCATATTTTGGATTGGTAAATGAGCACTGCAGTGCCTTGATAATATAGAGGAAATTCCAAGGAGGATGTTTTTAAAAACAATTTTGAACACTAAATTCCATTGGGTTTGGGTGTATAAGGACTGGCTACTCTTGTGGGATCGCCCTGCCATTAGGAAAATGATTACCAATCGTGTTTAGAATGGGTTTGAACACAGAAACTGTGGCGCTGAAACGACGGGAA
>JAOXSG010000943.1 GCA_025800105.1 Cohaesibacter sp. | reverse complement strand
CTCTGAGGCACCGCGCGAACAGATATTTTCGTAGAAGTTGTAAATCTGGCTTCAGCAGAAGCCATGTGGGCACATTTCGCATCAGTGGCAGTTCACCCATCGCAATTATGGATCACAGGATACCCGTGTGCATACGACATGCATATAATCAAACTATGTTGCTGCAGACAGCTGCAGATTGACTGGCAGAATATTGTTCTGTGCGATTTGGACCGAAATATAATTAAACTGCCCACCCTTGGAAAAATTTCTATTTGGTCTACGAATGATTTAGAATCTATTGAAACCAATATACCCTACCAAATACGGGTATACGGAAGAGTTTTGGATTTGGTCATACCCCTAGAAATTAAAGACGATGTTAACATTACAGATCACAGACTTTATTGAGTCATGAACAATCTTGCAACTCGAAAGCATTGTTATATATATTGTATTCTAAAGATGCATTATAAGCGAGACATATATCCATATTTACAAGTTCGTAATGAGTGTTAACAT
>JAOXSG010000940.1 GCA_025800105.1 Cohaesibacter sp. | reverse complement strand
TCCAGTGTGGTATTAATCTTTGCGTATTGCTTGAAATTTTGCTTGCAAGTAAGATGTCCGTGTCTTGCTCGGCAGACCTGCTTCGCCGGCCAAAAAGGAAGCATGCGGCTATGGCCTGCAGTGAAATGACAGCTTTAAATTGTTGACCTTTCTCAATTCTCAACAGCTGCGGACCTGCTTCTGTGGCCTTTGCGATGTGATCGCAAAATGTTGTCATGCAGTACATATGGAATCAAACAGCTTCGCACGGATTTGAAAGATTTTCTGTTCCTGTGTATGTGTGTGTTGGTGTGTGTGTGTTGTTCGTGGTGTTGTGTTGTGTGGTTGTGTTTGTGTGGTGGTGCTGTGGTGGTGTTTTTGTGTTTGTGTGATGGTGTTTTTTTTTGTTTTGCGGTGGTGTTTTTACGGAGGAATTATGCAAAGAGCGTTGACAACACTGGGGTAAAAAGATATTTGGTATAAAAGTTCTCCCTACACTGCCCATATGCACTAAACATCAAACATCAAACATCAAACATTTCCTTTATGCAACTGTCTTTAATGCTTTCGGGATATCCGGCGTCTAGTTTTGCTCCCTTGCTGCGCGCATCATAACGATAGTGGCAGTCATTGTCCAACATAACCTTGATTAGGCATCTAATTGAATGAGAAAGGGAAAGCCAGATCGCAAGCAAAACAAAAGCAACAGGACAAACAAACCAAAACAAACAACAACACAGCAACCCAAGCGGCCCGACCAGGAGCCAAGACAAGCGATCTGACAATCCCAATAAAGGGTGAGACAGTGAAACGACCCCGGCTCTCAGAACTAAAAAAAATCCCGGCTCTCAGTCCTTCTCTTCCAACAAGTAGTTCCGCGAAGAG
>JAOXSG010000939.1 GCA_025800105.1 Cohaesibacter sp. | reverse complement strand
GATTTGTGACAGTTATCATGAGGCCATTAAAACCGCGACGCCTTCGCGGATTGAAGCTATTGATATGGGGCGTCGCGGGCTACATAATGAGGGATCACAAATCCTGCTCTCACGCCTTGAAGGTAAAATTGATACTGATTTTCAAACCGCGCGGCGGCTCTTTACGCTGATTTGTGCCCTACATTGGAGAGGTTGAGTATGAGCGGTGGGGCAGCCCGGCCTGATGCCGTTCTATTTGCCTGTGGAATGAATGCAATCCGCTCGCCTATGGCGGCGAGTTTGGCCCGTCATCTTTTTCCCGGTGCGTTTTATGTGGAATCTGCCGGAGTGCGTAAAGGCAAACCTGATCCGTTCGCAGTTGCGGTTATGGAAGAGATTGGTCTCGATATTTCTTTGCATCAACCCCATACATTTGAAGATCTTGAAGACAGCTATTTTGATCTTGTTATTTCACTGGCGCCAGAAGCCCACCATAAGGCGTTGGAAATGACACGCACCGAGGCCATTGAAGCTGAATATTGGCCGACACTGGATCCTGCGCTGGCCAATGGCTCTCGTGAACAGATTCTTAATTCCTATAGAGCAGTGAGAGATGGCATTTTAAAACGCTTGAAAGAGCGTTTTGACTGGCGGTCAATGCCTGGAGGTTAAAAAGTAAGGCGTGGTGTGGGCTTGACCGCCTTGTCATTGGCTTACTGACCCGGCTTTTGCCACTTTTGCGTAAATAAAGGTTCACAAG
>JAOXSG010000938.1 GCA_025800105.1 Cohaesibacter sp. | reverse complement strand
CTATGGGATGCATTTGAGAAAAGCTTCGAACAATCAACTTCATTTTGGCATTTCAGAGATGCTTACTTAGCAGATTTCAGGCAAGACCCCTCAGAGTCAACAGCTGACCTAGATCTCTGCATCAAGCAGACTGTCAGGGGGTGCCAATGGAAGAAGGAGTCCGAAGAGGAGCGAATGATCGACTTGCTGTACCATGCCACCATCTACTACGAGATATGTAAGTTTGTACAAGAGACAGAACCTGCCACACTGACGTGAGAGATGGTCATTGAAAAGGCAAAGGCTCATGAGCATAACGTTCTTGAGTACAAAGACCATCAAGCTTCCCACGGGGGAGCAAACAGTGCGCCTTCCTACAATAATCCATTGCTATCTGCTCATGCATTAGCCAAAAGACGGCCCAGTGGCCGCGGTAATAATGGCCATCATTGTGGCAAATGTGGCAAATATCATGAGTGAGGCAACTGTCCCGCGTATGGGAAGACCTGTGATAAATGCAAGGGTATTAATCATTTCAAAGCCGTTTGTCATTCCAAGGTTACAGCAGCCAAGACAGCGCCCAGCCCTTTCCGAAGCAAGAAGTCACAGCCGCAGAGACATGGTTCCACAGGGAGCTACAACGGCCAAGGCAAAGGAGGTGGCAACCATCAACATCAGAAGAAGAAAACACCAAAGAAGCCGCCGAAGCAGAATGCGTATGCAGTTACGATGAAAAACTCGGTCCCATCAGAAGTAACAACTACATCTGGTGGCGAGAGAGAGAAACAGGGTAATGTATCAAAGACGGTCCTATCAGGACCGGAGGAGGAAGGTACGTACAACAGGTTTTCTTGCTTTGCAGTTCACAGTAAAATGTCTCAAAGCACCAATGCCAAGAGTAAGCCCGTAGAGGGGCTGTATACTGACACTGACCCAGATGATAGGTCTGAGATCATTACAGATGTAACCATCAGGATGCCAGGTAAAGCTGGTACCATGATGATGGAGGTTAAAGTTGATCCTGGGGCGCAGCCTAGCTGCATTCCATTGCATAAATTCAAGAC
>JAOXSG010000913.1 GCA_025800105.1 Cohaesibacter sp. | reverse complement strand
CTCTTCCGTGTCGATCTGTCAAGGCGAATCGGCATATTTGGCACGGATTCAGCTTTTTGTCGTTCAAAACTATCTCTAAAGTCGGTAATGTAAAAATATAATAATGGTCAGTTAGTTTTTGTCTCCCTCTCTCTCTCCTTCGTTTCAGTCCTCTTTTTTCTTTTTTGCGTGAATTTCGGGCCCATTGCTCTAATTGATGGATGGACTTTGCGGCGTTGTAGCTTAAGTGGCCAATCTCTCTTGGGGTACGTTTTGATCAATCCAGCTATATATTCCACTGCCGTGATAATTATTCCACCGGAATATACACCTGGATTTATCAAAACGGTCCCCAAAGATGCTGCGGTTGACCACTCTTTCGTATCGATCTGCCAAGGCGAGTCGGCAAATTTGGCACGGATTCAGCTTTTTGTCGTTCAAAACTATCTCTAAAGCCGGTGATGTAAAAACATAAGAATGGTCAGTTTGTTTTTGTCTCCCTCTCTCTCTCTCCTTCTTTTCAGCCCTCTTTTCTCTCTTTTGCGTGAATTTCGGGCCCA
>JAOXSG010000910.1 GCA_025800105.1 Cohaesibacter sp. | reverse complement strand
GATTAAATTTAATTAATTTGGTAACATTGTTACCTGCGCGCTGAAGCGTGACGTGCAGGTCGTGTTCTGCAAAGGGTTTTTTGGTCGCATAAGTCATTCTCTCGGAGCGCCGCTCGGCCACGATCGTCGAAGATCGGTTTGCAAGCATTACGTTGATAAACTAAAAAACGTTTTCGCCAAATTGTCATAATATCTTCATTTTAACAATGCCAACTGCTTCAGGTCGATGTTCTGGGGCTGTTTGTGGCGAGAAATCGCCGAAAACACGTTCGGCTAGTATTTACTGTTATGGTAACACTTTATATATTGTAAATTTGGTCATTTGACAAGGGATGTTTGCGTGGCTTATGGTATAAGGCGAATGCGTCCGATCCCATTACCCCCAGGGTCGAATCTCGTTGGGGTTTGTTGTTTTTTTTCTTTTTTTTTTTTTTAATTTACTTAAGGGACTCTGTCACGGATTTTGGCAACTCTTTGAACAGCCAAAATATATTTTTGTGTCGCGGGAAAAGCGAGACAAATAATGGCTTATTTTTGTT
>JAOXSG010000904.1 GCA_025800105.1 Cohaesibacter sp. | reverse complement strand
AGGGCCGCATTACGTGACATCCGGCAAGGGCAAACAGAAACTGTGCTATCATATTCCACCCGGTTCGAGGCCCTATTGGGCAAACTTCCTTCATTCGACCAGGATTGGGCAAAAACCCAATTTATTTGGGGTTTGCACTCGCATGTGGCCGAATTGGTCACAATCGCAGGGCCAACGGATTTGCATTTGGCAATTCGCAAAGCGGAAGAGATCGAGATGGCCCGGACCCTTGCCTCAGGAGGCCAAATAGGACAGAAGATGTCAAATCAGAATCGAGGCCGAGGCAGGGGCCAACAAGTACGTGGGCGATTTAATGCAGCGCAAACAGTGAGTCCTGGGCAACAGCAGAACATCCCAATACAGCAATCACAGTCCTTTGCAGTACCATCAGTTCAAGCCATCAATGCCACAGGAAAAGCCAATGCCCAATGCTACAATTGCAATGGGTACGGCCATTTTTATTGGGAATGCCCCTCTGCACCGCAGGCAGGAAAACGAGGTGGAAAATGTGGCCGCGGTCGAGGGCATTACAGAGGCCGACGTGGACGACGTGGAGGAAGACGTGGTAGGGGACAACAAGGTCCCCAAGGAAATCCAGTGCATGCTGCTCTGATCGCATCGGGATCAGATGGGCCAG
>JAOXSG010000901.1 GCA_025800105.1 Cohaesibacter sp. | reverse complement strand
CCCAGCAGTGCCGAGCGGCCAGATAAAAAAGTCAACCGGTACCTCCTTTTTATGCGCACATATTTCTTTGTATATACATGTAGACTCAGAAGCAGATTTAAATCACCATCCTTTTGAATGGTCCTTTTGTCTAAATATAACGATCTCGCAGGAGTTGACACAACAAGCCTTCCTTGACAACAATTGTAAAGGGGAGCCCTTGCCATTGTTGTTTTTTGGCCTCTCCTTCCGCAGCCCTATGTTTTTCACCTTTGGGCCCAGAAGGCAGCATATACAAACAGGTTTTAATCACCGCAGTCGTGCAGTGCCGTTTGTGCGCCATGCCCGCAAAGCGCTTTAGCGTAGCAGCACACCAAGCAAGCCGCTCCTTGGTGAAAGCGTGGAGAAGACGGCCAGCTCCGGGCCAGCAGGGCTGATTGCTGTGGTGCGACCACGGGGCAAAGCCTTTTCCGCCTTTGTGGAAGGCGCCAAAGGGCCCTTTTATGCCTCATGCATTTGACCATGTTTCTTTACGCTTAGAATACAAATACGATATGTATCTGCATTTAGATACGTGGATTCTTTTTACAAGATGTGTACGCAGTTCTGCTGGTGTCGATCACTGTATCATTATTTTACCTTCCCCCCTCGCCCCAAAAGCATCCGTCCCACCTCAGACCTTGATGCGGAGCAATTGCCGCTGTGGCAGATCCAGGTGGCTGGCAATGCAAAGCATGACTTTGC
>JAOXSG010000875.1 GCA_025800105.1 Cohaesibacter sp. | reverse complement strand
ACTTTCTTGCGTATTTTGATGTGGTGAACTTTTTCTGCGTGTCCTTGAAAATCTGCCTGAATTGCGTGGTGAAATAATCCGTCGGTGTGACGTAAATTTTTTGTGCCTTGTTCAGAACTTCGCCAATTCTTGTTTGAATATTTTTCGAAAAATCAACCGCTGGGATTGGTTTCGGGGGTCTGTTGTTTATTGAAAGTTTATAAGAAAATCCGCCATCATGATGCAATCCTAGCGCGTTTTTCATTGCTTCAGGCCAATCATTGCGGTCTGAACCAAACATGCTTTTTAATGAGCCTTGGCCTTCCTTGAAAAACACCTCGCCAGTCGCTTTGTGATTTTCATCGAAATCGACTTCTACTGTAAAAGCGCTCATGTCAGCGTTCGGGAAACGCTGTTTGAAGTACGAAAGCGATTTTACTTTCGCTGCTGCAGCGAGTTTTGTTGCTTCAGGTGACTTCATCCACTTAAATTTCGAATCTATTGAATCGTGTTCTGTGGTTCTTGGCATCACTTTTCTTCGATTTCTTCTTTTCACTTTTCTTCGATTTCTTCTTTCTTCTTTCTTTTCTTCTGGCGGCGGACCGTAATCACGACCCCCAACTTCGAGACCAAGATTTGAATTTGGGTTGAAACCGCCAGAAAACATTTTAATATTTCTATGTTTTTTTTAAATTAAAGTTTAAATAAAGTACAAATGCAGCCGGCACAATGGTTGTTCTTACAGTTGTGGTACCTTCGAACGATTACACAATCTCTTTCAATC
>JAOXSG010000835.1 GCA_025800105.1 Cohaesibacter sp. | reverse complement strand
GTCCTGGTGGTGTGACAGTGGTGACCGATCATCAGCCACTTGTCCGCATCATGGACCAGCAGGTGTTGACCCGGGTTCAAACGCGATGGTTGAGGTTGGGACTCTTTCAATCAATCCGCCCCACCATCAAGTACCAACCCGGAAAAGCAAATGTAGTTGCCGACGCTCTGAGTAGGAGTCAACGCAAGCTGGAAGAGGGCTCAACGGATGAGGTGGCTATAGCAACAGCAATGATTGAGTGACATGTATCGACACTGATTGGAGCGAGCGTGGAGCTGACAACCGAAGATCTTCAGCAATGGACGAAGGCTTACAAAGAAGACAAGAGTCATGTTGCAGCGTTCTTGAAGCTATGCCAGGGACAGAAATATGAAGATTTTTATCTGACTCCATCCGGGCTAATGGCAATAATGGTGGGGGGTTTGACAGAAAATCATCGTTCCTAAGTCTTTGCGATAGCAAATCTTGAAGGAATACCACGATGTGCCCTTTATAGGCCATGTAGGCATGCGCAAGAC
>JAOXSG010000199.1 GCA_025800105.1 Cohaesibacter sp. | reverse complement strand
GTTTTTGTATTCTTTCGTGATAAGTTCATGGCTTTCAACGAGAGCGTTTTTCAAATACCCGACACTTGTGGCCGATTTTATGTTTTTGCCATCGGTGGCCAAGTTGGTTATTTTTTTGTCGTTCAAGTCCAAGTTGCCAGTCATGATGTTGGTGCCATCAATTTTGACAAACTTTTTATCCGTTTCGTCACGAATTTTCTAGTTGACATACTCGGCGCATGCAGCGTCTCTCAGATTTGTTGGGAGTTCAAGATTGGTAATTGAATGGTTTTTCATGTCAATGTCAGCGGCTTTGTCCAGTTTGGTGGCGAGCCTGGTGTCGACATATTTTTGGTTTGTCGCCTGATCGACCTGCGCGGGGTCTTCCAGGTTCAAGATTGAGTTGCCGGCCATGTCAATCTCATTTTCCATTTTGCCGCCTTCTTTTTTCGAGAGAAAGATTTCTCTCTGGTCAGCGTAGCTGATGGCTTTCGTCAGATCGCCGCGGATGGGATAGGGGCTCCTTTTCAGTCGCAAAATTTCTTACTTATTTTGCATATCAATGTCGGAGCCGCCGCTTGCTCCAGCCCCAGGGTCGCCATTTTCGCCTTTTGCCCCCTTTTCGCCTTTGTCACCTTTCGGGCCCTGTGGACCGGCATCCCCTGGATTCCCTTGAGGACCTGCAGGACCGCGCTGCTCTGTATCGCTCTTTTCACCTTTCGGCCCCAGTGGACCGGCATCTCCTGGAGTCCCTTGAGGACCTGCAGGACCGCGTGATCCGGTTACGCCTTTGTCGCCTTTCGGACCCCGTGGTGCGGCGTCTCGTGGATTCCCTCG
>JAOXSG010000822.1 GCA_025800105.1 Cohaesibacter sp. | reverse complement strand
CTCTTGCTCCGTTTGTGAAACAGTGTCTTGCTTTACTGTGCCATCGATGTCAGCACCGGCGACAGACGCACTATCCGCGCCAGATTGCGAGGTTTGGGTTCCATCAGAGCCGTCTGCATTCTCCTTCTTTGACGCCATTTCTTTTGGTGCGGCTTCACTTTGCGTCTCTCTATTTCCTTCGCTAACAGCCTCAGAGGACGGCTTAGTATCAGTCATCTCAGCCGCCGCCTTTTTTGAGGCCAGATCAGATTGGGAAGCGTTCGGTTCAGCAGTCTTTTGACCGATTTGCGCCAAAATTTTCGAAGCCTGACCCGGCTCGCTTTCGACAACCAGCAAATCGCCATTTTCAGGAATGGCAACAGCAATGCTCGATTTGGACAAAATCTGCTCGCCATTTTCCTGAGCTTTGGAAGCAAGGCGCAAATCATGCACGCCTTTG
Source organism: Cohaesibacter sp. (assembly GCA_025800105.1). Classification (GTDB taxonomy): domain Bacteria; phylum Pseudomonadota; class Alphaproteobacteria; order Rhizobiales; family Cohaesibacteraceae; genus Cohaesibacter. The sequence goes on along the minus strand of JAOXSG010000822.1, from coordinate 536 downwards.
CGCAAGGCTTCTTCCAAAATCAGAACCCAGTTGCCGCTCTCATCCGCCGTTACACTGGCCAGAACCTGCTCTCCATCCAGCAATTTAACAACAGAGCCGGGCAGAGCTTTACCGGCAACCAACGTGCTGCCATCTGGCTCAACCCTTACCACATCAAAGGTTGGTGCCATTTGATCAGAGTTTGCGTCCTGATCAGACACATCTGAAGAAGAAGACGTGTCTTTAGCGGTCTGGGCCTTGTCATCAGAAGCTGGAACCGCCAATTGTTCGGACTGATCTTTTTGCCCGCTCTCATTGCTTTGCCCAGATTTTTCAGATGGTTTTGATGTTGATATCTCTTGAGCTTCAGCAGAATCAGAAGCCGTCATATTATCCGTTTTGAGGGTATCATCTTCTGTCTCTTGCCCAGAGGCATTCGAAGCATTTTGGGTATCAGCGCTCGCTTCATCCGTCCTGGATGCAGCCTCAGTCAGCTTCGTCTTGGCCGGTTCTGTTTGCGGTTTTGTTTTTGAGGCCTTAGCATCAGAGGCGGTATT
>JAOXSG010000793.1 GCA_025800105.1 Cohaesibacter sp. | reverse complement strand
CGTTGAAACTGAATTATCGCAACTGGACGCTATTAAGCCCCGGCTGAACGATCAAACATTTTCATCTAACACCGTGTTGGATGAGGCGGCTAAACGATGAAACATTAAATGTTCGTCACACAAAATGTTTGATCAAATGTTTGAACTTGATCAAACATTTTCATCCAACTTTTTACGTCATAAACAATGCTTGATCGTTTAGCCGCCTCATCCAATAGGGTGTTGGAAGAAAATGATTGATCGTTTAGCCGGGGCTATGTGCGCCATTGTGATGCCTAGCGCGTGCATGGCGTTATCTGTTATGCTGTTGCGAGGCAACTGCACGACATCTTCAAAAGATATAAATATATTTTGAGCCAAAATGCGCGCGCCCTAGCACGATACGTTTGATGCCCAGGCGGCAAATTTATTAACCTCGTGAAGCGAGCACCGAAGGCCCGAGAGCGGCCGTGTGCCATGTGCTCACTTGCATAGCCTGCAGTGCGGGCGTTATTTGGCGTCCAAACGCTCAATAGTGTCGATCCTGTTTAAAAGCCGCCATTTTGGATGCTTAACGGGAGAGGGTTAGAACGGTTTCGCCAGTCATACGCTCCCTTGGGTTTCTTTTTGACTCGCTCCAGCCCTCTGCGCGTTTTCTTATTCAAGATGGCGGCCGTAACTCGCGAACGAAGGATTATTCAGCGCTCGCGCCAAACAAAATACGCCTGGACTGCAGGCTATCACTTGCATGCCATCTGGGATGGAAAATTAAACGTGCCAGTCAGCTGGGCGGCCTCCGAGCCAGGCAGCCAGAAGCCACGCAGCAACTCAGGCCCGTTTGCGTCATGCTACCGCCGCGCCGAACAAAATTGATC
>JAOXSG010000774.1 GCA_025800105.1 Cohaesibacter sp. | reverse complement strand
AAAATAAGGGTGGTTCCCTTTTTGCAGCTCTTGGTTCGATAGATGAGTGCTTCAAGACAAACCCGAAGGGCGAAGCATTTTTGCGCAATGTGCCTTCGGCGTTCTCATGGTGAAACGTCCACTGGACGTTTCATCGGGTGGACCCGATAAACCATAGATCACCGTCGTAAAATCTTGAAAATGAACCACATTGTCGCGATTTTCCTCCTTGCCATTGCTCAAAAATGCTCTCGCAGAATGAGCAAAATTAATGGGTCCTGAGCCTAAAAGCTTACGGAGCAAAAACCGCTTCAGTGGTCTTTGTAAGGATGCGCAAAGGAAGGGTTGCTGTTCCAACCACACGAGAGCCAATCGTTTGTTGATTGGCGCTGGTTTGCAAGGCATCAAGAGGATTTTGTTGTTTCAGGCCTTTTAAAAGAGTGACCAGAGCCGGGGATGTTGCAACGGTTGAATGATGAAGGCGATCGCCCCCCGTAAAGTCGGTCACATCAACAACACTGATGCCTGAATGATTGATTTTGCTGAGATCAAGACTATTGCCAACCCTTTCTTCCTGTCCCGTCAGAAAGCCGGAGACTTGCAAAGCCTCATCTTTTTGAGAGGCAAAGATAAAGAAGGGCCGTGGAAGTGGTTTGATTTGGTTCAGCTGCGCATTGAAAACATCAAGATCCAAATCCGGCGACAACAAAACCACCCCATTGAGTTTGGACAGGAAAGAGGCTTTGCCGCTGAGATGCATCTGACGCAAACTCTCCATTAAAAGTTCGGAGCCAAGGGAATGCGCTACCAATGTGATTTGCTCAATGTCAGAGCGATGCAGCTGTTCAATAAGCTGTACCAAAGCATCTCTGGAGATTTTAACACTATCCCTGTCATAGACATAAAGCCCGGTGCGGCCAGCACTGGGCCATGAAAACAACATCATGGGCGCCGTCATGTCATAATCATGCGCAATCTGTGCAACCCGATAAAGCCCTTCGGCAAAATTGGTATTATAGCCGTGAATATACAGCACCAGCTCTTTTTGACCCTTGGGCGAGTGTTCAGCCTTTTGAAGGGAATGATCAGACACAGCTTTATGAAAAGAGGGCGCATCTGAATAATCAATATGACCACGTGTGATAAAATGCTTTGCTGGATCAGCTTGCCCGCTTGGCCATTCAATCTCGCCAATTTTATGTGTGCCGGGAATGCTGACATCAAAGCGCGCATAGCCAAGCTGCTTGCTGCGTTGTGAGCCATAGCCAATGCGTGCATCATCGAGATTGGCTTGACGATTTGTTGCAACAAAAATGGATGAGACAGAGGCAAGAGGTGCGGCAGATCTGGACGCGCTATCCTGATAATCAAGCCCCCCACGAGACGCACACCCAGCCAATATGAGCAACACAAGGCACATGCAAGAGAAGGCTGATCTCTTTGGAAGAGAAAATAGGATCATAAAGCAGCCTCGCCAATGCGTGAGGATTAAAGGGTCAAATCTGAACTTCTACAGCTTATGCGATGTGGACGAATTTCATCAAGATGAATGCTGCAGCGATTGAGATGATTGATCGCTAATTCTGTTGGGTTTTCTCGCGCCTGAGTGCAACGCGCTTGAAACGGTTGAATTTGTCGATGGTTTGCTCAATACGAGTTCTTGCCTTGTATAGCTCCTCAGCAAAATGCTTAGGCTGGTATTTCTCATTGGATTTTCACGGAATAATTTGATCAGCCTGTTTTATCCCAGATTTTGATGGTGCTATCTGGCGGTCTTCTCCCTCCAAAACTGTATACGAGAATACTTTGACCGTTGGTTTTGAGGCAGAGGGAGCTTAGCCCGGATTTTTTGAATCAGGATCTAAGCTCGCATCATTGTTATGTGTAGATATTTTAAAGTCTTATTAAGATCTAAATGTATGGGATTTTAAACGTGAGCCTCTGCGATCTGATTTATTTTTTCATCAAGCGCATGAAGCTGTTTTTGTTGGCTTTCTGTCAATGGTTTATCACCGGATTTTTCAAATAACTGATCTACTTGTTTGAAAAGATCCTCCAATTGTTTGGCCTCTTTGGGTGGTAGGCTAGCCAATAGATCATCTTCTGTTTCTAGTCCTAAAACCTGATCCACCTTTTTTGACAATGCATCGAGTTGTTTGATTTGATTACCACTTAGTTCATTATTACCAGCAGACTCGAAAATCTTATCCATTTTCTCAAAGAGTGCATCGAGCTTCTTCTCATCCTGCTTAGACAAAGATTGTAGTTGATCGAATAATTCCACTGCTTCACTGGAGATGCTCACGTTTACTGCGGGGCCATCAAACGCGCTAGTCTTAGGTTGTGTTGATGATGAAAAAGCTACCTCTGGCTTGGTGTATTGTGATGCCACGCTAGCTATTTGAAGCTTATTGGAAATATCCATAATCAAATTCCTTTATCGCATTTTCTTTCGATGAAGCTACTAGGGTTTGGCGCTTTAAAACAGTCATCCGCATCAATGGTGCATTTACAAGCTAAACGATGTTAAAATGCTACCAATTCAAATATGTTCATATTAGATTTAGATTAGTATGCTTCTACCCTGTTCATTCTATTTTAGGATTTTAAATCAACATGGTTAAAAAAAAGTGAAAGTTAAATTTATATTAATCAGCAGAATGAAATGGTTCTCAATGCTCATTGAGCTGACAGAGTGAATAGATTTGATCAAGATGAATATTTCCGCGAGTGAGATGATTGATCGGTAATTACGCTGTGTCCTCTTACATGATAGAGCGACCCGTTTGAAACGTTTGAGTTTGCCAAAGGCCTGTTCGATGCGGGCTCTTACTTTGTATAGTTTCTTGGAAAAATGCTTGGGCTGATGTCTCTCATTGGACTTGTGCGGAATGATAGGAACAGCAGTGCATTGTCGTGCATATTTGCGATTGGCTATGCTAGAATAGCTCTTGTCCCTCACAGCTGCGCGGGGTTCGACATCCAGCCGATATTCAGAGGGATGCGAAAATGCGGTGCATCCCCTTATCTCCCCACCAGTCAGTTCAACGACAAGAGAATGGTCGTCAAGATCTGTCTTCAAATGGATTTTGCTTGAGAAGCCACCCTTTGCTCGCTCTAGCGCTTGTCTAGTCTGCTCCCTTTGGCTCTTGCTGCCGAGACATGAGCATGGACAATGAAGTTGTCTAACATTTGCACCAAATGAGCTGATAAGCTAGGTGAAGCCAAGCTATCGAAACAGGCTTCAAAGACACCAGCCTTGCTTAAACGCTCGAACAGTTTCCAGATAGAACTTCGCTTTCCAAACTGAGTAGGCAAAGCTCGCCAAGTGATGTTATGGACGCGAAAATAATGAACAGCTTCAAGGAAAAGACGGTTATTGTGCCTTCTGCATCGCTCTGGGCAGATTGGCTTCAAACACCTAAAGTCCAGATATAGACGAAAATTGCTTGATGACAACAACCCCGCCAATAATAAGGGCGATGCCAATCAGTGCCGGAAAATCCAAAGATTGCTTGAACAGAAAAAAGCCGATCAGCGAAATCAGCACAATGCCTGCCCCGGACCATATGGCATAGGCAATGCCAACAGGGATGGTCTTTAAAGCAAGAGACAGAAAAAAGAAGGCAATGGCAAAGGCAATCAGACTAAGTGCTGTAGGCAAGGCTTTGCTAAAACCTTGCGAGAGGGTCAGGGCAGAGGTGCCAGCAACTTCAAATAAAATGGCAAAGCCAAGATAAAGCCAGTTCAAAGGGATATCCTTATCGCATGAAAAGCGGGAAAAACGGTCATAACGAACCAAAGGCAGACTGTCGAGAGGATCTAGGCTAAATGAATGAGTTCTGAGCCTAGGCTCTTCGCACTTGATTCTCTGAAAGCATAATCCATGAAACATGATCATAGGGCAGGCAAGAGCACCAGAAATGGCATATCTTAGCCAAAAGACTATAGGCCTTTGGGCGAAGAAAGCGGCAAAAAGACAGAGGCCATGCACATTTTAAACGCACGCTCCTTTCTTGCTTTCAAAATTTCTGAACTTGCAGGAACCCGGCAAGAGAGTGTCTGTAAAAAGCTGAATTATATGAAGAATTTGTAATATTTGGGTCTTGATCATGCTCAAGACTGTGACCACGAGTCGCACCTTTTACGTATTTCCACCCCTTCACGTTGACATGAGTCAAAGCGTATCAAGCCCCAGAACCATAGGGTCGGTTGACCCTGATTGGGGGAAGTGCGTTCCTAGATGGGACTGAAAGATGGCTCACACAATTAAAAGACTCTCTGTAGAAGAAGGCCTGTTTGCGGTATTCCTGACCGCTCTTGCCTTCGCTTGCCTCGCGATCGCTGCAAAGGCGGTGGATGGCGTTATGGCATTTCACGCGACCGTCGGTCTGATTTTTTCAGCACTCGGCGTGTTCCTTATTTTCAACGCCTATTTCAAGCGTCCAGCGGACGTTGATGAAACAGGCTACAACCTTGGCCCGATCAAATTTGCCTCTGTGGCAGCTATGTTCTGGGGTATTGCCGGTTTTCTGGTTGGCGATATCATCGCTTGGCAATTGACCTTCCCAGCGCTGAACTTTGATCTGGAATGGACCAGCTTTGGCCGTTTGCGTCCGCTGCATACCTCTGCGGTGATTTTCGCATTCGGTGGCAACGTGCTGCTCGCCACATCCTTCTATGTGGTTCAGCGCACCTGTCATGCTCGCTTGCCGGGCCGTGTCTCTCCATGGTTCATTATTCTGGGCTATAACGCCTTCATCGTGATTGCCGGAACCGGCTATCTCTTTGGCGCCACCCAGGGTAAAGAATATGCAGAGCCGGAATGGTATGCCGATTTGTGGCTGACCATTGTCTGGGTTGCCTATTTGCTGGTATTCCTTGGCACGCTATGGAAGCGCCGTGAGCCGCATATCTATGTGGCAAACTGGTTCTATCTGGCCTTCATTGTTACCATTGCCATGCTGCATCTGGGTAACAATATCTCCATCCCTGTTTCTATCTATGGTATCAAGTCCTATCAGCTTTTCTCTGGTGTGCAGGATGCTTTGGTGCAGTGGTGGTATGGTCACAATGCGGTGGGCTTCTTCCTGACCGCTGGCTTCCTGGCCATCATGTATTACTTCATTCCAAAGCGCGCAGATCGTCCGGTTTATTCCTATCGTCTGTCTATCGTGCACTTCTGGGCTCTGATCTTCCTGTATATCTGGGCAGGTCCGCACCATTTGCACTATACCGCGCTGCCTGATTGGGCGCAGACACTGGGCATGACCTTCTCGATCATCCTGTGGATGCCATCTTGGGGTGGTATGATCAACGGCCTGATGACCCTATCCGGTGCTTGGGACAAACTGCGCACAGACCCTGTTCTGCGTATGATGGTTGTATCTGTTGCCTTCTATGGCATGTCCACCTTCGAAGGGCCTCTGATGTCCGTCAAGGCTGTGAACTCCTTGTCTCACTATACCGATTGGACCATCGGTCACGTGCATTCCGGTGCTCTGGGCTGGGTTGGCTATATCTCCTTCGGTGCTCTCTACTGCCTGATTCCATGGCTGTGGAACCGCAAGAAGCTCTATTCCGATCGTCTTGTTGAATGGCATTTCTGGGTTTCCACGCTCGGCATTGTTCTCTACATCACCTCCATGTGGGTGTCCGGCATCATGCAGGGCCTGATGTGGCGCGCATATGACAAGCTCGGCTTCCTTGAATATTCCTTCATCGAATCCGTTGAGGCGATGCATCCGTTCTATATGATCCGTGCGCTTGGCGGCCTGTTGTTCGTCCTTGGCTCTCTGATCATGGCCTATAACCTCTGGATGACCATTAAAGTGGGTGAAAAAGCGGAAGTTGACGCTGCTGACCCATCTTTGGTTCCCGCAGAATAAGGAACGGCAAATCATGTCTATGTTTAACAAACACGCTGTTCTTGAAAAGAATTCCATCCTGCTTCTCGTTGGCATCCTGATTGTGGTTGCCATCGGGGGTCTGGTGGAAATCGTTCCGCTCTTCTATCTCAAGAGCACCATCGAGAAAGTACAGGGCATGCGCCCTTACACCCCTCTCGAGCTAGCCGGTCGTAACATCTATATCCGTGAAGGCTGCTATCTGTGTCACTCACAGATGATCCGCCCGATGCGTGATGAAATTGAACGTTATGGTCATTATTCTCTGGCAGCAGAATCCATGTACGACCATCCCTTCCAATGGGGATCCAAGCGTACTGGTCCTGATCTTGCGCGCGTTGGCAACAAATATTCTGATCTTTGGCACGTCAACCACCTGATCGATCCTCGCTCAGTGGTGCCGGAATCTGTCATGCCCGGATATCCATTCCTGGCAAAAGCAGAGCTGAAAGTTCCAGATATTTCTGCTGACCTGAAAGTCAACCGCTTTGTTGGTGTGCCTTATACCGACGAGCAGATTGCCAATGCCAAGGCCGATCTTATGGCTCAGGCAAATCCTGATGACGACAATGTGGATGGTCTCGAAGAGCGCTATCCCGGTGTTGTGATCCGCGATTATGACGGCAATCCTGACAAAGTGACGGAAATGGATGCTATGGTTGCCTATCTGCAAATGCTGGGTACCTTGGTAGATTTCTCAATCTATGATGACAAGGCAGACCTTCGCTAGGGAGCGAGTTCATGTCGACCTATGAAACTTTAGCTAACTTCGCGCAGACATGGGGCTTGCTCTATTTTGTACTGATCTTTGCGGGTGTCCTGGTATATGCCCTTTGGCCATCCAACAAGGATAAGTTCGACGAAGCGTCTCACATGCCGCTGCGGGAGGACTGAGAATGAGTGAACATAACAAGGAAATGGACCACATCACCGGCGTCGAAACGACGGGTCACGAGTGGGATGGTCTGAAAGAGCTGAATAATCCTCTACCACGCTGGTGGTTGTGGACATTCTATATCACCGTCATTTGGGCGATTGGTTACTGGGTTGCTTATCCAGCATGGCCATTGGTCAGCGACTATACCAAAGGCATGTTGGGTCATTCCAGCCGTGCCGAAGGTCAAGCCGCTTATAATCAATTGCTGGCTGCCCGTCTGGAAAAAGGCGCAGGCCTTAAGGATGCCTCTGTTGAGGAAATCCTTGGCAATGACGAGTTGCGCACCTTTGCCATTGCACAGGGCTCTGCAGCCTTTGGTGACAATTGTGCAGCCTGCCATGGCTCTGGGGCCGCTGGCACCACCGATTATCCAAATCTGGTCGATGACGATTGGCTTTGGGGTGGCACCATTGATGCGATCCACGAAACCCTTCGTGTCGGTATCCGTTCCGGCCATGAAGACGAGCGCACCAATGACATGACAGCCTTTGGTCGTGACGAAATTCTCGAAAAAGAGGATATCATCACTGTTACCAATTATGTGATGTCTCTGTCCGGTATGCAAACCGATGAAGGCGCAGATCTGGAAGCAGGCAAAGTCCTGTTCGAAGAAAACTGCACCTCCTGTCATGGTGAAGATGCCAAGGGTCTGCAAGATCTGGGTGCACCAAACCTGACCGATGCCATTTGGCTCTATGGTGGTGATCGTGCAGCGATCATTGAATCCATCACCAATGGTCGTAAGGGCGTGATGCCAAGCTGGGAAAAACGTCTCGATCCTGTGACGGTTAAATCCCTTGCGGTCTATGTCCATACCCGCGGTGGCGGACAATAAGAACAGCAAAAGCCAGCTCTTTACGGGCTGGCTTTTCTCTTTAATGGCGTCATACTCATGAGCCTGATGTCATGAAAGGCCGGTCACAAGCAGCATACTGCCAGATATGCTGTTTCTGTCAGCCCTTTGACGCAAAGATCGTCTGATCTGCCAGATAGGACAGATAGAGATCGCCCATAAGGATGTGTTGCGCGATGTAATGCGGGCGGGCGACAATATGTCTCGGTATTCTTCCTATAAAACTACATTTAATTTTTTGAATTTAATCTATGTCATAGGAATGGACGAATTGCCTCATTATAGATGAGAGAGAATACTGGTAAATTAAATGCCGGTTATTAAGTTGCTTCGAGGAGAAGTGTTATGAAGGCTGATGCCCAAGGGACCAGCGCGGGCGACCCACAACCCCTTTATGAGAAAGCCAGAAAAGTATTCCCCCAAAGTGTGAGCGGCACCTTTCGCTCAATCAAATGGGCTTTTATGGCCGTGGCACTGGGATTTTACTATTTCACTCCCTTCATTCGTTGGGACAGAGGCCCCGGTGCGCCGGATCAGGCCGTGCTGATTGATTTTCCTGCCCGCCGTTTCTATTTCTTTTTCATCGAGATTTGGCCTCAGGAAGTCTATTATCTGACCGGCCTGCTCATTCTGGCCTCCATTGCCCTGTTTTTAATGAATGCTTTGGCCGGGCGTGTCTGGTGCGGCTATATGTGCCCGCAAACGGTCTGGACCGACCTCTTCTTCATGGTTGAGCGCTGGATAGAAGGCGACCGCCGTGTCCGCCTGAAAACAGAAGGCCAACCCCTGACCCTCAAACGCATCGGGCAGAAAATCTCCAAACATATTGTCTGGTTGCTGATTGCCTGGTGGACTGGCGGCGCTTGGGTGCTGTATTTCGCCGATGCCCCAACGCTGGTCAAGGAACTAGCCTTTGGCGATGCCCCGATGGTGGCTTATGTCTGGATCGCCATTCTCACCTCAACTACTTATTTGCTGGCAGGGCATATGCGCGAGCAGGTCTGCGTTTATATGTGCCCATGGCCCCGGATTCAGGCGGCTTTGACCGACGAATGGGCCTTGAATGTCACCTATCGCACAGACCGTGGCGAGCCGCGCGGATCTTTGAAAAAGATGAAATTGCGCGCCAAGGAAGGCTTGCCAGCAGGCGATTGCGTTGATTGTGGCCAATGTGTTGCGGTTTGCCCCACGGGCATCGACATTCGCGATGGGGCGCAATTGTCCTGCATTCAATGTGGCCTTTGCATTGATGCCTGTGATGCGGTGATGAAAAAGATCGGCAAACCCCGTGGTCTGGTGGATTATGATACCGATATCAACATCCAGCGCCATTTGGAGGGCAAGGACAGCATCTATAAATTTGTGCGTCCAAGAACAATTATTTATGTCACGATGATTGTCGGCATTTGCGCCCTGATGCTGGTCACCTTGATCAACCGCCAATTGGTCGATCTCAATGTGTTGCATGACAGAAATCCGCTTTATGTTGCTTTGTCTGACGGATCTTTGCGCAATGGCTATACCGTGCGCCTGATCAATAAGGCCAATACAGCGCGCGATTTTGAATTGTCGCTCGAAGGCGTGCCGCAAGGCTTCTCAATGAAAGCGGTCGGCATTGAATCAGACAATCCACAAAGCATAATCGTGCCGATTGATGCTGACATCACCAAGGAATTGCGTGTGCAGGTCTTTGCGCCCAAAGGGGCAAAATTGTCCCGGTCCGATCCAATGGCCTTCCGCGTTAAGGATCTGGAAACGGGAGAAACGGCCCGCGTTGGTGATTATTTCAAATCACCATAAAGCATGACACATTCATGATAGAATAAAGAGCCAGCTGATTAAAAACAGCTGGCTCTTTTCAGCGTTCAAGCCTGACAAAAGGCTTTTCCTGTTCCCCGAAAATCGTTATGGTCCGGCCTGCAGGAAAGAGGCTCAGGCATAACGGCAAGGAAAGACAAATATGGCCAATCCAGCCCCCAAAAAACAAAAAGAATTGACCGGCAAACATGTCTTGATGTGGGTGTTGGGCTTCTTTGGCGTCATGTTCCTCGCCAATGGCTTTTTTGTCTATTATGCCAATATTTCTTGGCCGGGTGTCGAGGTCGAAAGCTCCTATAAGGAAGGGCAGGTCTATGACCAAAAATTGGCTGAGGCCCGCGCACAACAACAGCGCGCCTGGACCATTGATGCCCAGCTCAAACGCTCTGCTGGCGATGTGATCTTGGTCGTGGAAGCAAAAGATAAACAAGGAAACGCCCTGACCGGCCTCTCTATCAAGGCAGAAGTGGGCCGCCCGATCACGGAAGCACAGGACTTTACGGGAGATCTGAGCGAAAAAGGCGATGGTCTCTATACCCTGTCGCTCGGTGCACTGGATCCGGGCCGTTGGCGCGTCAAGCTTGATGCCTTTGAGAAAGACGAGCTGAAATTCAAATCTGTCGGCCAGACCACCTTGGAATGATGCGCAAACCGCTCTGAAAAACGCTCTCAAGACCCCATGGCCCGATGTCAGGATGATAAGGCGCAATGCAACAAGTAGAACGTGACTGGACTGCTTTCTCCCAAAGCCTGCCCAATGGCAATGAGCAAATTGCTCTTGCAGTCGAAGGCATCTATTGTCCAGCCTGTATGACCCGCATCGAGCGGGGCTTGATGGATCTGGAAGGGGTGGAACGCGCCCGCGTCAATCTCTCCTCGCATCGGCTTTCGGTGATGTGGGATCCAGCACAGCTCAAGCCGCAAGCATTGCTCGACCGTCTGGCCGATCTGGGCTATGGCGCCCATCCTTTTGACCCGGCTGCGGTCAAAAATGAAGAAAAGAAAGAAAATACCCGCATTCTGCGCGCTTTGGCCGTGGCTGGCTTTGCCTCGATGAATGTGATGCTTTTGTCAATCTCGGTCTGGTCCGGCAATGTCTCGGACATCTCCGCAGAAACCCGAGATTTCTTTCATTGGCTCTCGGCCCTCATTGCCCTGCCTGCCGCCGCTTATGCCGGTATGCCTTTTTTCAGCTCTGCTTGGCGCGTGCTGAAAAAAGGGCATCTGAATATGGATGTGCCAATTTCCATTGGCGTCATTCTGGCTCTGCTCTTGTCTATTTTGCAAACCATTCAACATGAAAAAGAGGTCTATTTTGAATCGGCCCTGATGCTACTCTTTTTCTTGCTGATTGGCCGCTGGCTGGATCAGATGATGCGGGTCAAAACCCGCGCCTTTGCGGAAAATCTAACCGCCCTGAAAGCCGAAACAGCCATGAAGCTGTTTGACGATGGGGCATTGCGCGAAGTGCCTCTGTCCAAGATTGCAGCAGGGGACCGAGTGCTGGTCCGCCCCGGTGAGCGGGTAAGCGTTGATGGCACAGTGCTGGAGGGCGCGTCCCTGATTGATCAAAGTCTGGTGACGGGCGAGACAAGGCTGGTTGAGGTTGAAAAAGGCGAGACGGTCTATGCCGGGACACTCAATGGCGAAGGCGCTTTGACCATCAAGGTCACCGCCGCCGCCAAGGGAACACTTCTGGACGAGGTCAATCGCCTGATTGATGAAGCAATGGAGGCCAAATCCCGTCACCGCCAATTGGCGGACAAGGCGGCAGAGTTATACGCGCCCATTGTTCATACCGCAGCGGCATTGACTTTTTTCGGCTGGTGGCTTTGGGGCATTGGCTGGCAACCCTCTCTGGTCATTGCCATTTCTGTGCTGATCATCACATGCCCCTGTGCCTTGGGGCTGGCCATTCCGGCGGTACAGGTGGTGGCGTCTGGCTCACTGTTTCGCAATCAGGTGTTGCTCAATCGCTCTGACGCGCTTGAAAGGCTGTCCCGCGTGGATACGATCATTTTTGACAAAACCGGCACGCTGACCCGCCCCATGCCCGGCATCGCCAATGCCGAGCACTGCAATCCCGATCATGTGGCCTTGGCCATTGCCTTGGCCAAAAGCTCCAGCCACCCTCTCTCCAGCGCCTTGGCCGCGCTTGACCGCTCCATACAGCCCATGCCCGATGTGCTAGAAGAAAAAGGCAAAGGCCTAATTGCCAAAGATAAGAACGGCAAGGAAATACGATTGGGCTCCGCTGTTTTTTGCGCAGCAGACAATCTGGCAAAAGAGGTCAGTCAAGCCCATCCGATGGCTTCGCTCATTGCCTTTGCACGAGAAGGGGACACACCAACCGTCTTTGCGCTGTCGCAGCAATTGCGCAGTGACGCGAAGCAAGTGGTGGCAAGTCTCAAAGACAAAGGCCAAGAGATCATCATTTTGTCCGGTGATCAGCCCGCAGCGGTTGCCGCCATGGCCGAGCAATTGCAGATTGATCAGTATAAAGCTGGCATTGACCCGACGCAGAAGATTGCTTTCATCGAAGAGTTGAAACAACAGGGCCGCACCATTTTAATGGTGGGCGATGGCATCAATGATGCTCCCGCTCTTGCTGCCGCCCATGTCTCGCTCTCGCCCATCACTGCCGCCCATGTCAGTCAGGCCGCCGCCGATGCTCTCTTTTTGGGGGAGAAATTGGAGCCGGTCTTGCATGCGCTCGATATTGGCAGCCGGGCGCGCAAAATCATGGAACAGAATTTGGCCCTGGCAACGCTCTATAATGTCATCGCCGTGCCGTTTGCAGTGGCTGGCTTTGTGACCCCTTTGATCGCAGCTTTGGCCATGTCCGGCTCGTCCTTGATTGTGACGATCAATGCTTTGCGGGCGCGGGCAAAATCGGACAAATGGCTGTCGGACAATTTGGCCGCTGACGATGCCTATGCCAATCAGGGACCAAAATTGACATGATTTTGGTGCCAAACAAACTTGATCTATCGTCTTTTTCGAAAGGGTGAAATCATGTCTTCCTTGCTGTTATTGATCCCGGTTGCCTTGGGATTGGGGCTTTTGGGCCTGATTGCCTTTCTCTGGTCCTTGCGGGACAATCAATATGAGGATGTAGAAGGAGCTGCCTATCGCATTTTGCTCGATGATGATCTATCACCCCAAGAGCAGGCAAAAATCAATGCCAAACCAGAGCCAGGCAAAGAGCAAGAGAAAGACCAAGATCAAAAGCCGAGCAAAGCATAAGGCTTACATATGATGCTGTCTTTTGATAGTCTGGCGCTGTTTTTCTTCTCCGCGATTGCCTTGGGTTTGGCACCGGGGCCGGATAATATCTTTGTCCTGACCCAATCCGCACTTTATGGTCGTTTGGCTGGGTTGCTGGTCACATTGGGGCTATGCACAGGCCTGATTGTCCATACAATGGCCGTTGCCTTTGGTGTTGCTGTGATTTTCCAAACCTCTGAACTGGCTTTTTCTGCGCTGAAAATAATCGGAGCAGCCTATTTGCTCTATCTGGCATGGGGCGCATGGAAGGCAGGGGCCAGCGCTTTGCCACAAGAAGGCGTGCAAAATCAGCCAAAAGCCCTGAGCTATAAAAAGCTCTATCTGCGCGGCATTGCCATGAATCTGACCAACCCCAAAGTTGCCATTTTCTTTCTCGCCTTCCTGCCGCAATTTGCAGATCCTGCCCAAGGCAGCATCCCGCTACAAATGCTCCTGCTAGGCCTGCTTTTCATTGTCGCAAGCCTGCTGGTTTTTTCAGCCATTGCGTGGGGAGCGGGCATTCTGGGGCAAAAATTACGCCGCTCTTCGCGCTGGCAGCAAATCATGAACCGCACGGCCAGCCTGATTTTCATAGCCCTGGCAATCCGTCTGGCAACCACAGAGCGCTGAGATGATGGTATGAGTCCTGAGCCTAAGAAAGGGAAATTGCGGGACTGGATTCAAAGTCAGCACTGGATTGAGCCAATTGCAGAACGTCCTGCAAAAATGAATGAGGTCTGTCTTCACGATACATTGCAACATAAGGAACCGGTGGCAGCGGAACCTCGGTTTCAATCACTTCAAGCTTGCCCTCTTCTGCTAATCTGCGGCAAAAATGATATGGTAAATACGTAACGCCCAGCCCTGCAACTGCCAAACCCAGTAAGGCAGGCATGGAATCGCAAACCAGTGTTTCGGGAAAAACAACACCGCGATTTTTTAGCCATTTGTTCAAAAAAACGCCAGATCCTGACATATCCCCTTGAATAAGCACAGTATATTCTGCCAAGTCTCGATGTCTGATAGGGACATTCGTTTTTAGGAAGCCTTTTTTTGCCATCCAGTAATTCTGAACACTTGAAATAGGGACTGTCACAAATTCAGGCAATGAGAAGGTTTCCGGGATGATTATTAAATCAAGGTGATCTTGTTCCAGGCTGCTAAACAAATCGCGAGCCATAGCGACCGTTGGATCAATCCTAACCTTAGGAAACCGTTCTTTTATTGCAAAGACCAAGTGCGGAAACCATGTGGCTGCTACAAGTTCTGTAATGCCTATGCGCAGCGATCTCGGCTGTGAGGCTTCTCCATTCACCAGCTCAAAGATTTGGTCATGCAGAAGCAGCATCTGTCTTGCAATTTCAAATAGCTCCTCTCCATGGCTGGTTAGCTTTGCCCCGCGCTGATTTCGGTTGAAAATTTCAATGTCTGCACAACGCTCAAGCTCCTGTATGCGCTTGGAAACAGCAGATTGTGTCGTACAAAGCCGAGCAGCCGCCCTCTCAAATGTGCCAAGCTCAACAATCCAGTACAGCGTTTCCATTTGCTTCAGCGTTATGCGCGAATTCATTTTTGCTCCATGAAATATGTTTTCATGCCCGGATAACATTTTGTGATCCGTTAGGTTCAGTAAACCATTCTAGGACGTAGACTCAGGACAACTTTCTATCATTTGGAATATGCCGCGCCAGTATATGTACCATTGGCAATGGATGCGAGAATGTCTGCCTCTTTTTCTTTTTGTGCATATGTTGCTTGCAACAAGTCATGGGCAATCGTGGGGCTGAAGGCGACGACGCCATCCGCATCTCCGACAACGATGTCGCCGGGATTGACAGTCATGCCGCCGATCGAAACTGGCAAGTTCAATTTGCCAAACCCACCTTTATAAGGTCCAAGGTGAATAACACTTCGAGCAAAAATAGGAAATGATCTTGTCGAAATTTCCTCCACATCGCGAATAGCACCATCCAGAACCATTCCTGCGGCACCTCGGCTTTGCGCAATATTGGCCATAATGTCACCGATCAGCGCGCGATCATCATATCCTGCTCCATCGACAACAATGACATCCCCTGAAGACACAATATCCAGTGCTTTGTGAATGTATGAATTGTCTCCAGGCGCAACCTTTACAGTAAGAGCCCTGCCAATCATTGACCCGCCATTGTGGAAGGGACGAATGCCTCTTGCTCCTATGGCACGGTCAAGATTGTCACTGATATTTGCAACGGCACAAACGGCGAAGCCGTTAAGTAGTTCGCTCATGGATGAGCCTGCAATGGCATGTGTCATCGTGATATCCTTTAGGCTTGAGCCAGAGGGCGGTCAAGTTTTGCAATGGCCAAGGTCATCGCCTCCAGTCCTTCTGCAATCATGCTCTGGGACGTTGCAAAAGAAAGACGTAAGAAGCCCGGCAATCCATAAGATGTCCCATCCATAGTCGCGACGGAGGCTTCCTCAATCAGGTAGTTAACGAGATCAAGATCTGTTGTAAGTGTGGATCCATCTGGAGACTTGGATCCTAAAATTGCCCGCACATCAGGGAAGGCATAGAAAGCCCCTTGCGGTTTGGTACAACAAATCCCTTCAATCCTGTTCAGGCCATCGACCATTATAGAGCGACGTTTTGTATATGCCCTCAACATCTCTTCTACCGGTTCTGGACTGCCATAAAGGGCTTCAACAGCAGCACTTTGTGCGAATGAGCAAGCGCAGGTCGTGCTTTGGCCGAGCAGTTTGGTGATTGCCTGCATCACATGCTGTGGGCCAGCAGCAAATCCCAGTCGCCATCCGGTCATTGCATAGGCTTTAGACATTCCATTCACGATGACACAACGCTCCTTTAGCCTTTCATCCAAGGCAACCGGAGTTATATTTTGCGCATTCTCATAGATAATATGCTCATAAATTTCATCTGTCAGAATAGAAACATGCGGGTGAGAGACTAAGACATCAATAAGAGCCTGCCACTCATCTTGATGATAGACAGCACCTGTTGGATTAGAGGGGGAATTGATAATCACCCAGCGAGTTTTGTCTGTGATTGCCGATTCAAGGGACGCCGCCGTCAGTTTGAAATTATCTTCAGGACCGCAAGATACAACGATTGGAGTGCCACCATTCAGTGCGACAATATCTGGATAACTAACCCAATAGGGCGCAGGCACAATCACTTCATTGCCTGGTTCCAAGGTTGCAGCAAACAGCTCGTAAATCAGTTGTTTTGCACCATTGGCAACAACGATCTCCGATGGATGATAGGTAACGTGATTGTCATGCGACAATTTCTGCGCCACAGCTTCTCGCAAGGCCAGAATACCCGATGAACCCGTATAATGGGTATCACCGCGGCGCATAGCTGCTATTGCGGCATCAACGATAGTCTTTGGCGTAGCAAAATCAGGTTCCCCAACACAAAAATCGTAAATTTTCCAACCTTTTGCTTCTAAATCTGTAACACGTTGTTTCGCAGCGATACTGGCAGAAGGCTTTAATCGCATAACTTTGGATGAAATCTGTATCGGCATAGTCACGTAGCTCCATATGCTGGTCTTTGGGCTATGCTACGCACACAGATTTAAGCAAAAAAGTGATAAATAGTAATATTATTACTTTCTATAAAGGAATGATTGGGCGAAAAAATCAGATCGTTTCTGATTGCAAAATTATAATTAATATATCTGTAACGAATGATTTATTTTATAAAAAATTCCTCAAAGGAATGTTATTCAAGTCGAAAATTTCGCTAACAATTATTCTGAATGTGCGTTTACTGGTCCTTTGTGGCCTAAATCAAAAATTGGGTCCTGAACAATTGGCCGAGATATGTTGCGGTGCCCGCAAAATTGGCCAGAGCGTCGAGGGAGATTTGATAATGTACGCAAAGGTAAAAACCATACTTACTACAGCAGCTGCTATCGCACTGATTGCTCCTGCTGCAATGGCCGAAGAATTTATCACCATTGGAACGGGCGGTGTAACCGGCGTCTATTATCCAACAGGCGGCGCGATATGCCGTCTTGTGAATAAAAATCGAAAAGAACATGGCATCCGCTGCTCTGTGGAATCCACAGGAGGCTCCGTTTACAATATCAACACAATTCGACAAGGAGAGTTGGAATTTGGTGTTGCACAATCTGACTGGCAATATCACGCATATAATGGGTCCGCCCGGTTTGAAGAGCATGGACCATTCAAAGGCCTACGTGCGGTTTTTTCAGTGCATCCTGAACCATTTACCGTTGTTGCGCGAGCGGATGCTGGCATCAAGAATTTCACTGATCTGAAGGGCAAGCGCGTCAACATTGGTAATCCCGGTTCCGGCCAACGTGGGACGATGGAAATTTTGATGAATGCACTTGGCTGGACCACGGAAAGCTTTGCTTTGGCAACTGAATTGAAAGTTGCAGAACAATCTGCCGCTTTGTGTGACAATCAAATTGATGCAATGGTGGTCACGGTGGGCCATCCATCAGGAACAATCAAAGAAGCAACCACTGCCTGTGATGCAGTGATTGTGAATGTGACGGGCGAGGCTGTTGACAAGCTGATTGCGCAAAACAGTTTCTATCGAACAGCTACCATCCCCGGTGGCATGTATCGTGGGACCGAAAGCGATGTCTCTACATTTGGCGTGGGAGCGACGTTTGTGACCTCTAGCAATGTTTCCAAGGAAGCTGTTTATGCTGTAGTTTCTGGTGTCTTTGAAGGCCTCGATGCATTCCGCAAACTGCATCCGGCATTTGCTAATCTCAACCCAAAAGAAATGGCAAATGACGGATTGTCAGCCCCTCTGCATCCTGGTGCAGAGAAATATTATCGTGAAAAAGGCCTGATTGATTAATCAGATCGGATTGAATTTAAAGAGAGGCATTTTGCGCCTCTCTTGCATTTTACGAAGGTTACGTCTCAGACTTTGCGCCGATAGCGTGTGCTGTTGGTTGGTTTGGAGCCATCTGGCAGAATGATGGTTTGGGTGAGCACCATATGCTGTCCGCCATCAACCAAGGTGCGGGTGGCAATCATCAATTCAACGCCTTTTAAATAGGCCGAGCTGTTGAGCTTGGTCGGGGAGGGGGCATCAAGGCTGAGATGATCGGCCAGATCGCCGCCTTTATAAGGGCGCGGCTCTCCATCGGGAATGCCACGAAAGCTGAGATTAAAAATCTCCCCTTCCACATCAACCCATTTCATATGGAAAACCAGCTCCTCTCCATCCCGTTCAATGCGATAGCTGCCAGAGCGCGGCGGGGAGCCTTGCTCATAATGGCAACGCTCCACTTCCAAAATCCAGTCTCCTAGAAAGCGCTCTCCGGCCTTGGCAATGCTTATCATCGCTCCAATAATCCTTGTTCTGTGATCTTTGTCTTTAGACCATGCGCTGACAAAGAAAAAAAGAGAAAATCAGCGCATATTGCACGCTTGGGCCTTGCCAAGGGCATCAGGCGCACGGCTGGTCATGCCATAGCGCATAACCTCCTGCGCGTTCATCCAGTGCATATCGTTGGCTGAGGCGATCTCCAATGTATACCAGTAAAAATCCGCAGCGATGCCAATATGCTTGTAATAATCAAGATAGGCTTGATGCTCTGGCGCATCTTTTGGAAAATCCTTGCCCTGATCGTCATCCCATCCCCAGCTATGCACGCCGACACAGGCACCAGATTCCAAAAGACGTTCGCGCCCTGCCAAAAACAGATCCGTCCCGCCAGAGGCCACCAGACCATCGCCAGGAACAAGCGTAGCAAAACCTTCATCATGGATATAACGGCTGAAGGACAGATTGGCCTCATCGTCAATGGAGCCTTCAATCTGTTGCAAGACAAGCGTTTTGGCTTTGGGGTAACGGCGGGAAATTTCCAAAAAGCGTTCCATTGTCCCGCTATCAATGGTTCCACGGGCAATAATCTGTGTCTCAGTGCCGGTAAAGGAAACAGGGCTATAGTCAAACGCCTGACATGCGCCCAACAGAGCCAAGAGCCACCCCGCAATAGTAAAATATCTCAGCATCACACCATCTCGTCTTGCTGTTTATAGCGAATAATCATCACAGGACACGCCAAAACAAAATGGGCGCATCCGTCATTTCACATGACAAATGCGCCCACAAAATGGTGCATAAGAAGAGAGGGTTAGTGCCTAACCACCCGCTGCTTCGAAAACCTGCTGTTCCGGCTGTTTATTGATGTCATAGACGCTGCCGGGGGCAATGAAGGAAAGGCCCAGTCTTTCCCACACAGCAGTAAGAGAAGAAACCAGATCGTCAATCAGGGCATCCTCATGAAACGGCGTTGGGGTGATGCGCAAACGCTCTGTGCCACGGGGAACCGTTGGATAATTGATCGGTTGAATATAGATGCCATACTCTTCGAGCAACATATCGCTGGCTTTTTTGCAAAGATCAGGATCCCCGACAAAAAGCGGCACAATATGGGTCTCGGACGGCATGACGGGCAAACCGGCTTCGGAGAATTTTTTCTTGGTGCTGGCCGCCTGACGTTGCTGGCCATCCCGCTCAACCTGACTGTTTTTCAGATGGCGAACAGAGGTGCGAGCCGCCGCTGCAATGGCAGGTGGCATGGCAGTGGTAAAGATAAAGCCGGGCGCATAGGAGCGCACCGCATCAATGATGCAGGATTTGCCGGTGATATATCCCCCCAATGTGCCATAAGCTTTAGCAAGGGTGCCTTCAATCACATCAATGCGATCCATCAGGCCTTCACGCTCGCAAATGCCAGCGCCACGCTCGCCATACATGCCAACGGCATGGACCTCGTCAATATAGGTCATGGCATTATATTTGTCGGCGAGATCGGCAATTTGCTCAATCGGCGCAATATCGCCATCCATGCTGTAAACAGATTCAAAGACAATAAGCTTTGCACGATCATTGCCTGCCGCTTTCAGCAATTCTTCCAGATGCTCCAGATCATTGTGACGCCAGATCTGTTTTTGCATACCGGAATTTTTGATCCCGGCAATCATCGAGGCATGATTCAGCGCATCAGACAGGATCAGGCAATTGGGCAGCAATTTGGCAATGGTGGAAATCGCAGCTTCATTGGAGACAAAGCCGGATGTGAAGGCCAGAGCCGATTCCTTGTTGTGAAGGTCAGCCAGCTCGGCTTCCAGTTCCACCAAGGGGCGGTTGGTGCCGGAAATGTTGCGCGTGCCACCGGCACCTGCGCCCATTTTCTGGGCTGTATCGGTCATCGCCTTGATCACATCGGGATGTTGACCCATACCAAGATAATCATTGGAGCACCAAACCAGAATCTCACGCTCCAAACCATTGTCGGCGCGCCAGATCGCACGAGGAAATTTGCCAGCCTGTCGTTCCAGATCGGCAAAAATACGATAGCGCTTTTCGGTTTTCAAAGACGCAAGAGCATTTTCAAAGAGCTCATGATACTTCATTTTCGGCATCCGCTATTTCTAAAGGTCCAGTCAGGATACAGGCATATCCTGAATGCTAAGGCGAAATATGGGAGCTGGGGTCAAGGTCCGGTCCCGCTTTTCTATGGCCACTTTGCCCTGCACTTTGGTCCTTCGCATTGAGCTTTGTCAATTCCGCCCAGCCTTACAAATTTGTAATGACAGGACAATTTGATGCGAAGTGCAATCACATGAGGCGTCCGACCCATAGTATAGAAGATAAAGAGCGAAGGAAAGAGTGCATTGACCGATAACCGCGCTTGAACAGAAAAACAGATCCGGGTTGATGAATTTGTAGCGCGCAAGGTTAATGAGCTGCAACTCACCAAATAGAAAAATCGTAAAGGTTCATAAAGGCTTTTCTGTCTAGACTGGTCTCAAAGTCATGGGGAAAGCCATGAAGAATGACCAAAAAAGCAGAAATTGGGTCAAGTGCCTCGTCTTCTAACTGGGGCTATGTCCTGTTCTGTGAGGGTGAAAAGGAAGAAACGCAATGTCAGTCACAGTCCTGTCAGCTTTGAGGGTGCTGGTGATTGAAGATAGCCCCTATATGCGCACAATCATTCGCACCATTTTGCAAGGATTGGGAGTGCGAGAGATTTTTGAGGCGGAAGATGGGGGCATCGGATTGGAAAAGCTCGAACAGCTTTCCCCGGATCTGGTGATCATCGATTGGGTTTTGCCAATTCTGGATGGCCCGGAATTGGTTCGTCTTGTGCGCAATCCCAATCATTCCATGGGCACGGTGCCCATCATCATGATTTCTTCTTTTGCCGAAAAACACCGCATTGTCGAAGCCAAGCAATTGGGCGTGCATGAATTTTTGCGCAAACCCTTTTCCGCCAAGGACATGTATCTGCGCATTCTGGCCGCTGTCTCCATGGATCGGCCCTTTGTGCGCACCGACACCTATTATGGCCCCGCACCGCGAGAAGCGGTCAATCGCCGCTCAGGCGATGGCGGTATGGCAGATCTGGCTGCAGCCGGAATGAGCGTCCCGACCGCCTTTGGTGCCTGATAATACTCGATATGCGGCCTAAATCGGGCACTTAGCCGCGTCCGCGATAGGTTGGCACATCCTGCGGTGCAATCCACACATGCTTTGGTGCATCACCCGTTTGATAGAAAACATCAATCGGAATCCCGCCTCTCGGATACCAATAGCCACCGATGCGCAGCCATTTTGGCTCCAGCAATTCTTCCAGACGTCGCCCGATAGAGACGGTGCAATCCTCATGGAACGCACCATGATTGCGAAAAGAGCCTAAAAAGAGTTTGAGAGACTTGCTCTCAACCAGCCATTGGCCGGGAATATAATCAATCACCAAATGCGCAAAGTCAGGCTGGCTGGTCAAAGGACACAGCGAGGTAAATTCCGGCGCGGTGAAGCGCACAGCATAATCAACATCAGCCTGCGGATTGGGCACTTTTTCCAAAACAGCCTCTTGCGGGCTGTTGGGCAAGGGGGTGTTGCCACCCAATTGGGTCAGATTTTGATAAATATCCTGATTGGACATATGTCTGTTCCTTTAACAGAATGGACCTAATGAATGGGGCCAGAGCTTAGACGCCGCGCTTGTTGCCCCAAAGCAAAACATGCAATTGCGGCAGGATGCGCGGGGCAAACCAGCCATCGCCAAGGGTTTTGTCGACCAGCCATTCCATGCGATCCATAATGCCTTGCATATCAATGCTGGCATCGGGCGCATGGGCAGGGGGCGGGGTGTGATTGCCTGGTTGCAAATAAAGCTGCAAAGAGGGATAGCGATCTGCAACCTCTTTGGCCCAGCGATAATCTTCATCATCAAAAATGACGATTTTCAAAGCCGTGCGCGCTTCTTTGGCCGCATCAAGACAAGCATTGAACTGCTGCCAATCAATCTTTTGCTTGGCAGAGGGCGGTTTGGGGCTAAGGATCAGCTGATCAAGATCCTTGAACCAGTCTTTGGCAAGAGAGCCTTGGGTCTCCAAGGCAAACCGATAGCCTTTTGCCTTGCCAAGAGCAATGAGCGGGCCAAAATCCTGAATGGCAGGATTGCCACCAGACAGAGAGACGGTCAAAGGCACCCCCTTGGACAAAGCCTCAATACGCTCAAAAATATCCTGGGCCTGCATTGGTAGCCAGTCGCCGCGATAATCAGAATCCACCGCATGCAAACTGTCACACCACACACAGCGATAATCACAGCCACCACTGCGCACAAAGACGGTTGGCTCGCCAATCAGTGCCCCTTCACCCTGAATGGTCGGGCCAAAAATCTCCGAAATACGAATAGCACTCATATCAGGCCGCTCCTTGATCGGATGGGCGATATTCCGCCCATGTTTTCGGGGTTTCGCTCACCCGCATGGCGCTAACTTGCGGCCAGCGTGCCTTTGCCCAATCATAGAGATGCTTGGCCAATATTTCCGATGTCACCCCATCATGGCCCAGAACATCATTGAGATGGCGATGATCTAGATGATCATCAATATAGGCTTTCAAAGGCGAGAGGGCGCGATAATCCAGAACAAAACCATGAGGGTTCAGCTCTGTCGCGCAAAGTTCAATCTCTGCAATATAATTATGCCCATGCAAGCGCGCGCAAGGATGATCTTCGGGCAAGCCGGACAATTGATGGCTGGCAGAAAAATGAAATTCTTTTGTAATGCGAAACATCACACAGACGCCCCCGTGTCTGATCCATGGCCAACAGCGGTACGCCAGAAATCGGCATCCAGATACAGGGTTGGATCCTCAATCCCGGCAATGGCAAAAGCCTCCCGCCGTTCAACACAGGTGCCGCAGCGCCCACAATGGGCCTCGCCCCCCTTGTAACAGGACCATGTCAGCGCAAAAGGGGTGTTATGGCGCGCACCCGCCGCCACAATGGCGGATTTTGGCTCATGCACAAAGGGCGTATAAAGCTCAATATCGGCATAACCATCCAGCGCTTTTTTCTGCATGCTTTCAAATGCCTCAACAAAATCCGGGCGGCAATCGGGGTAAATAAAATGATCGCCCCCATGCACAGCCGTTGCCACAGCATCAGCCCCTTTGGCCGCTGCAATGCCAAAGGCAATGGACAACATGATGGCATTGCGGTTGGGTACAACCGTGGTTTTCATGCTGTCTTCTTCATAATGGCCATCGGGCACATCAATATCATCGGTAAGGGCAGAGCCGGACAGATGTTTGCCAATGCCGCTCATATCAATCAGATCAAACGGCACATTCAGCCGTTTGGCGCATTGTTCGGCATAATCCAGCTCGCATTTATGACGCTGGCCATAATCAAAGGAAATCAGACCAACAAGCTCCTGTTCCGCAGCAACCTTGTGAGCAAGCGAAACGGAGTCCAGTCCGCCAGAGCAGACGACAAGAACTTTCATATCAGGGTTCCTTGTTTTAGCAAACCGGGTAGGCTGCGACCGGTTGTCCAGATCATCCGAACGGCCCTCCCATATCAGCACAAGGCAGGATGGGAAAGGCAAAAACACAAGTTTGGAATAAAATTTCTCGGTAAATGGAAAATATTTATCTGCTAACGCACGATGGTCAATTCTTCGGCGGCACGGGTCACCCCGGTATAGAGCCATCTCTGACGATGTTCACGAAAGGCCCAGCTTTCATCAAACAGCATGACTTTATCCCATTGCGAGCCTTGGGCTTTGTGAACCGTGAGCGCATAGCCATAATCAAAGCTGTCACCGCGTTTGCGAACAGACCATGGCAATTCGCCTTCATGCTCTTCAAACAGGGCTTTGGGCAGTTTCAAAGCCACCCGGCCAGATAATTCATGGCCGCTTTCTGGCGAGACCCGCATCTTGATGTCTTTGCCTGTGCGCGAGGTGATTTTGTCAACAATCCAGATGCCGCCATTCAAAAGCCCTTTTTGATGATTGTTGCGAAGGCAAACCAGCTTGTCTCCCACCAGCGGATAATTGCCCTCAAAGGCGCGCAATTCCCGCAAGCGCTTGTTGTAATTGTGCCGCGTCTTATTGCGCCCCACCAGAACCTGATCCGCCGCCAGCACATCATCGGTGTCCAATTGCCGTTTGGAAATCACCTGAACCGCCCCATAATCTCCAAAGCCGATATCTTTTCCCTCACGCACATCCTGCGCCAGCCGGATAATGGGATTGTCTTCTGCCTGACGATGAATTTCGGTCAGCATCACGTCCGGTTCCGCTTCAGTAAAAAAACCACCCCCGGAAACGGGCGGCAGCTGGGCCGGATCCCCCAAAACAAGCACCGGTTTGCCAAAAGACAACAGGTCCGAGCCAAGGATCTCATCCACCATCGAGCATTCATCAATAACAATCAGATCTGCATCATGGGCTGGACTGTCTCTGTTGATGACAAAAGCAGGAACATCTTCCTCTTCATTTTCCTTGTCATCGGGGCGATAAATCATTGCATGAATGGTGCTGGCCCCATAACAGCCCTTCTGGCGCAAAACCTGGGCCGCCTTGCCGGTAAAAGCCCCAAACAGAACTTCGCCATCCACATGCTCTGCCAAATGGCGCGCCAAGGTGGTTTTGCCGGTGCCAGCATAGCCAAAGAGACGAAAAATCTGGGGGCCGCCCTCTTTAATCCAGTCAGAAACAGCCTGAAGGGCATGATCTTGTTGGCCAGACCAATCCATGGATTATCCTTGTCATGCTAGATCATGTCAGCGCAAAGAGACATATCTGACCGATCTCATTCCTGTTATGCAATCTGCTCATTGGATGATGTAAGGATCCCAATGACGCAAAAGAATGACCCATCTCAAGAGCAAGATAAAGAAAATGGCCAATGGCGCTGGGCCATGGTGACTTTGCCCATAGCGCCTTGCCCCATAGACATGCATTTCCATTGATGCCAGTCTGTATAGATCAAATCATGAGAACAGAATGCGAAAATCAGGCCTGGAATGCAAGGCCGATCCAAGACGCATCACATGCTTTTTCTCTATCTTGGCTTTCTGTCGACCGGTGTTTCTGTGTCATGGATTTTCTGTGCTATGGATTTTCTGTGCCATGGATTTTCTGTGAATGGAAAAGAGCCAAGATGGATAGATCATGCAATGGCTTGCCCATCATCGCCTTCATCACGCCAAATCAGATCCGAGGTGCTGTCCTGCAAATCCTGACCCATAGTTTCAATGACGCGGGACAAGTCCGGGCTGAGAGAATAAAGCGACATGGCCACCAATTGTACCAAACGGCGCGGATTCTGATTGGATTTGGCATAATGATTGATGCCATAGAGCGTGACAATCATATGCTGGATCGCATCTTCCTTATCGCTGATTCTGGTATTATTGCTTTCCAGCAAAGCCTGCCAATGATGATCCAGCCCCTCAATAAGATTGAGATAGCGATCATGGAAAAGTTCGTAAATCTGACCATCCTGTGGGGCCAATTCACTCATGCCATTAAAAAACAGGCATCCCTTTCCTTTGGCGCTAAGGGCCAGAAAATAGCAATAGTCGGCAAAAAACCGGGCCAGATAATCAAGCCCCTGCGCCGAGGAAACGTTTTGTTCCAGTGTGCCCAAAGGCGAGCGGGCCCAGTAACGCTCAAGTATAAGGCCCAGAATATATTCGCGAGAAGAAAAGCTGTTATAAAAGCTGGACCTTTGGATATTCATACTCTCCACCAAAGCACTGATAGAGGTGCGATGAATACCATGGCTCCAAAAGCAATTTTCAGCGGAAGACAAAACTGTTTCTTGATCAAATTTTTTTGGACGGCCCATAAAATAAGCTCTCCTTGCAATTTAAAAGTGTAATATACAAATTTACTTTAATTTCAGATTGCATAAGGCGCAATATTCATCCTTCAACTTTACTGGAAAATAGATAGATAAGTCAAAATTGTTAACTAAAAAAATGCAATAGAGGGATAGTAAAATATTGAAAATTTCTCAAAATTATTAGAATTGATGGTTAGAAAAAAAGTATGAACAATAATATTCATACAAGATACATACATTTTATCGCAATTTAAAATCTTGATGTTATTGATGTATTACAAAAATCATCCTGATAAACGTGAATCTGATTATCAAGATAGTCGGGTGGAAATATGGGGAAAAATCTCCGCTTCCAGATAATCGATGAGCAGGACCTGTTCACGCATTCCCATCAAGGCCCCTGTGGGTAAACTCAAGGCCCCACGCGCCCACCGGCTTGCATTCGGGCAGGCCGAAGAATCAAAATGCAGTTTAAAATAAGACAAATCCGCCAGACTGCGATAGGTATGAAAAACCCGAAACCCGGCTTTGCACAAACGCTCAAAACAGTCATCGCGTATGGCGGGCGGCACATGAATGGGCATGGCGCTCTGCTGCGGATATTTGCCCGTGGCGGGTTTGAGCAAACGAATGGGTGCGCGCACAAAAGCATGATGATAGCGATTGAGCTGTTGCGCCAGCCGTTTTTGCTCTGATTTAAACTCATCAAGAAAAGCCTTGAAGGACTGCTCGCGTTCCTCTCCCAAACCGCTCAATAGACCAAAGAAACGACCATATCCTACATCAATATCGAGCCATTGCGCATCCCCATCTTCAACAGACCAATGGGCAAGACGATCCATATCCTGATGATTGTTTGACAGAATGAAGGAGGGCCATTTTGCTTCCCTCTCCCGCGAGAAAGGCGGGCAGGCAATCAGAAAATCACATGTTTGAGCGGCGCTCTTGTTGCCTCGCCCCAAAGAGGGTGAGCCTGCAAGGCTTAAAAAGGCATCAGAGCCATCTTCAATCAACAAAATGCCATGTTGGGAAAGGCTTTGATATAAGGTCGCGCTTGGATAAATCTGGCCATAAAGATGGCTCACCACCACCGCCTTTGTCTGGCAGCTCAATGCCCGTTCAATAGCAGACTGACTGGCAAGAAGACTGTCCGAATCCACATCGACAAAAACAGGCCGTGCCCCTGTCATGACAATGGCTTGGGCAAGAGAGGGCGGGGCAAGCGCTGAGAGGATGACGTCATCGCCTTGCCCGATGTCACGAAGCAGCAAACAGGCTTGCAGCGCCTGAGACCAGTCTTGTGCCAATTGAACGCGATCCACCCCAAAAAGCTGGCATAATCTATCCTGCGAGGAGGGAGGCGCAGGATTGGCAAACGCGGTGGCAAGAGGAGAAAGCAGGCCCATGAAACTCATCTTTACTGACAATGATGCTATATAAGGAAAGTCTAAAAGCAAGCCACCAAGGGAGCGTTAAAAACGACAAGCACTGAAGACAAAATGTCTGTCTTTTGTGGATAGGGTAAAAAAAGCATGAACTTTAAATCAGGCTCGACGTCCTAATCAAAATCCTCAGGTTCCAGTGGGGCAAGATAGCCTTCCACCGCATGAACCTGCTCCCGAAAGCGTTTGAGATTATCGACAACGCGCTGGCCCCCTTGGCGTGTGGCTTCGGCAAGGATCAATTCACACACAGAGGCAGCAGGCACAAGAGAGGGCAGCAATTGCGGGCCAGCCATGGGCACAAACAAACCCATATCGGCATGGGGTACAGCAGGCGAGGCCATAACATCGGTAATCACAATCACCTTGCAGCCGCGTTTCTTGGCGACAGCCAGCAAGCGTTCGCCTTCCGATGCATAGGGCGCAAAGGTGAAGAGAATGATCAGATCCCGACTGTCAGCTTGCCCCAAAATGTCAAAATGCGATCCATCCGGGCTTTCCAGCAATTGCATGGACGGAACGGCAATTTTCCCGGCATAGGCCAGATAATGAGCAAAGGCAAAAGAAGAGCGATAGCCCGCAACATAAACCCGATTGGCACAGAGGATTGTCTTGGCAATTTTCTGGACAATCTTGTGGGTGTCGGGCTGAAACAGGCTTTTCAGATTGGAGAGGGTGGCCTGTCCGATTTCCAGAAAAATCCGGCTTTCCTCGCCCCAGCGCGCATCTTCCTGCAACAGCGCAGCGGCCCGGTCTTCCGGGCGTTGCTCCTGACTTTGAACTGCTTTTTGAAAGACTTTGCGAAACGGCTCAAAGGTCGCGAAACCGGCAGTTTGCGCCAGCCGCACAATGGTCGAGGGATGAACGTCAGCGGCCTTTGCCAATTGGCGCACAGATTGAAAGGCAACATCTCCAGGATGTTCCAGAACATAGGATGCGGCAATTTTCATCTGTGGGGACATCTGCGCATAACTGTCCCACAATTTCTGACGCAAATCGTCCAGTTTCATCACTTTGCCTATCTGTTGGCCCTTTACACACCCACTTCCAAGGGTGCCTGACAGTGTTTTTATGATCCACAATTGCCTTTATAAAGCAGCGATCTGCCCCAGAGAAGGACAAACAATGCCTGTGACAATGACATTTGAGGATTGCACAAAGTCTCTGTCTGGTTAGTCTAGGCTCAGGACTCATTAATTTAGCCTAATCCATACTATTTTGTTTTGCGTTAATTGAGATAAAAATGATTCTAGGCATACCCAGACCAGCGCTTTTGGCGATTTCAGCATCAAATCCCAACAGCACAAAAGTGCATCACCCGGCCATTCCCCTATCCTTGCAGGAGAGCGTGGCCTGCGCCCGGCAATGTCAGGCGGCAGGCGGCAGCCTCTATCACCTGATCATTCGCGATGAGGACGCAAAGCCAACCCTGCAATCAGAGCGGGTCAAAGAGGTTTTCGCCCATATTGAGCAGGCCTGTAACGCCAATTTGCCGATCCAGCTGGATTTGCATGTGCCATCAGGCGATCAAGGTGCAAAAGGCCTCAAAGCCCAGCGAGAGGCCATAGAGGCAGCCCAGCCCAAAGCCATCACCATTGCATTTCGGGATTTGTTTCCGCAAGGCGCAGACGAGGATCGGGAGTTGCAAGCGCGAGAGTTTCTGGATGATTGCAAGACAGAGAATGTCGCCGTCCAATTCTCTTTCACCCATTGCGCGGATTTGGACTGGTTCTATGCCTATCGTCAATATGGCTTGATCTCTGTTGAAAAACCCATGCTGTTGCTGGATTTGACCATATCCACCAAAAGCCTTGAACCAACAGCCCATGCCTTGAGACCATTTCTGGCCAAACTGGATCAATTAAAATTGCTCTCCTCTATTCATTGGTCAGTCGCCGCCCCGGCCAATGCACAATTGCCAACAGCTGCCGCTGCGCTGGCATTGGGCGGCCATTGCCAGATTGGCCTTGCTCATAATTTGCATGACGAGAATGGGGAGCTGTCACAAAACAGCGCCGCCCAATTGGCCCCGATCAAACAAATGGCGGACATATTGGGGCGTCCAGCCGCCAATGCCTTTGAGACCATGGCCTTGTTAAGAGGCTGACTTAAAAGTTCTGAGCCACAACGGGAGACCCACATGGCCCATGCCGGCAAAGACCGATTTTTGCCCTCAACCCACCGGGCAAAAGCCCAAATAGAGCGCAGCACCGCCTGTTTCAATAGCTGGATCCGGGTGAGCGAAGTCGAAGTCAGCCATACCCGCCGTGACGGTATGCGCGATCATATATCCCGCGAAGTGCATGATCACGGGCAGGTGGCCTGCATTTTGCCAGTGGATCGGCAAAGACGCGTTGCTTTACTGGCCCGCCAATTGCGTGTGCCGCTGGTCGTGGCGCGCGAAAGCGACCCACTATTGCTGGAAGCAGCCGCCGGCCTGATCGATGACGGAGAGACCCCGCAACAAGCCGCAATCCGCGAAGGCGAGGAAGAGCTGGGTTATAAACTATCGGATCTGTCCCTCGTTGCCCATGCCTATTCCTCTCCCGGTTCGCTAACAGAAACCATGTATCATTTTCTTGCCAGTTACAGCCTGACCGACAAAATCCATGACGGTGGCGGCCTGCGAGAGGAAGGTGAGGATATTGCAGTCGAAGAAATCGCGCTGGATGAATTGGGCGAGGCGGTCTTGCAAGGCCACTTGCGCGATATGAAAACCATCATCCTGATCCAGCACTTAATGCTAAGCGAGCCGGAATTATTCTTCTAGAACATAGTTTCACAAATATCATGGGTTTGGCAGAGGCTTGTTTTTCTCTCATTAAGTTGAGGGCCAATGAAAATTGGCGAGATACGAATGTCGGCTTTGAGGCCTTTGTTTACCTTGAAATCCAGATTTGCCAAGCTCGCAAGATAAAGGGGCGGCTTTTGCTTCTATCCTATGCTGTTGGTGGCCAAGGTCGCATTGAAATCGGTGACAATAAAGATTACGATTACCAACCCAATCAATAGGAGGCCAAAAATCTTAGGAGCCGCCAGCTTTTTTTGCGTCTGTGCTAAAACATAGTCGGTTGCCATTGGACAACCAAAATGGCCGCAGTTACTAAGGTCATTCTTCAACCAAGACCCAAGTATGCGAAGCTGATTGATCGAGAAACCAAGAATTCCAGTAATTGTCCAAATGGACATATATAATGGCCAAAAGACTATAATACTCAGAGGCAATATAACATAAGACCGAAATTTCTCCGTTTTGTCCATCCATTTTCTAATTATATGAGTCAAAAAATCATGGATGAAGCAACCAACGAATAATGGCCAGGCTAAAAACTTAAATCTGTTTGCAGCTTTGATTAAATAATGCCGATCTTCCAAAGGTTGACAGCTGACTGTATCTTCGGGATACCCGGATGAATTGACTCCCATAGATATAAATTCAGGCTCTAAAAAATGGCGCATTTCTGCATTCCATTTTCCTAGCTTCTTAACAGTTTCTCTTTGGCGTTTTTCGCGCCAATAATCGTAAAATTGATACGAGTAGGGGCCAAAGCCAAGCGGTATTGGGTCGTCTACGAAAGACTTAACTATCTCTTTTTTCAGTTGTAACTGTGAATTTAATTCCTTACCAAACATCAGCGAACGTTGACTGTATGAAAATAGTGTGGCTGTTCCAATTACCAAATAATCCTGCCAAAATTCGGGAAGGTTCAAATCGAATAGGTCAGGAATCCAGCCCAAGATTAGCAATCTAAATTCACGATAGTGTTCTAAGAAGCTCTGAGCAAATGAATAGAGTTTGATAAGATCGCCCACTAACCCCGAAACAAGAGACAGTAAGCCGAGCAGTTGAAGCGAAATAGCAATAAATAATGATAACTTGCTTTTAGAATTAGAAAACATTTTCACCTCCTTGCCGAAATATAGTGCGATTTTGAATTCATTTAACCCTGAAGCACGATTTTTCGTCAATTTTCATTCGTGCCTAAAGCAAGTTAGCTTGGGGCACCGTACTGTAATTTGGCCATTAATATTGTGAATCAATATTGACCCCATCAGAAACAATGTCCAAAGTCTCAAAGGTCCACGACTCAGACAATGCAATGCATTTTCAAATTCTTACTTTGAGTGAGAGAAAAATAAGCTCTATCTTTAAGACGCCTAAATGCCTGTGATCTCGCTTTGTCATCACATCTTGGGTTTACGTCTTAATTCCGTGCCCAGCCTGTAACCCACAGGCAGCAAAGCAAGACCTTGCCCTTTGAAGGCAACAGGATCACACTCCTTTATACGGCACAGTCTGCCGCCCCTTCCAACTGAAAGGCTCCCTTCATCATGGTTGATCTCTCGGACTTGGAGTCTCTTTCCGACAATCTTGCCAATCGCGCGCGCATCATTGCGCAGGATCGCAGCTGGACCAATATCATTGACGGCAAATTTGAAGCGGCCTTGTCTGGCCACAGCCTTGATATGATTGAACCCTCAAGCGGCACCCCCTTTTGCACCATTGCCCGTTCCGGCCTTGAAGATGTCAATGCGGCAGTCAGTGCGGCCTGCACCGCCTTCGAGCAGGGACCGTGGCCACGCATGCCAGCAGCAGAGAGGGGACGGCATCTTTTGCGCTTATCCTTTCTGATTCTGGAGCATTTTGAAGAATTGGCCGCGCTGGAAAGCCGCGATACGGGCAAACCCTTGCGACAGGCAGAAGCAGACATTACCGCAACAGCCCGCTATTTTGAATATTATGGCGGCGCGGCGGACAAGGTGCATGGGCAAACCATTCCTTTGCCCAATGGCTTTACAGCCCTGACATTGCATGAGCCCCATGGCGTTGTTGGCTCTATCATTCCATGGAATTACCCGGCCCAGATTATGGGCAGAGTGGCAGGGGCGGCCCTTGCTATGGGCAATTGTCTGGTCATCAAACCGGCAGAAGATGCCTGCCTGTCCATCTTGCGGTTGGCAGAGCTGGCGCTGGAAGCGGGCATTCCCGCTGGTGTTCTCAATGTCATTACCGGAACAGGAGAAGAGGCAGGTGCCTTGCTTTCCTGCCATCCGGGTCTTGATTTCATCACCTTCACCGGTTCGCCAGAAGTCGGCACATTGGTGCAAAGGGCAGCAGCGGGCAATCATATCGGTTGTACATTGGAGCTTGGCGGCAAAAGCCCGCAAATCCTTTTTGAGGATGCAGATCTGAATGCCGCCATGCCAGTGATCACCAATGCCATTATCCAAAATGCCGGACAAACCTGTTCTGCCGGCTCGCGCCTTTTGGTGCATGCCAGTCAATGGGATCAGGTGCTGGAGACGTTGCGCGGCCATTTCGAAAAGCTGGTGGCCAATCGTCATGATGCCAATGCTGATTTGGGGCCATTGGTGACAGGCCATCAGGCCGAGCGCGTGGCAGGCTTTCTGGATCTGGCAGATGATGCCAACATCCCCGTTCTGGCGGCAGGCACCATTGCCGATGATGCCCCGCAAGGGGGCTATTATGCAACGCCGACACTCTTTGGCCCTGTGCCCGCAGACAGTGCGCTGGCGCAAGAAGAAGTCTTTGGCCCCGTCCTCTCCATGCTGCCATTCAAAGATGAAAAAGAGGCCATTGCCTTGGCCAATGGCACCCCCTATGGCTTGGTCGCGGGCATCTGGACAACAGACGCCGCCCGGTCCATGCGTCTGGCGCGCGCCATTCGGGCAGGGCAGGTCTATATCAATGGCTATGGGGCAGGCGGCGGTATCGAATTGCCCTTCGGTGGCTTTAAAAAATCTGGCCATGGCCGGGAAAAGGGCTTTGAAGCCCTTTACGAATTTTCTGCCACCAAGACCATTGTGATGAATCATGGCTAGAGCGAATTCTGATTTAACAGTCCTGAGCCAGCCCTCTCCCCCTCCCAAACCGCCCATGAGGGTACCATGACGGGTGGTTTGGGAGGGGGAGAGGGCTGGATATGCCGCCTAAAAGTCTCACTTGGAGACTTTTAAATCTGGCACTTAACAAAAGAGCGCGCATTCGGCGAAAAGTTGCAGACTTTTCGTGGCGGTCTTGGCAGATGAAAATGCAGGACGAAAAGACAGGGAAAAGAGAGTGATATGAGCGATCAGCCAACCATGCAGACAAATGGACGCCTTGCCGGAAAAGTGGCCATCATCACAGGGGCCGCCTCTGGCTTTGGTGAGGGCATGGCGCGTCGCTTTGCCAAAGAAGGCGCAAAGGTGGTGGTGGCTGATCTCAATAGGGAGGGCGCAGAAAAAATCGCCAGTGAGATTGACGGTCTTGCTGTCGGGGTCGATGTCACAAAATCGGCTGATGTCGATAAAATGGTCGAAGCGGCGCGGTCTCTGGGCGGTCTTGATATTCTCATCAATAATGCAGGCTTTACGCACCGCAATCAGCCCATGCTGGAGGTGGATGAAGACACATTTGACCAGATCTTTGCTGTCAATGTCAAAGCCATTTTTCTGGCGGCCAAAAGAGTTGTGCCCATTATGGAAGAGCAGGGCGGTGGGGTGATCATCAACACCGCCTCAACGGCAGGTTTGCGCCCGCGCCCCGGTCTGGTCTGGTATAACAGCTCTAAAGGCGCGGCGATCTCCATGACCAAATCCATGGCGGTGGAACTGGCCCCCAAACAAATCCGCGTCAATGCCTTATGCCCGGTTGCAGGCCCCACTGGCATGTTGCATCTGTTTATGGGCGAGGATACGCCGCAAAAGCGCGCTGAATTTGAAAGCTCTATCCCCATTGGGCGACTGTCCAGCCCCCAGGACATGGCCAATGCCGCGCTTTATTTGGCCAGCGACGAAGCCAATTTTATCACTGGCGTCGCTTTGGAAGTGGACGGAGGGCGGTGTATTTAGAGCGAAATATTGTCTGAAAAGTTAGACTTTTCAGGGCAAAATATATGCTTACCCCACCACAGGAGTGTGACCGGACAGGATTTGTGCAGTCCATGCGGCATCAATATTCTGGCCGCTCAAAACGGTGCCGACTTTTTTGCCCTGCATTGCGTCTTTTTCACTCAAGAGACCGGCCAGAGAAGCCGCGCCAGAGCCTTCGGCAAGATTATGCGTTGCTTGATAAATCAGACGCACAGCCTTGGCAATCAGATCATCATCAACGCGAATAACCCGCTCAGCCCCTTTCAGGATCAAATCCAGTGCGTCGGGGTCAGGACAACGCACCGCCATGCCATCGGCAAAGGTATCTGAGCGGTCCGCTTCGCAAAATGTGCCTGTCTCAAAGCTTTTGGCATAACCATCGGAGCGATCCGAAACCACGCCGATAATTTTTGTTTTCAGGCCCAGCGCATCGCGAGCCGTGATCATGCCACAAATGCCAGATCCCTTGCCGATCGGCACATAAATGCTGTCAAAATCCCGATGGGCCTGCATCATTTCATAAGCGTAAGTGCCAACGCCCGCTACCAAATCTTCGTGAAAAGAGGGCACCATATGCATGCCCTTTTCGTCTGCCATCTGCTTGGCAACGCCAACGGCCAGATCAAAATCATCGCCCGCTTCAATCAAATCCGCGCCAAAGGCTTTCATGGCCGCATTCTTTTCAGGCGAATTGCCATGGGGCACCACAATGGTGGCGTTTAGATTATGCACATTGGCGGCGAAAGCAAGGCTCTGTCCATGATTGCCCCTTGTTGCCGAAATCAGATTGGGATTTTCCGGGAACCGCTCCTTGTGACGGGCTGCATAGACCAAGCCACCGCGCACCTTAAAAGCCCCGGTCGGTGTGTGATTTTCGTGCTTCATCCACACATCCACCCCCGTCGCAGCGCTCAAAAGTGGCCAATTGTAACAAGCCGTGGCAGACATGGAGCGATAAACCAGATCTTCGGCTTTTTCAAAATCACGACGGGATAACATGGCGAACCTCTTTGTCTGGCAACAGGGGAATATTCTTGCAGCATGACAAAGATAATTGTATGGTTCAATACAATGATTGTATGGGAAATAAAATCAATTGTCTCCCATACAATAAGCAAACGAACACACAAGCTGCGCATAAAATAGCAAACAAACAGGCGAGCGGACATAAAATGACCAACAACAAGACAAAATGGTGTCCTGATTTATCGTGTTTCAAAGGCCCCAAATATCGCGCCATTGTGCAGGCAATGGAACAGGATATCCAGCAAGGCCTCTTGCGCCCCGGTGATAAAATGCCAACCCAGCGCGATTTGGCTTGGAGCTTGGGCCTCAATCTCTCGACGGTCACAGATGCCTATCGCGAAGCCACGCGTAAACATTTGATTGCAGGCGAAGTGGGGCGGGGAACCTTCATTCTGGCCAGCGCGGTCGAAGCCCAGCTTTATGCCCCCGGATCCGGTCGATCCGATGAAGAGGCGGGGGATGTGATTGATCTGTCAACCAATATCCCGGCGCGCGCTTTGCAGGACAAGGATGTTCGTGAAGCGCTGCAAACATTGATGCAATCGGAAAATCTCGCCCAATTGATGGACTATCACAGCCCCGCTTTGTTGCAGCGCTGTCGGCAGGCCATTGCGCATTTTTATCAGCCGCGTGGTTTCCACCCCCGAACCAGTGATATTTTCCCCTGTGCCGGAGCGCAAGCCGCCCTTTATGCGGCCCTGCAAATGATTACCAAGCCCGATATGGCAATTCTGGTGGAAGAATTTACCTTTCCGGGCATGAAAGTAACCGCCCGCCAATTGGGTTTGCGCCTCATTCCCGTTGCGATGGACGAGGAAGGGTTAATCCCGGACGATCTCGATCGGGCGGCCAGAGCCTCCGGGGCCAAAATATTGGTGGCCAGCCCGATTTTGCAAAATCCCACAGGGGCAAGCATGGGACCATCGCGCCGCCGCGCCATTGCAAACAGCATCGAGCAGCTGGATCTGACATTGGTTGAGGAAGATGTCTATGGCGCCTTCACCGCGGACCCGCCTTTGAGCCTGCATCTGGCCGGGCGTGCTTTGCTGGTTGGCGGCTTTTCCAAACTGGTGGCACCGGGGCCGCGGTTTGGCTTTGTGATTTCCATGCTCGACGAGGCGCGCCTGTCTGGCCTAAGCGCAGATGAGCTGGTCCATACGACAAGCTGGATGACAGCCCCGCTTATGCTGGCACTGGCTTGCCAATGGGTGGAGACGGGCACTGCAGAAGAGCATATGGATTGGCAACGCCAAGAGGCGCGAGCCCGCCAAATCATGGTGCGCAGAAAATTGGCCAATGTCATGCAGGTGCCAGCGCTTGGCAAAGCCCCGGCAGCGCCCCATCTCTGGATCAATGTGACAGACATGATGGCAAGCGGCGATCAATTGGCGGCCAAGGCAAGGGCCCATGGTGTGGAAGTGGTCCCCGCCAGCACCTTTTGCGCCGGGCGGATGCAGCGCGATGGTCTGCGCCTATGCCTGACAGCCCCGCTGGGACGGGCAAGCCTGACAGAAGCCTGCCAACGGTTGACCAAAGCCTGGAGAGAGTGAATGGCTCTGCGACTAGCCTACCGAGACGATGCCACCATCCTTGCCGCTTTATCCATCGAGGTATGGCTGGACAGCTATGCCAAAGAGGGCGTACCGCTGAGTTGGGCTGAGTATGTCCTGAGCCATTTTTCGCCAGAGACATTGCAAAAAAGGCTGGATGATCCAGACAGCTTCATGTGGCTGATAGAAGAAAAAGCCTTTGTGAAGGGCTATATCAGGATCACAAAAGCGCTGCGAGACTGGGAAATTGACACCCTCTATATCCGTCGTCATCACCAGGGGCAGGGCCTTGGCAAACAGCTCTTGCACCATGCCCTGAAAGCGGCAAAAGCCCAAAAGGCAGAGACTGTCTGTCTCACGGTCAATGATCAAAACCAAAAGGCGATAGATTTCTATAGGCAGCAGGGCTTTGTCGAGTGTGGGGAGGATTGGTTCTGTTTGGATCAGGCCCAATATTGCAATCTTGTCATGTCTCATAACCTTGCTGGGTTTTGAGCTTGAAAAGATGCAAGGTCTCTTCCCGCGGCCATTCTGGCGAGGAAAACACCACTCCGCGCTCTAGAAATTCAGGCTTATGCCAAGCGGCGCGCTCGGCCCTGCGGCTCTCCAGATGATCAATGATCACATCACGCATGGCCTTTTGACGGGCAAAGGTGGTTTGGTCCGTGATGCGATTTGTTAGCTCATAAGGATCGGCCTCAAGATCATAAAGTTCATCTTCATCCCCCCAAACGGAGACATATTTCCAGCCATCCATATAGAGGATCTTCTGATAGCTGACATCGCCGGAATGGCCAAAATGATCGCAAATCATCACATCCCGGCGGGCCTGTCCACCAATGAAGGGCAGCAAATCTTCCCCATCCAGTGAAAGGGGATGCAAAGTCTCAAGATCAACCCCGCCCGCAGATAGCATGGTGGCGGTCATATCCAGCAAATTCACCGGGTCCGAGACTTTCGTCCCCGCCGCAATCTGGCCCGGCCAATGCATGACCAAAGGCACCCGGCCCACTTCCTCGGTAAAGGTGGAATATTTGTCCCATCCCCCGCCATGACTGGCAATGCCATCCCCATGATCTGCGGTGACAATGAACAGGGTTTCCTCAGCCAGACCTGTTTCTTGCAAACATTCATAAATCCGGCCAATGGCGGCATCGGTCTGCAAGCCTGCCGCATAACAGCGCGCCAGCACCGTTTGCCATGTGGACCAGTCTTTCCAGCGCTCCGATGCCCTATGCAGGCAGCGCAAATCCCGATGCACACGATAGCGCAAGGGCTTGTCCGTTAAATCATCCGCAAAGCTTGGATAAGGGCCAATCTCATCAGGATTGATTTGATCGGCATAAAGTTCAGAAGGATAATAGGGATGATGCGGCCCCCAAAGGCTGGTTACCAGCAAAAATGGCTCTTTATCTGGTGCATTGGCATCTGGCCGATCTGCCAAATGGCGCAATTGCTCACACGCTAGGTTGGTGACAAAAAACTGCTCCTGAACCTCTGGATTGCCCAGCAAAACACCAGCCCCGTCCATATAATCCCACGGCTCGTCTGGGTCCATCAAAACCTCTGTGCCATCCAGCTGAGGCCGCATCAAATGATGATCAATGCGGCATTTGGGCTGTTCTTCCCCAAGGCTTTTGAGATAATTTTTATAGGTGTTTGAGCGATAGACATTGCCATATTCGGGCAAGGACCATCCTTTGATGCCATAATCTTGCGGTCCTTTATCACTGCCGCAATGCCATTTGCCAAAATAATAGGCGTCATATCCAACAGCGGCCAAAGCTTGCGGAAAGAGGATCTCATCCTCGCGAAATTCCTTGCGATTGTCAGCAATCGGATATTCGCAATTCCAGCGCATTCCATGTTTATCGGCCCGTTTGCCGGTCAGCATAGAGGCACGAGAGGGCGTACAAATCGGGGTAATGGCATAGGCCTTGTCAAACCACGCCCCTTGTTTGGCAATCCGTTCCAGATGGGGCCAATGATAGGCATATGCCCCGTCAAAGGACGCCCGATAATGCCCGGCAAAAGCCACATGGTCAGCAATGACAAGAACAATATTGGGACGTTTGGGCGACGCGCTGTTTGACATGAATTTCAAAGGCCTGTGACAGAAATGCAATCGGTCAAACTCTAGCAAATTCGCGGTATCATGCCAGCCTTAAATCCGGCGCTCACAAAGGCTTGAAGAGGAAGAAGGGGGAGAGGGTTGGAGATGCGGCCTAAAAGTCTCATATCGAGACTTTCAAATCGGGCACTAAGAGCAAAAAAGGGCCGCTGATAGCAGCGACCCTTTCAAAAGCAAATCCGGTCTTTGCCTATCCCGCCAGCACACGGGCATTGGGGAAAGTGATCTCGACCAGCGTGCCATGATCGCGGGCACTGACCAGTGAGAACCGGGCCCGGTTGGCTTCCACCAAAGCTTTGGTCAAGGGCAGGCCAAGGCCGGTTCCCTGTCCGCCCTTATTGGCGGTGGAAGAGACTTGCCGGAAAGGCTCAAGCGCCATTTTGGCTTCTTCCTCGCTCATGCCAATGCCGGTATCGCGAATGCGCAGGATCACCTCACCATTTTCCTCATAGGATGTGGAAATGATCACCTGTCCCCCGGCTGGGGTATATTTCACGCCATTGGACAAAAGGTTCAAAATGATCTGGCGCAAAGAGCGTGCATCCCCCACCACATCAGGCAAACTGGAAGCAAGAGAGGTGCGAATGATGATCTGTTCCCGATTGGCCTGAGGCTGCATCAGTCCGACACTTTCCTGAATCAGGGCGTTTAACTCGGTGGCCTGAAAGGACAAATCCATCTTGCCTGCTTCTACTTTTGATAGATCCAGCAAATCATTGATCAGGCTCATAATATGGCTGCCCGATGTGTGAATATCTTTCAGATAATCCTTATAGCGCTCATTGCCCACAGCGCCAAAGCGCTCATCCATCATGACTTCCGAAAAGCCGATAATCGCATTCAAGGGCGTGCGGATTTCATGGCTGATCTTGGCAAGAAAATCAGATTTCTGATGGCTTGCTTTCTCCGCCCGGCGTTTTTCGGCCAGCAAATCCTCTTCCACCCGTTTCCATTGCGCAATATCGCGCACCACCGCACAGAAGCGGTTGGTGCCGGGAATGGCAACCCGACCCATGGTCATGAAAAGCGGAATAAGACCACCCGATGAAATACGCCCAATCACCTCGCGCCCATCATTCAAAACAGAGGCAACCCCATTGGCCACCAATCCATCCAGATAATCAATGGCATCTTTGTGGCTTTCCTCGGCCAGCAAATCAAGGAAACTGTTGCCCGCCATGTCATGGCGGTCCACTTCAAACAAGGCTTCGGCAGAATGGTTCATACGCAAGATACAGGCGCGCTCATCCAGCACAATCACACCATCTGTGGCTGTATCCAGAATAGCTTCCAGCTCGGCAATCTTTTGATCTTCTTCCGAAAGACCAATGCCCGGCGCTTCTGTCTGCGCCGCTTCAAAAGTGAGCAGGGCCGCAGGCTCTTTCTGCCACTGGATGGAGGAAATCTTGACATCAGCAGAGAAAGGCGAGCCATCGCGCTTGCGCAAATTTGACAGCCCTTGCGTTTTGGTCAGCCAGTCACCGGGCAAACGACCAAACAGGGCTTCCATGCCACCTGCCTCTTCAAATTGCTGCAAACTGTCAAAATCAAGCAGTTCAAGCGCC
Organism: Cohaesibacter sp.; assembly: GCA_025800105.1. Taxonomy (GTDB): domain Bacteria; phylum Pseudomonadota; class Alphaproteobacteria; order Rhizobiales; family Cohaesibacteraceae; genus Cohaesibacter. The sequence goes on along the minus strand of JAOXSG010000774.1, from coordinate 13,936 downwards.
TTGCTATTGGCATAAACTGGCTTCTGGCTTGCAGAAATCATCAGGGCAAACGGAATTTTATCCAGAACAGGAGACAAATCATTGGTCATATCCCAAGAGGCAGCAGCAACAGCGGCAGGTGGCTCGCTCGTGTTGCGCTCATCACTGGCGTTATCACCATGATTGTCCTTTACATCGTCGCCATGGGCATCATCAGGAAAGAGATCAACCGGCCCTTTGGCTTCATGCGATAGGGCAATCACGGCAGGTCCATCTTCAGTCTCGCTATACGGAGCAATGTCAGCTTTTAGCGGCTCTGGCATCTCGTCAATAGGATCAGCAGAGGCGCTCTCCTTGTCTGCCTCCTCCACGACATCAAGGGAGGTGGCATCTTCGCCTTGCCCATCGGTCAGCCCGCCCAGCAAAGCCTCAAAACGTGGCCCGGATTGATTGCGGCGACGCATTGCCTGTTTGCCGGGATCTTCATGCTCTGTTTCCGCATCCTCGCCGGATTTGCCATCATGCAAATGGCGAAAGGCAGGATCCATGGCCAGAATATCGCGAAATGCGATAGAGGCTGCACTCTTTAGCGCTGTGTCATCCTGATCATCTTCTGATCTCTCAGCTTCAGCCATATCGGACTGTTCAGAGGCACCAACCTCCTCATCAGACTCATCGGTTTCAAGAGCGTCAAGGCTGGCATTGTCAACTATATCAGTCTCAATCTCTGCCTCTGTTACAGTCTTTTTTGCATCATCCAAGAGGGCATCAGTTGAAGAGAGGACAGCAGTCTCTTGCTCTTTCTCCTCAGCCGCTGCGTCAAACAACAGATCAGCGGATGCAACACCCACAACCGAAGACAAAGCCGCAAGATGCGCATCGTCATTCTGCCCATCATCCCCCTGTTCTGGTTCGCTGGCTTCCAGATCTGTCTCTGACTTGCTGGCTTTTTTCAGTGCCTTGAGGCGCGCCTCTTCTTTGCGCAGTTTTTTGCGTTTGCGTTTCTTTTTGAGCTTTTTGTCTTTTAGCTTTTCTTCTTTTTTCTTCTTTTTCTGCTCAGCTTTCTTGCGCTTCTTCTCAGTTTTGCTCAAAGCCTTGTCATCTTCTGCCTCAGATGCGCTTTCTTGAGACATGTCAGAGACAGCGTCTATCGCTGCATAATCATCCTGATCGTCATCACAAGGCGCTACGATATCGGCAACGTTTTCCTGTGCCTCTTCTTTTTGATCAGCAACAAGAGAGGCTTTGGCAGCTTTGATCTTTTTGTGTTTCTTCTTCTTTTTCTTGCGTTTCTTATGGGGCATCTCAGCAATCATGACTGTGCTGTCCTCTTCTTGCAACGCAGAGGAAACCTCATGGTCTGGAACCAGATCAGCCAAGTCAGCACCGTCATGGTCCGACGCTGTGTCGTCAGCTTCAGCCAGATCAGACGGCTCATTCAGCTCTGTTTCATCACGCCCAGGATCCGCAATTGGCGTATCAGATGCAGCAAATGCTTCACCTTGGTCATCGTCTTGCGTCTCTGGCTGCGGCTCCTGATTTTGATCTTCTTCTTCTTCTTCTTCTTCTTCTTCCTCTACCAACGCTTCGGCAATCTGCTCAAAGGCATCCTGTTCGCTTTGACTGAGATGGGAGAGATCCTCCTCCTCGTCCGATAAAGCATCGTCAGGCAAATCAGATGGCTCGTCAGAGCGTGTCATATCAAGCACCGATGGATCAGAAAGGCTCTGACCTTCAATCGCCGTTTGCGCCGCGCTGTCGTCATCTGCCTCAAAATCAGGGCTATCAGCGACGTCTGGTTTTTGCTCTTGCTCATCGAGCAGACGATGCATGGCCGCGGCCACTTTGTCGGCCTCTTTATCAGTCGGTTGCTTGGAAGGGGTCTCAGTTGCCTCTTCGCTCTGCTGCCCACGACCGGAAACCACTTCCCCTGCGGTTTTAACAGCCAGATCTGCCGCTGCCAGCAAATCATCATCCAGCAGGGAATGATCAAGGGCGAGGGGGGCAGGCTCCTCTTGTCCATCCTCTTCTTTCAGCGCATCAGTGGCTGGTGCGGCCTCTGGTGCGGGCAGGGGCAAATCTGAGTGCAGATCAGAAAGCGAAACAGCCAAATGCGCCCGGCAAATGCCAAAGCCCCGGAACCCCTGAAAACCATGGAAGCGCCCAAAGACAGGTAGGCCGGTCAATTCGACCGGAATGGCAACGTCATGGTCTTGCACAGGCCAATAAACGCTCAGACCCGTCCAGGTATCGCGCTCATCAAAGGCAGCGGCCACCTGACCGTCTTTATCCATATCAAGGCGCGCAGCCAATTCCGCCCAGCTTTGCCCGACAATGGCGGCATGATCGGGACCAACAGCAAGCGATAAATCTTTGGAGATGAAAGAAAAACGGCCAATTTCATCGCTCTCCCAGACAAAATGATAAGGCCCGCCATCCTTATCAAAGACAAAGGGACTGGAGCCTTTTGCGCCAGACTTTGCTTTTGCCGCCATGGAGAGATCAATGGGTGGATTGTCATCCTTTGGCCCCTCAGATGCCACCAAGACAGGAGCTTTTTCTTTCGCTTTGCTTGCCTCTTTCTTCTCGATTTCAGAAAGGCGCCGCTCCCCTTGAGATTGGCCAAATGGCAAAGTCACAATATTGGACGCAGGCTGGGCCGGATCTTTGATATGGGAAGAGGAGCCCGTATCATCTGCTCCATCCTCTTGATCGTGGCGTGCTTCCTGTAGAGGACGCTCAATATGATCCGATGCCCCATCTTTGGCAAATGTCACACCTTCCAAATGCTCCAGCATCGAAGGCTGTCCCGCTTTGTTATCCAAACCATGGCGAATGGCATCAGACGACATGTCAAAAATATCAGCTTCTTTGGCCATATCCTCTTCGCTGATATAAGGGCCACTTTCGTCGCCATCCTCAAGAGCGCTGAAATCGGCAAGCATGCTGTCCGTATCATCTTGCTGGGCCACCAGCAACAAATAGCGCGCATCCAAACCCTGACCAACACGGGCAACGCCACCAATGCGCTTTGCAGTATCGTCTTTCAACAGATCAATGGCCAGAGCGCAATCTTCATCCGCACCGGATAACAGCGCATCAATATCCTGAGAAAAATCGACAAGGCTTTCAAACCCGGTTGACGCAGCCAGAACATGGCTGTCCCCATCCATAATGGCCGCCAAAACCGGAGGATTGGGGCTAAGGGCCTCAACCAGCCGGGTGGCAGATTGTGCCTCATCCAGCTTGTCGATATCCGCATCCGTTGACAGGACCAGCACCATGCTCTCCCCTTCCACTTCCAACTTTTTGCAAAGACAGGTGGTGGTAACGGCATTCATACCAAGGAAAAAACGCAAGCGATCGAGCAAAGGCGCATTGGTGCGCGAATTAAGCGCCAGCCGCGCCAAATGGCGGCGCGCCGGATGCACATCGCCAAAGGTGCGATCAAGCAGGGATTGCATGTCACTTTCCTGAAAAAATGCCAGACCCGCAGCATTGGACCAGATGATGCGGTTGCCTTCATGATTCCAGACCCATGCCGGACGTGGATCAAGCAAAACCGCGCCAATCGCAGGATGGGCGGTCAGGGCCAGATATGGCATAATATGGGAGGCCGTGGTTAGAACAGGCATAAAGTCCCCTTTGATCCGGTCTCAAATCTTCCCGGTCTTGCATCTTCTCAGTGTCTGGACCTGAATTTTTTCAGGACCATGGCTAGCTCATAATAGGGCTGAGCCAATTGTACCAGTCGGATAGCAGCGCCAATCCGACAAATCCTTAACACTCTGTTAATACCGCTTTATGACCGTCAAATCCATATCTAGAGCGCAAAGTGCGGCAGAAATGCGCGCGTTTGGTTAATGCAGCAAGACGTACAAGCACAGAGCAAACAGGACGAAGCATGATTGTTTTGTTTGTTGCAGTGCAAAATAATAGACAAAAAAGCGCAGATATCCTTCATTTATTTGCCATATAAAATCACTATTAAAAGGTCTAGGTAAGAATGCGGATGCGAAAATAATTGTTGCATCGCACAAAAGTGAATGCTATGTTGCATCGCACAAAGAGAGTTGCGCGCCAGAGATTGGCCAGGAGATATTATTATGATGAAAACCCCAGAAGCATTTGAAGTACCAACCCAGGTTCGCGATATGGCTGAAAAAGGCGTTGAGCAAGCCCGTAAGGCATTTGATGAATTTGTCTCTGCTGCCAATGATGCTGCTGCAAAGGTTGAAGGCTCTGCCGAGACCATGCGCAACGGTGCTGTTGATCTGAACAAAAAAGCCCTGTCTGCAACAGAGGAAAGCGTCAACGCTTCCTTTGATCTGGCCACCAAACTGGTCAAGGCAAAAGATCTGAACGAAGCAATGGAATTGCAAACTGCTTATGTTCAGTCTCAAATGCAGCGTTTCGGCGAAGTGGCTCGTGAAATGGGCGAAGCTGCAACCAAAGCCGCTGCGGATGCGACTGCCAAAAAAGGCTAAGGTCAAAAGGCTTTCGCCTTTTTGATCAAAGATAACCTCTTGTGCGGCGCTCAAAACTGCGGCGCACATCATCAATATAGTAAAGAATTTCCTCTGGTTTTGTTGCGAGAAGATCAGCTTTTAAAATATAGCAAAAGCGGATCTTTAGGTTGAGGTCTCATATTCTTGTCGCTTTCGGTCTTGCTGTGCTGTTTGAGTTCAAGGCGTAAAATTGCCGGAAATCTGGTTGATTTTCAAAATTTTGCAACGCTGAAATCAAACAGCAGAGCAGGATCCAAAGGACGACAAAACGGCTGCGATCTGGCCGCTTTATGAGTTTGAAAGGGGGAACACCCCTCCCGAAACTCATAAAACAACCAGTTCTTTGCCGTTTTGACGCCGAAAACAACAAGAATATGAGTTCTCAACCTAGGGTTTGGGTGAGCGTATCTCGCGCAAGGCAAAAGCCAGATCAAGGGATCACTTGGCTTAATCAGGGCAAAGTGACTTTGATAAACAAGCTGCGTTACAAGGATAGAGAAATGACCACTGCAAAAGCACCTGCTGCCAAAAAAGCCGCACCGAAAGCTGCCCCAAAAGCGGCCGCCAAAACAGAAACTGCTGCCAAGAAAGAAGAGAGCAAGGATATTTTTGCCATGCCTTCATTCGATTTGCCAAATATGGATCTGTCTGTGCAGATGATGCCTGAAATGGTGCGCGATATGGCCGAAAAAGGCATTGCTTCTGCCCGCGACAATTACGAAACTGCCCGCGCAGCCGCTGATGAGCAAAATGCTGCTGTCGAAAAAAGCATCGATACAGCGCGCGAAGCCGGCATGGAGCTGAATAAGAAAGCTCTTGATGCGGCTCAGGCCAATGTTGAAGCTGGCTTCAATTTCATTCGTGACATTCTGGCCGTGAAAAGCGTTGGCGATGCCATTGAAGTGCAGACCGCTTTTGCCCGCACACAATTTGATGCAGTCTCTGCACAAGCAAAAGACTTTCAGGAAACTGTCAACAAAGGCGCGCAAGATATCGTCGCACCAGTGCAGGAAGCCCTGAACAAGAATATTGACGCCATTAAAGCAGCCTAAGCCAATCGGCACCCGCTGTTAGTGATTGTCAAAAGAAGGCCCGTATTCCTCCCATACGGGCCTTTTTTGTAAGCAAGCTTAGGCCATGACAAAAGGCCAACCTTGATGGGGATAGTTTGGACAATCTGTGGGAATAACAAAGCTCGCTCTTGCATTTTGTCCCAAGCCCGCCTAATAAACAGCCCACATTGGTATGCAGTCGTAGCTCAGTTGGTTAGAGCGTCGGATTGTGGCTCCGAAGGTCGGTGGTTCGAATCCACCCGACTGTACCATTTCCCTGATAAGCCGCTTATCTCTCCCTATATATCCTTCATACACTCCATCTCTTTGCCGTTATACATTTCATGGCGTATAGGTTTATGGAAAAGATGCCAAATATGGGGCTGCATAGCCTGATCTCTTTGTTCATTGGTGAAATGATTTTCAGCTCGCAAAGCGATAGCTTATTGCGGACCAAAGCTGTTTGTCTGAATGAAAAGCGAAAGGCGAGGAACGGATAAAGCGTTTCATTCGCTTGTCACGTCAGAATGCCGGTATTTCATAAACGAGGCATGGATATCATAATATGAGCAGACTGGAAAAGCCGAATCGGCTCAATAGAACGCGATTATGGTGACAAGTTTGACTTTTTGCGAAATTGGTTTCAAAAAAACAATTAAAATCCCGGACAAGAAAGAGGTAAGATTTTTGAAATAAATAAGTATTTGAAATAAAAATAGAATTTTATTTCAAAAGAAAACATAATTGGAGAAATAATTTAACCTCTTGAGAGGGAGACATAAGTCTAACTTTGCCCTATTATCCCCGCGCAATGACATAACATCTGTCCCTTATGACAGGGCTGCAAAAAGGGTGGGCGAAGCAAGATCCAGCACCGGGCAGCTTTGAATATGAGGGACGCCAGATCCGGGATAAATTGATGGGATCCTTCCAAAAAATCTTGATCGCCAATCGGGGTGAAATCGCAATCCGTGTGATGCGGGCAGCAAATGAGCTTGGCAAGAAAACAGTTGCTGTATATGCGGAAGAAGACAAGCTCGGTCTTCATCGCTTCAAAGCGGACGAAGCCTATCGGATCGGCGAGGGGCTTGGACCGGTTGCGGCTTATCTCTCGATTGACGAGATCATCCGCGTCGCCAAATTGTCCGGTGCCGATGCCATCCATCCCGGCTATGGCCTATTGTCCGAAAATCCCGATTTTGTCGATGCCTGTGAGGCCAACGGCATCACTTTCATTGGCCCCAAAGCTGCAACCATGCGCGCCCTTGGCGATAAAGCCTCGGCCCGCCGTGTGGCGATTGAGGCCGGTGTGCCCGTCATCCCGGCAACGGAGGTTTTGGGCGATGACATGCAGGCAATTGCCGAGGAAGCTGCCGAGATTGGCTATCCTTTGATGCTCAAAGCCAGCTGGGGCGGCGGCGGCCGGGGGATGCGTCCGATCCATGGGGCCGATGAGCTGGAAGAAAAAGTGCTGGAAGGCCGCCGCGAGGCAGAAGCCGCCTTTGGCAATGGCGAAGGCTATCTGGAAAAAATGATCACCCGCGCCCGCCATGTGGAAGTGCAAATTCTGGGCGATAGCCATGGCGGCATGTATCATCTTTATGAGCGCGATTGCTCGGTCCAGCGCCGTAACCAGAAAGTGGTTGAACGCGCACCTGCGCCTTATCTGACACAAGAGCAGCGCGATGAGATTTGCGCGCTTGGCCGCAAAATCTGCGCCCATGTCAATTATGAATGCGCGGGCACTGTCGAATTTCTGATGGATATGGAAAGCGGTAATTTCTATTTCATTGAGGTCAATCCGCGCGTTCAGGTCGAGCATACGGTAACAGAAGAAGTCACCGGCATTGACATTGTTCAGGCCCAGATCCGCATTGCTGAAGGGGCCACTATTTCTGAGGCAACCGGCAAGGCAAACCAGTCGGACATCCATCTCAATGGCCATGCTTTGCAGACCCGGATCACAACGGAAGATCCGCAAAACAATTTCATCCCCGATTATGGCCGCCTGACAGCCTATCGCTCGGCGACTGGCATGGGCATTCGTCTGGATGGGGGCACTGCTTATGCTGGCGGCGTCATCACCCGCTATTACGATTCTCTGCTGGTGAAGGTTACGGCTCACGCACAAACCCCCGAAGCGGCGATTGCCCGTATGGATCGGGCCTTGCGTGAATTTCGCATCCGTGGTGTCTCCACCAACATTGCCTTCGTTGAGAATTTGCTCAAACATCCAACCTTTCTCAACGACACTTATACAACCAAATTCATCGATGAAACCCCGGATCTGTTCGCCTTTAAAAAGCGTCGCGACCGGGGCACCAAGGTGCTGACCTATATTGCCGATATCACGGTCAATGGCCATCCAGAGACCATTGGCCGGGCCAAGCCCGATGCCGCGCTCAAAGCGCCCAAGGCCCCTCTATGCCATGGCGACATCACCAATCCACCGGCAGGCACCCGCACGCTTTTGGAAGAAAAAGGCGCGCAGGCTGTGGCAGACTGGATGCTGGACCAAAAGCAATTGCTTTTGACCGATACCACCATGCGCGATGGTCACCAATCCTTGCTGGCAACCCGGATGCGTTCGATCGATATGATCAAGGCAGCCCCTGCCTATGCCACCAATCTCTCACCGCTCTTCTCGGTCGAATGCTGGGGCGGGGCGACTTTTGATGTGGCTTATCGTTTCTTGCAAGAATGTCCGTGGCAGCGCCTTCGTGATTTGCGCACCGCCATGCCCAATCTGCTAACCCAAATGTTGCTGCGCGCCTCCAATGGGGTGGGTTATACCAATTATCCCGATAATGTGGTGCAGGCTTTCGTCAAACAAGCAGCAGAAACCGGGGTTGATGTTTTCCGCGTCTTTGACAGCCTGAACTGGGTGGACAATATGCGCGTGGCCATGGATGCCGTGGTCGAAAGCGGCAAGATCTGCGAAGGCACCATCTGTTATACCGGAGATTTGCTGGACCCGGATCGTGCCAAATATGACCTGAATTATTATGTCTCCATGGGTAAGGAGCTGAAAGCGGCAGGGGCGCATATTCTGGGTTTGAAAGATATGGCAGGGCTGTTGAAGCCAGCCGCAGCCCGTGTGCTGGTCAAAGCCCTGAAGGAAGAGGTTGGCTTGCCTATCCATTTCCACACCCATGATACCTCTGGCGCGGCCGCGGCCACCATTTTGGCAGCAAGCGATGCTGGCGTCGATGCAGCTGACGCAGCCATGGATGCATTTTCAGGCGGCACCTCGCAAGCCTGCCTTGGCTCGATTGTCGAAGCCTTGCGCCATACCGAGCGTGACACGGGTCTGGATATCGCCAATATCCGCGAAATGTCCGATTATTGGGAGCGGGTGCGCGCCCAATATGTGGCCTTTGAAAGCGGCCTTGCTGCCCCGGCTTCAGAAGTTTACTTGCATGAAATGCCCGGCGGACAATTTACCAACCTCAAGGCGCAAGCCCGCTCATTGGGTCTGGAAGAGCGCTGGCCGGAAGTTGCGCAGTCTTACGCGGATGTGAACCAGATGTTTGGCGATATCGTCAAGGTGACCCCATCTTCCAAAGTGGTGGGCGACATGGCCTTGATGATGGTCAGTCAGGGTCTGAGCCGCGCGCAAGTCGAAGATCCATCCGTTGATGTGGCCTTCCCCGACAGCGTGATCGATATGATGAAAGGCAATCTTGGCCAGCCCAAAGGCGGCTTCCCTGATGCCATTCTCAACAAGGTACTGAAAGGCGAAAAGCCCAATCTGGAGCGTCCGGGCAAGCATTTGGCCCCGATTGATCTGGAACAGACCCGTACAGATTTGAGCACTGAGCTGGAAGGGTTCCAGGTCGATGACGAAGATCTCAACGGCTATCTAATGTATCCAAAGGTCTTTCTCGATTATATGGGCCGCCACCGTCGCTATGGCCCTGTGCGGACCCTGCCAACCAAGACCTTCTTCTATGGCATGGAACCGCGTGAGCAAATCACTGCCGAGATTGATCCGGGCAAGACGCTGGAAATCCGTCTGCTTGCGGTCGGAGAGACCAACGAAGATGGCGAGGTCAAAGTCTTTTTTGAGCTAAATGGCCAGCCCCGTGTGATCCGTGTAGCGGACGCCAAAGTCAAAGCCAGCAGCGTCCAGCGGCCAAAAGCGGAAAGCGGCAATGCCAAACATGTCGGCGCCCCAATGCCCGGCGTCGTGGCCTCTTTGGCGGTCACCGCCGGTCAAAGCGTCTCGGAAGGCGATCTGCTCTTGACCATCGAAGCCATGAAAATGGAAACTGGCCTCCATGCGGAACAAGACGGCACCATCAAAGCCGTCCACGCCCATCCCGGCGGCCAAATCGATGCCAAAGATCTCTTGATCGAATTCGAATAAGAGAGACAAAAATCAAAACAAATCAAAGCCCGCTGGACAAAATCCAGCGGGCTTTTGTCTGATTGAGCCTAGTTTGGCATTGCAAGACGGGTTGCCTGAACTTGGGCAATAGTTGCAGGTTGGCCCAACTGCGCCAGATCTGGTGCTGGACAATGTTTGATGGTGCAAGGCAGGTAATATAGATCGGCGGTTGCTTGAAAGGTGCGGGATCGAGGCTGCAATTCACCGCGATAGATTGTAACATTCAAGCCCTTGGGCACACCAGTTTTTGCGTCAGCTAAAAATGCAAACATGGTGATTTCGAAAGTGTTGCCATCAAACTTGGTGACACTGGCCGGACTGTCCGTAAATTTTATACCTCCAGCGCCAAACATCCAGCCGCCGACGATATCGGCCGTGCCATCTGCGCTGACATTCATGATATTTTGATAGAGGCTCCCATCCGTAGCGACACCGGATACCTCAAGAAACCATGTACCAACCAAAGGGCCGTCAATGGGATCCTTTGCAAGACTTGGTGAGGCAATAAGCAGGATCAGAGCAGTTATGAGAGATGGAATGAGGGATATTTTCATAAAACTATTCCTTTGAACTGGCAAAGTCGGATATGCATCACAGCGCAATGGCTTGGCCATTGATATGTCCAAAAGCGGCATCAAGATAACGCTGTGCCACTCTTTTCACGGGAACACAATTGGCACTGTCCCAGCCCAGTTTTTCAGCGCTTTCTTTGACCAAAGACAGGCTGATCGCATTGATCCGTTTGCCGTCTTTCAACTCCAGAGCGACAGAGCCAACAAAGGCATCAAGTGCCCCGGCACCAAGCGCAATCGCCGCTGTCCCCGGCATCGGATGGCGAGAAACAGCACCAGAGGTTAAGGTAATTGAGCCCCCTTCATTCAAATAAGGGTGACCTTGCCGGGCGATGTTGACTTGTCCCATAACCTTGCTTTTCAAAACACGGGCATAGGCTTCGTCAGTGTCGTCATCAAACGCGCCAAAAATTCCGTCTCCTGCGAGGCTAATGATTGCATCAACTGGACCTGTCCGCTCGAACAAAGCCTTCACCGAGGCCCGCTCTTCAATATTCACCTGCATGTCACCGCGAGTCCGACCAACCGAAATGACCTCATGATCCGGGCGCAGCTGATGGACGACTTCGCTGCCAACCAGACCAGTGCCACCAATCACAATTGCTTTCATTTTAAGCTCCTATTCAACTTGTCTATTCAGTTGAGACAGGGATAGACCGATGGATGGTCAATAAAAAGCATAGATTTTCTACCAAAAGCGTCATATTTTTAGACTATGACAAATCTTGATCATCTCAATGTCATTCGCACAATTTGCGATACAGGCAGTTTTCAATTGGCGAGTGAGAAGCTGAATAAGGCGCGCTCTGCTGTGTCCTATTCGGTTAAGCAGGTTGAAGAAAATTACCAGATACAGATTTTCGATCGCTCAAATTACCGACCGGAATTGACCCCGCAAGGCCGGGCTCTGTTGGGGCGTATCCGCCATTTATTGCGTCAGGCCCAAGAGTTTGATGCATTTGTGCAAGACCTGAAAGGGGAGGCTGAGACGGAAATCCGGCTTGGTGTCAGTACTATTTTCCCAACACATCAACTGACCCTTTTGCTCACAGCAATACGTGATCAATTTCCCGCAACCAGCATTGATTTGGAATTCGAAGTGGCATCAGGCGACCGTATGTTGCTTGCCAATCAGGTTGATTTGGCAATCTTTGCGGCCCCGACCCTGCATGCCGATCTGGACTATAGGCATATAGATCGGATGGATGTGCCACTGGTCATTTCCAACAAGCTGATAGCAGGCGCACCGAAGGATGTTAGCCGTGAGGATCTGGCAAGGCATCCGCAAGTGGTGGTCAAGTCATCGGATGATAAATCGCCAGATACAGGCCTGCTCAATGAAGCTCAAAAATGGTATGTGAGCGAGCTATCGGCCAAGAAGGCGTTGATTTGTGAGGGACTTGGCTGGGGTCGGCTGCCACGTCATATGGTCGAGGAGGAGATGAAGAGCGGACATTTGACAGTATTACCGACATTGGGAGAAATCCAGCTGCCCATCTGTATCGCCAAGCGGGCGACTTACAATTTGGGACCAGTTGGCTCGCTCATATGGACCTTTTTTGATATCGCACAAGAGATTGAAATTAGGTCATAAATAGTATGAATGCGATCAAGAGAGAAAAAATCAAAACAAACAAAAGCCCGCTGGACAAAATCAAGCGGGCTTTTGCTCTTTGATCTATGCCTTGAACACAGCCAGTCTGTCTTCTTCACTCAGTGTTTTCAGGCACAAGAGGATTATGATCACCCGTCAAATCCTGCGCTAACATCAAGGCATTGCCATCAGGGTCATAGAAAGTTGCCGTTTTGACCATCCCGTCAACGACGATCGTCTCACCATCAAATTTCACACTGGCTTGTTCCATCACCCGTCTCGCTGTGTCCAGATCTGCTATGCCAAAAACAGGCACAGAATTGCCCGGCACAGGCTCGGTATGCTCCCCAAGGCCGATTGTGACGCCAGACGTGTTTGTCTGAAGTTCAGACCATCCAGCTTCATCAGCATGATAGATGAGTTTGAAGCCCAGTACATGCGCATACCAGTCAGCGCTTGCATGGCGATCTTTAACCGATAAGGCAATGGTGATGTTTTCATCCGGCGAAATGAGCGACATGGTCTTTCCTTTTGATTTAAAGTAAAGTAACTATATTTTATGGACATAAATTTTCTTGTCAACCTAACGTCAAGAGCTTGGTCACTCTCCATTTTATCCAAGATGGACATGGGTGTTGCAGGGCGACAGGCCACTTTGTTGGCCGCAACGGGCGCCAACAGGACTGCTTTTGTGCAAAGTCTGAATCATCTGATTGCCATGGGACTTGTAGAAAGAAATCCCGGCTATGGTCATCCATTGCGACCAGAATTTCAATTAACTCAGTCTGGTATTGTTGCAGCAGCACTTGCCACAAAAATTCAAACTCTGCCTAGGGAAAAGGAGCAACGGGATTTGCTTCGTCGATCATGGACCTTACCGATATTGACATCGCTGAATAGGCCAAGGCAGTTCAATGATATCAAACGGAACCTGCAAGTGATTAGTGATCGTGCCTTGTCGCAATCGTTAAAGTCGCTGGAAGCCAGAGATTGGGTGTGTCGCCAGATTGACGTATCTGCCAGACCACCAATATCGATTTACAACACAGTCAATACAGGCAGAAAAATAAGCCAGATCATCGCACCCAAAATTAGACAGACATTGTGAAATTGGCTTTCATGCCGTTGGTATCAGGAGCCTTACAAAAGGTGCTGTGTTGAGCGTGTATGCAAGGATCGAAAGAAAGGGATGTAAGAAAGAAATCTATGTGTCACGCGTGTGAATGCGTTATTCTTAGCGGGTGAGCAGAAGCACCAATCTGGTGTCAAAACTTACAAACAACCTGTATATCGACCAAATACGGACCTCATAATGATGATCAAAAGAGCCTTCTTGACCTTTGTGTTTTTGTCCAGCACCACACTGGCATTGGCCCACCAAGGTGTTAAAAATCCAGCTGTCAAAGCCCGTATGGACTCTATGGTGGCAATCAAAACGGCAATGAAGACACTGGATGATATGGCAAAGGGTCGGGTTCCTTTTGCCAAGGAAGCGGCCCGAAAGGCTTCATCTGCAATAAAATATCAAGCAGCCCTGGCCCCTGTTTCATTCCGTCAAGCAGCGTCTGATCCAAAATCGGAGGCCCGTCCAGAGATCTGGGCGCGATTTGAAGATTTTGCGCAGAAATCTGAGCGGGGCTATTTTGCTCGGATTGATTTTCAATATTCTCAATTTTAAGAATGGTAGGGGTTTCATGTCCCTGGCCACCTATTGGCAATCAGTGATCCGTGGTGGGTTTCTTCTGATTGTTGTAATCCTTCAATCATCAAGCGGGAGTTTATTATTCTCCCGAGGTTCCAAATCAAGCAACGATACCGAATGCCCCGCACAGGAGGCCACA
>JAOXSG010000758.1 GCA_025800105.1 Cohaesibacter sp. | reverse complement strand
GATCCTCTTCTGAATTAAGCCTGTTACCCAGATGTCCCAATTCTATAGAAATAAAACGGTGACATCTAGGTCTATCAAAACAAACCCCGCCTATAGAATCACATCACTCAGGTAGAACAGCTCGTAGAAACACTATGTAATCATGGCATTGAGGTTCATCAAAAAAGTCGAACCACTAAAGAATTGAACAATCTGTGTCCCATCTTTCAAGCACTTTTCCAATCTTTGAAGCCCCAGATTTGCTATAGAATTGCGGCGTCTATTCTTCAGTACCCTTCTCAGTTTACCCTCATGATTGATCAGACATGGCAATGAAGATAATGGTGTTCAATTCTATAGTGTTTCAACTTCCTTGGCTGGACTTAAAAATTAGATTATCTCGAAATCATGCCGTTTCAATTCTATAGAGGGTCAAATCATGTCAAGTCCACCTCATCCCTTTTCATCCTTTCTCACCCTTTTCGTCCCTTTTCCACCCTTTTCCATCTTGTTTCAGCTTTTTTCCATCTGCTTCAGTTTTAAGCCGCTACTCTCCCTCTATAGAATCAACAAAACCTTGAGTTACCACCTTGTACCACATTCATCGCTTCTGAAGATTCATTATGGAGTCAGCCCCCAGAAATTTCTATGATTCTATAGTGTTGGATTGAAATTGTTCCACCAAGAT
>JAOXSG010000748.1 GCA_025800105.1 Cohaesibacter sp. | reverse complement strand
TCGGTACTGATCTTTTCACCGCCTTCCAGCATTTGCACTGGCATCACTAGTTCAACCCCATAATTGAGATAAAAAGGGCTGAACCCAGTGCTGCTGTTGGGCAGTGAATTAATCACCATTTCTACCGTTGGCAAAACAATTTCCCATTGTTTCAAGTCGTTCATTTCATGCAGCAGACACCGAAGTGTCTGACTGACGACTGCATTCATTCGCTCTACTACACCCTGGGTTGGGGGTGGTAGGCGGAAGAGTAACCCAATCTTGTCCCAGTTAATTTCCACAGTTCCTGCCATGCCCTTGCAGTGAACTGCGGTCCCCTATCTGAATAAATTACCCTAAATAGCCCATGATACCTAACTACCGTGTTCCACAGCAACTGAGCAGTGCCAGTAGCTGTGATATTCTTGCGACAAGGTGGAAGGTGCACCATGCGTAGCTTTGTCCACGGTAACTAGTATTGTATCACGTCCAGTAGCTGAGGGTGGTAGGTCTGTAACGAAGTCAATGGAGATCTCACTCCATTTCGACTCTGGAATGTGGGTTGACATTAGCTTTCCCTTAGCTAATGTGTGGTCAGACTTCTCTGTCTGACACACTGCACAGTTCTCCACGAACTGGCGTATGTCCCCCACCATTCCTGTCCACCAACAAGACCTCTTTACCCTAGCTACTGTTCGTTGAATTCCAGGATGCGCACTGTAAGGGGTGCAGTGCAGCTCCTGTACTACCTGGGTTTTAACTATCTCATTGTCTGGGACAACTGTTCGCCAGAAATCAAGATCAACGTCTTGATTCTGGTCATGTACATAAAGAATTCTA
>JAOXSG010000722.1 GCA_025800105.1 Cohaesibacter sp. | reverse complement strand
TTCTTGTCAGTTTACAGTATAGTACTTGATTTCTAGTGATTTTTCCATTGACCGTATTTTTGTCATGATGGTAATCACTTTTAATTAGTTATATTTGTCTTACAACAACGTTGTTGGTTGTGAAAACTCGTAAAAGGTGATTTGTGCATTTAATAGATCAGTTCTTAACAGTGAGCATGCATGCAGTTCAGCGCAATGAAGGTACAAGATTCGCCACATATGTGTATATAGAGAGACGATCGAATCAACGGAAAATGATGAATTTTGCAGTGGGGATCAGATGTACGTATTGAGCAACTGGCATGATGATCACAAGGGTATCTAAAACCAATAGCATTAGTTTACACAAGTAGATACAATTCAAATGGTATAACCCAACAACTTAGCCTTTTATCAAGTATCACTATGCCAGTAAGATTACATGTACTTGGCATTAGCCAGCAGAAGTCTCGCATACTTTTGCATTTTTTCCCCTTTCGACTAACCGTTCGCATTTTCTTCCCACCCATAGCATTCTTGTCAGTTTACAGTATAGTGCTTGATTTCTCGTGATTTTCCCATTGACCGTATTTTTGTCATGATGGTAATTACTTTAGTTATATTTGTCTTACAACCAC
>JAOXSG010000700.1 GCA_025800105.1 Cohaesibacter sp. | reverse complement strand
CCTTTGCCCTTACCAGACTTGTCTTTTCCTTTTCCAGACTTCCCGGACTTCCCATCGGCATTTTGGTTCTGTGAATTCTGATTCCAAGACCCCTTGCCTTGGTTCCAACCATTGTTGTTGTTCCAAGAGCCTTTGAAGCCCTTGCCACCTTTGTGATCGTTCTTGCCCTTTCCTTTCCAGCCTTTCTCGTTTCCCTTTCCTTTGTCATTCTTTCCTTTATACTTCCCATGTCCTTTGCCCTTCCAGATGCGATCCACATCCATAGGCACCGGACCATCGCCACCTTGCACTGTAGTGCCAAGAGCCATAGTGTTGGACCACTTGATTGTCGCTTGGTCATATTGCAGAATAGATTCACGAAGATTTTCATATGTAGTTGAATCTTGAATTGTCATGTTCAAGTATGTTTTCAACTGACCACCAATGCTCTTCATCAAAACTGCAAACTTCAATTCATTGCTTAGCAAACCACCTATACGCTCATATTCACGATATGAATCTTCAAG
>JAOXSG010000697.1 GCA_025800105.1 Cohaesibacter sp. | reverse complement strand
TGGAGTATTGTATGTTTTGTAGTCATGTGGCTGCTTCTGTGGTGCTTGGGATATCCGAGTAATTGGTCAAGATCGCCTCTTTGATGTCTGTGTCAGATGCTAGTGCTGATAGATCTGAAAATACATGTAGCATAGCAGGTGCCATACTCTGGCATATTAATTCTCGGAATGGAGTATTTGTAAACTTAGCTGCTGCTTCTACTTGGCTGAGCCAAGTGATGCATTCTGCCTTGTTGCTGCCGTCGAAAATCTTGATGTTTTCCATCATCTTTTTGCTGGCGTCATCCCTCTTGTTCTCACTGGTGACTCGGTTCATGATCTGTGTTATTCCTTCCACTAAATCTGCTGGCGTGGTCGGTGAAGTACCATTGTGTGGTGTGTGCATTAAGGTGCTGGTTCTAGGTTGGTTGTTATCTAGTAAGTTGAATAACGGGTTGTTGTGTGTTTCTGTTGGTTGTGTGGCTGCTATTGTTCCTATTAATGGTGGTGGTGTCACTGTTGGGTGGTAGCCTGTTGCTATTTGACTGTGGGCGGGGCTCGGGGTATTGTTATGTTGTTTCCTGCATGCTTTTGTGTCGTGGTTGTAGCTTCTGCAGTGGTTGCAAAATACTCATTTTCTGCATTCTGCTCTCATATGGCCTTGTTCTCTGCATCTGAAGCATGTCAGACCATCTCTGGGGTCTGACGGGTTTGGTGGATTGTCATTTTGCAATCCATTGTGACCGGTTGGTCTGGTTGCTGTTCTGTGATTGATTGTGTTTGAGCTTGTGTTTGTG
>JAOXSG010000682.1 GCA_025800105.1 Cohaesibacter sp. | reverse complement strand
AATTGTCTATTAGATAAAACAAGGGTTAACTATATAGTCTATCCGCGTGGGCTATTTGCAAAGGCAAGTCTTAAGAGTTACCTTTTCTTCCAAAGGCAACTCTTGAGAGTTACCTTTTTTTCACAGTCAACTCCCAAGAATCCTCTCTTCTCCCAAGGATTTTCTGTCGAGCATCTGTTATCTTCAAAAGGCAAGGTGTCAGAATTTACAAGGTTCATGTAGCCAAAAACCATACATGCAAACGATTCAGGCTGGCCAGGTTGTGAAAAGCCAAAGACACAAGTTGCGAGTTGGGAGTTGTTGGAGAGTTAGTTGAGAGACGCCAGTTGTTAGACACCAGTTATTGGAGAGTTAGTTGAGAGTTATTGGAAATAGCTGAGAGTGAACTTGAGTGGAGCAACTGCATTTAAGCCAGCTGGCTGATAGTCCAACAAGCCCAGCAGATGCTCCTGAGAATCCAGCAGAACCAGTTGGAGAGCAGCTTGGCTTTGACTCTTAACTAGCTTAAACATTTTTTGCTCCTAGGAAATAGTGTCAAGGTGGCAAATTGTTTGGGCTTCCCTCTTTGAGGCCTAGTGACTAGTGGTCTGACACCAACAGTGTTTGATTCCGATACAGAAGCTTCTGTGTGTCTAGGCCGCATCATCCATCAATGTATTTT
>JAOXSG010000672.1 GCA_025800105.1 Cohaesibacter sp. | reverse complement strand
AAGACAAATGCGAATATATCAAAACCCGGCAAGGTTTCCTTGCCGGGTTTTTGCTGCCATGTCCAATCATCATAACAAGATCCCATAGCATGATTGCCCATTGCTCCATTTCCTTGTCGCCTGTGCCCTACAAGATTGCATCATTGACATGTCTATCATGCTGTGTACAATTTAGTATTCAGGATTTGCCTTATGTATTGGTTGAATCTGATACAGCAATTTGGAAATGGCCTTGCCAAGGGTGATATTTTTCGGCACAGCAAGGGCCGGACATTTGCTGCTTTGATCAGCAAGCGCGACATGTCCAAAATACCAAATGATGCGACCAACAGAAAAGGGGAGGGTCAATGAGCGGGCTCTCAAGCAGTGTAGACAAAATTTATTCAAAAGTGCGCCAAATGGCGGTAAATTTTGAATTCATGCCCGGCGAGCGGATCAATGAGAGCGCGCTGTCCAAAGAATTGGGCGCCAGCCGTACCCCCCTTCGCGAAGCCCTGAACCGTTTGGTTGCCGAGGGCTTTCTGTATTTTGAAAATGGTCGCGGCTTCTTTTGCCGAACCTTAAGCCCGGACAAGGTGCAAAGCCTCTATGAAGTGCGCGTCGCGATTGAAAGCGAAGCGGTGCGGCTGGCCGTCACACGCGCCTCAAACGAAGATATTGACGATCTGGAAGCCTTTCTGGAACAAAGCTTGCCGGTCTATGGCAAAAAAGATGCTGCCAAAGATATTGTGGTGCTGGATGAGGAATTTCACCTGCGTCTTGCCATGTTGTCCGGCAATGAAGAATTGGAGCGTATGCTGGCCAATATCAATGCACGCATTCACTATGTGCGCTGCATCGATATGGTCGGGCGCGAAACCAAAAGTTCGTCCGATCACAGGGCTATCGTCAATGCTTTGAGAGAGCGGGACGCAGAACAGGCTGTTGCCAAATTGCGAAAACACATCACCAAGCGCAGCGAAGAGACCACAAAGGCGGTGCGCACCGCCTTTTCCCAGCTTTATGTTCCGCCGGGTCTCTAGGCTCAGGACCCATTAATTTTGCTTATTCTGCGAGAGCAGTTTTGCGCAATGGCAAGGAGGAAAATCGCGACAATGTGGTTCATTTTCAAGATTTTGCAACGCAGTCCATTGCGCAAAAATGCTTCGCCCTTCGGGTTTGTCTTGAAGCACTCATCTATCGAACCAAGAGCTGCAAAAAGGGAACCACCCTTATTTTACTCTTGGTTCTTCTATCTGAATGCTTCAAGACAAACAGAATAGGCTAAATTAATAGGTCCTGAGCCTAACCAAAGATCTGCAAATTGCGGATCAAACATCGGATTATTCGGATAATTAAGGAAGCAAGATGACACGCTTGAAAGGTGGCAAAGGCATTTATGGTGCCTCCGTCGGTATATTGATGCTGGATGCAACATTCCCCCGCATTCCCGGTGATATCGGCAATGCCCTGACATGGGATTTCCCGGTGCAATATCGGCTGGTGCGTGGGGCATCTCCTGACAAGATTGTCCGCTCAGATGCCCGCGAGCTTGCCGACCTCTTCATCAAAGAAGCAAAGGATCTGGTTGCCTCTGGCGTCGATGGCATCACCACCAATTGCGGCTTTCTCTCCCTCATTCAGGATCAGGTGGCAGAGGCAGTGCAAGTGCCTGTGGCCACGTCATCGCTGATGCAGGTGCCAATGATCCAGCCACTTTTGCCAAGTTCCAAGCGTGTTGGGGTCATCACCATTTCAAAATCAACCCTGACAGAAGATCATCTAAAAGCGGCCAATGTGCCATTGGATACGCCAATCATTGGCACCGAAGGCGGGCGCGAATTCACCAAAGGCATTTTGGATAGCCACCCGGAAATTGACTTCGAAGCCTGTCGTCTGGATATGGTGGATGCAGGCAGGGAAATGGTTGAAACCTATCCCGATGTCGGCGCCATCGTTCTGGAATGCACCAATATGGTGCCCTATGCCGCAGAGGTGAGAAAAGCCACGGGCCTGCCGGTTTATTCCATCTATTCCTTCGTCAACTGGTTCCAGTCGGGCCTGATGCCAAAGCGCTTCCCGCTGGAGCTGGATGATCCGCTTTTTCTGTAACATGCACAAAAAGGCATGAATAAAGGACGCAATTCAATGTCGCAAAACAAAGCTCTGGATCGCTCAGATACCATTCTTCTGCTTGGCTGCGGAAAAATGGGTTCCGCTATGCTCGATGGCTGGCTGAAAGCAGGCGTTCAGCCCGATCAGGTGCATGTCATCGATCCGCACCCTTCTGATTGGCTGCAAGCTTTGTCCGAAAAGGGGCTGAGCCTGAATGCGCCCATCCCGGATAAGGTCGATGTCTGCATTTTGGCCATCAAGCCGCAAATGATGCAGGATGTTTTGCCAAGCCTGCAAAGTCTTGGCAATGGCCAGACGCTCTTTCTGTCCATCGCAGCGGGCACCACATTGGCAACGCTTCAAGCTTTGCTGGGCGAGCAAAGCCCTATTGTGCGCGCCATGCCCAACACGCCCGCCGCTGTCGGCTGTGGCATCACCGCTCTGATTGGTAATGAGCATGTGAGCGAAGGGATGCTCACCAAAATTGAGGCCTTTGTCGCCGTGGTCGGCGATGTGGTGCACTTGGAAACAGAAGCACAAATGGATGCGGTCACCGGCGTTTCAGGCTCTGGCCCGGCTTATATCTTCCATCTCATCGAGACCTTGGCAGCGGCAGGAGAAAAGCAGGGATTAAAACCGGATTTGGCCATGAAATTGGCCAAGACAACCGTCTGGGGCGCTGGCCAATTGGCAATGCAGTCCGACCAGACACCCGCCCAGTTGCGGATCGGCGTCACATCCCCCAATGGCACCACAGCCGCCGCCTTACAGGTGTTGATGGATGACAAAGAGGGCTTTCCCGCTCTCTTGGAAAAAGGCGTAAGCGCTGCGGTCAAGCGATCCATCGAATTGGGAAAAAGCGACTAGAGCATATTTTCGAAAAGTGTGTGCGGTTTTCGGATAAAAATATGCGTAAAACAAAGATGAGAGCATCCTTTGCTTGCACACAAACATCAAAAGCCCGGCATGATGGATGATGCCGGGCTTTTCTTTTGACGGGAGTTTCCTTTGGGGTTGAAATAGTATATAAATCTGTATACAGAAATGAATATCGATAGATTGTGCGCAAAAAGAGACCGTGAAAAAGCCCAATCTGACAGACCGGCACACAAAAAGACACACCAGCAGCAATGGCCTATTGCTGACAAAAGTGTCGAGGGAAAGGTGAGAGCGTGACAGAACAGATCAATGGCGCAGAAGCGATGGTAAAAATGCTGGAAGCCCATGGGGTTCAGCATATTTTTGGACTATGTGGCGATACGACCTTGCCCTTTTATGATGCCATGCTCCGGCTTGATCATAACATCAAGCATGTTCTGACCCGCGATGAACGCTGCGCAACCTATATGGCCGATGCTTATTCCCGCGTGACCGGTCGTGTTGGGGTCTGCGAAGGGCCATCAGGGGGCGGGGCAACCTATATTCTGCCCGGTTTGATCGAAGCCAGCGAAAGTTCTTATGCCGTGCTGGGCATCACCACCGATATTTCTGTGGCCTCTTACGGCAAATATCCTTTGACGGAAGTGGATCAGGATGCGCTGATGAAGCCCCTGACCAAATGGAACACGGTGATCAAACAGGCAATCCATATTCCGCGTATGGTCAGAACAGCCTTTCGGGCCATGACAACAGGCCGCTCTGGTGCGGCACATCTGGGGCTACCTTACGACATTCAATATGACAAGGTAGAGACCTCGGATATCTGGGCTGATAAAAAGCTTCAGACATATCCGGCTTACCCGCAAGCCCCGGAACCGGGCGCAGCGCAAGAAGCGCTGGAGGCCATCCTGTCAGCAAAGCGCCCGCTGATTGTCTGCGGCGGCGGAGTTGTGATTGCCGGAGCGATGGAAGAGTTAGACAGACTTGCCAGCCGTCTCAATATCCCGGTTGCGACATCCATTTCGGGGCAAGGCTCCTTGGCCGATACCCACCCCAACAGCCTTGGCGTTGTCGGCTCTAACGGCGGCACCGATGAGACATGGGAGCAAATGGAAGCCGCTGATATGGTCATCTTCATGGGCTGCCGCGCTGGCTCCACCACCACATCGCGCTGGGAAGCACCATCTGTCAAAACACGGGTTCTGTTCTTTGACAATGATCCAATGGTCATTGGCTGCAATTATCAGGCGGAAGTGGGCGTCGTGGGCGATTTGCGCTTGTCGCTTGCCGCCGTCAATGCAGCGCTGGACAAAAAGGCCGAGGTCAATTCCGATTTTGGCGGCGCGCAATTGGTGAGCGAAGCAAAACGGCGCAAATTTGAAACTTTCAACAAGCTGGCCCAATCCACCGAGCGTCCCATTCGTCCAGAGCGGGTGATTGATGCCATGATGAAGACCTTGCCAGAAGATGCGGTTGTCGTCTCTGATCCCGGCACATCCTGCCCTTATTTCAATGCCTATTATCAGCAGCCATTGCCTGGCCGCTATTATATCACCAACCGCGCCCATGGTGCTCTGGGCTATTCGCTATCCGCAGCCCTTGGCGCATGGTATGGACGTCCCGGTTCCAAAGTGGTGGCCATGATGGGCGATGGCTCCTTTGGCTTTACCTGCGGCGAGCTGGAGACCGTCTGTCGCGCCGGGGCCAATATCACCTTCATCGTCTTTTCCAATTCCAATTTTGGCTGGATCAAGGCAAGCCAATATGCCGATAAGGATGCGCGCTATTATAATGTTGATTTCAACCGCACAGACCATGCCGCCATTGCCAGTGCTTTTGGGGTCAAATCCTGGCGCGTGGAAAACCCGCAAGATCTGGAGCGCGTCTTGAAAGAGGCGATTGAGCATGATGGCCCAACCCTGATTGATGTCATCACCCAGCCATTGGAAGAAAGCAACGCACCAGTGCGGCGCTGGATGGGGTAAGACGCAGGATAGGCCACCACCCAAACGGCCAATTGGCTGTGAGCGAGAGAAAAAAGCTCTTAATTGTCATCGCTATGTCATTGAAATCGCCAAGCGTGCGGCTTTGTTAGAAGTCTGCATGCTTGGCTTTTCATTTGATTGATTGGGCGTTAGTGTGGAACTTTATCCTGTCTGTCTTGGTGGCAAGTCAGCAGGCATCATGCCTATGGGAGCTGCCATGAAACTCTCTGTCAATCAATTGCGTGCTCTGGAAGCTGTTGTGCGGACCGGAAGCTTTTCTGCGGCTGCAAAAGAGCTCGGCATTTCTCAGCCCTCTGTCTCTAATCACTTGCTGGCACTGGAGAAATTTTATTCTGTGCGGCTCATCCATCGTAATGGCCGCCTTGCAGAGCCAACGCAATTATGCGGCGAGATTATATCAAAAATACGCTCAATCATTGCCATGACCGAAGAGGTGGAGCAAGTGCTGGAAGGGCGCAAACAGCTCAATGCGGGCACCATTCGTGTCGGTTATTCCACCTATCAATTTGCCTTGCCGATTCTATCCCGTTTCATGGAGCGCTATCCAGAATTAAAGATCGAAGCCCGCGCCATGGCCTCGCACGATCTCATCCCGGTTCTGCAAGAAGGTGATTTTGATGTTGCCTTCATTTCGGCGAAATCGGCCCCCAAAAATCTGGAAACCTTAAAAATCCGCACGGAGAAATTGGTCGCCGTTGTTGCCAAAGACAATCCTTTGGCAAGTTATGATAGATTGCAGTGGGAACAATTGGCAGGCATTCCCTTGATCCAGCGTGAAAAAAGCTCCGAAACCAGACGGGTGTTTGAAGCCGGGGCAAAAGCCGCTGGCCTGTCTTTAAAAACACTTTTGGCATTGGGTTCATGGGGATCCATTGTCACATCCGTGCAAAGCGGCATGGGCGTGGGGATCGCGATGGAAGGAGAAGTGCGCGAAGGCGATAATCTTGCCGCCATTCCGATTGAGGACCCGCACTTATCCATTTCACATTTTCTGGCTTGCTTGCCCGAAATGCAGCATATTGCCGCCATTGAAGCCTTTTTCAATCTGGTTGATCATCAGTAAGATAAAAGCAAGCAGGGCTTATCATCATACGCCCCACCAATCATTTTATTGATAATGCCGAATCAGGCGATCACAGAGCTTGCCAACACCAATATGCAAGCAAAGGGTCAGCAGCGCCAACACAAATAAGGCTGCAAACATCAAATCAATCTTGGCCCGGCCATTGGCCAGCAACATCAAATAGCCCAGACCTTGCGAGGCTCCGACCCATTCGCCAATCACTGCCCCAATGGGGGCATAAACGGCTGCAAGGCGCAAACCGGAGGCAAAAGAGGGAATAGCAGCAGGCACCCGGATCCGCCACAAAATCTGCCTTGGCGTGCCTTTCATCACATGAGCCAGATCCAGCCAACCTTTTGGCGTCTGCATCAAACCGTCAAAAAAGCTGGATGCAACGGGAAAATAAATGATCAGCACCGCCATGAGTATTTTGGAACTGATGCCATAGCCCAGCCACAAGGTCAGCAAAGGGGCCAGCGCAAAAACAGGCAAGGCCTGCGTCAACACCAACACCGGTTTGACAAAATACCGGGCAACAGCAGAGGTCGCCAGATTAAGCGCTGTCAAACCTCCCAAGAGCGTTCCCAAAATCAACCCCCAAAACACTTCCCATGCCGTGATCAAGGCATGATCAAAAATAATCTCCCATGAGGCCCATAACGTCCCCAAAACCCGAAACGGGCCGGGCAGAATGAAGGGCGGAATGGCATAATAGCTGACCAGAGCTTGCCAGACGGCCAAAATAACAGCTGTGGCTGCAAGAGGACGCAGAACAGCAAAAAGGGGAAAAGAGCGAGCCATAATCATGTGCGGGCCTCTCGCAATTGTTTGAGCAGATGCCCCTGACAGACCAGCATGGCCTCGTCATCCACGGCGCGAATAGCAGGACTGGCTGGCGGCTCAACAGCACGCAAGCCCCGCTCGCTCATCAAATAGATGCTCTCGCCCAGCCTTGCAGCCTCTGCCGGGTCATGGGTCACAAGCAAGATGGTGGCATCTTTCAGCCATTCTGCGGCCAATTCCTGCATTTCAGAGCGCATCCGCGCATCCAGCGCCGAAAATGGCTCATCCAGCAAAACGATGGGGCATTCTTCCATCAAGGTACGGGCCAAAGCCACCCGTTGCCGCTGACCACCGGAAAGTTCCGCGGGTTTTTTGTCAAGATGGTCTGCCAATTCCAGCTTGGTGAGCAAGGATCTGGCCTTGTCAGGGTCACTCACCTTGGCGCGCAAGCGAGAGCCAATCAGCACATTATCCATCACACTGAGCCATGGCATCAAAAGATCCGTCTGCGCCATATAGGCAAGACGACCGGCAAGGGGCAGGCCATCGCTTGTTTCAATGCTGCCAGTAAAAGAAACCCCGGCAGCAAGATCGGCCAAAAGACGCAAAATTGTCGTTTTGCCAATGCCTGAAGGGCCAAGAAGGCAAGTCCATTGTCTAGCCTTCAAGCTCAGTTCCAGATCATCAAATAAGACCTTGTCTCCAAAGCGGGCTTTGCCTTTCAAAGAAATTCCAACAGCATTGGACATGAAATTCGCCTTATTATCCTCTGGTCAGCTTGCAAGGATTGGGGAGCAAACAGCGTTGCTCCCCAAAACTATCATTGATCAGCGCCCGAAAGCCCCATATCCCAAAAACCGGCTTCCAGCTTTGTGGCCATGGTGAAGCGCTCGCACAATTTATCCCAGCGTGGAGAGGCTTCGAAATCCTCACCAAGGCGGGCGGCAATCGCACGATCCAGCATGGCACCAACATCACGGCACACGGCTTGAAATTCCTCACCGGCATAGGTGTCAATCCATGGCTGATAAGGCGTGCCTTCTACTGCTTCGCGCCCCAATCGCTCGCCAATTTCGCCATAGCCCAGAACACAGGGCATAAGAGCGGCCAACAAATCCGCCAAATCGCCATGCTGACCGGCATCCAGCACATAGCGGGTATAGGCCAGATTGGCAAATTCCTCTTTTGCTGCAAAGAGTTGCTCTTCACTGATGCCATGTTCGGCACAAATGCCAACATGCAGGTTCATCTCAAAATTCACCAGTGCATTGACGGTGCCAGAGGCAATTTTCAGTTCTTCCAGACTGTCTGCCTTGACCACCGCCAAGGCCCAAGCCCGGGAGAAATGGATCAAAAAGACATAATCCTGCACGAGATAATGCAAAAAGGCTTTCTTTGGCAAACTGCCATCTTTCAAACCTTCGACAAAGGCGTGGCGGGCATAGAGATTCCATGCCTCACCGCTTGCCTGCCGCCAGAGCGTATAAGCCCGGCCATAATCAGGATGATCTGCCATTAGTTTGCTGCACCCAGATCAACAGCCAGCTTTGAAACCGGCAAAGCTTCCTTGGTCAAACCGGATTTGACCAAAAAGTTCTCATAACGGCTGTAACGACCATGATCCAGCGCCGCAGGAGACAGGGTAAAGCGTGGCCAGGTATCAACCCATGCTTTGGCATTCAGCTCATCCTGCAATTCCTTGGAAGAGCCGGAAAAGACTTTCCATGCTTCATCTGGATAATTGACGATAAACTGGGTTGCCTTCTCAGTGGCGGCAAGGAAACGCTTGATTTTGTCCGCATCCATTTTTTCAGGATTGGCAACGTAAATCAGCTCGTCATAGGACGGAATGCCTTCTGCTTCAGGATAGAAGCATTTGCCTTCAACGCCTTCAATTTCCATCTGGTTCAGTTCGAAATTGCGATAAGCGCCAATCACAGCATCCACTTGCTTGCTCATAAGAGAGGGGGAGAGAGACCAGTTCACATTGACCAATTCAACATCTGACATTTTCAAACCATCTTGCGCCAGCATGGTGCCCAAAACAGCCTCTTCAACGCCCGTCACAGAAAAACCGACTTTCTTGCCCTTCAAATCCCCAATGCGCTTGATCGGGCCATCACCCAGCACCAAAAGACAATTCAATGGTGTGCCAATCAAGGTGCCAACACGCTTCAAAGGCAGGCCTTCAGCCACCTGCAAATGCAATTGCGGCTGATAGGAAACAGCCAGATCAGCCTTACCGGCAGCCGCCAGCTTTGGTGGATCGGATGGATCCGCCGGGGCAACAATCTCAACCTCCAGACCCTGCTCTTTGAAATAGCCTTTTTCCTGAGCAACAATAATGGGGCCGTGATCGGGATTGATGAACCAATCAAGGATAAGAGACAATTTGTCGGCAGCAAAGGCAGGGGCTGCAAACAAGAGCGAAACAACAAACACAAAGAGACGCATCAAGCGATCCTTTCAAGTTTTAAAAATCTGACATCCCGTGAGGGATTAGTCAGTCCATAAATCGTAAAAATGATGGGTTGGGCCATGGCCCGTCTTGGTCTTGTTATAAGAGCCAACATTCAAATCATCTGCGGATGTCACAGCGCCAGCCAAATAGGCTTTTGCCGCTGCAACGGCTTGCATCGGGTTTTTGCCCTTGGCCAATTCTGCGGCAAGCGAGGCAGATAACGTACAACCAGTGCCATGGGTGTTGACGGTATCAACCCGCACCGCTTCAAACCAGCTCACATCTTCTTGTGTGACCAAAAGATCCGGGCTTTCTTCGCTGTCCAGATGGCCACCTTTCATCAAAATGGCTTTTGGCCCCAAGGCAAGCAGGGCTTGGCCCTGTGTCAGCATGTCATCGCGCGTTGTGGCCTCTTTTTCTCCCAAAAGGGCCGCCGCTTCTGGCAAGTTGGGGGTGAGCATATGCGCCAATGGCAACAAATGTGTGCGCACCATTTCCATGGCATCAGGCTCCAGCAAAGGGTGGCCGCCTTTGGCAATCATCACCGGGTCCAGCACAATGGGCACATCTTTATGGGAGGCCAGAGCGATGGCAACAGCCCTTGCAATATCAGCATTAGCAATCATACCAATCTTGATGGCATCAACGCGAATATCATCGAAAATCGCCTTGATTTGATCGGCCACAAAAGAGGGGGGTACCAAATGCACACCGCTCACCCCTTGGGTATTTTGTGCGGTCAGCGCGGTCAGCGCTGTCATGCCATAAACCCCGCGTGCAGAAAAAGCTTTCAGATCGGCCTGAATACCAGCCCCACCGGATGGGTCCGAGCCAGCAATGGAAAGAGCGGTGGCAATCATGAACGCGCCTCCTTGATAGAATGAGAAAAATCAGCGGCAGCTGCTTCTGGGTCGGGCTGACCACAAATGGCAGACACCACAGCCAGCCCGTCAGCCCCGCTTTTGAAAACCGGTGCAACATGGTCTCGTTTGAGACCACCAATCGCAACACATGGCACAGGGCTGGCGGCGACAATCTGTGCCAAACCATCAAAGCCAATGGCGGGTTTGTGGTCAGGTTTGGTCTGGGTCGCAAAAACAGGCCCAACGCCAATATAATCAACGATAGTGGCATCCACTTGCCTGACCAAATCCGGGGTCTCTACCGAGAGACCCAAAATCATATCCGACCCAATCTGCGCTCGCGCTTGAGCAACCGGCATATCGCCTTGCCCAATATGCAACGCATCGGCCTGCAAGGCATGGGCAGCTTCTACATTGTCATTAATGACCAGAGCAACAGGACTGTCCGCCAATACCGCTTTGAGAGCACGGCCAATGGCAATAAAGTCTTCAGTGTCGGCATGTTTGTGACGCAATTGCACTGCGCTTACACCACCAGCAACAGCCCGGCGCGTTGTCTCAACCATCCCAAGGGGCGCGCATAAATCCGGATCAAGAACCAGATAAAGCGAAAGATCAAACATCTGCCTCATGCCATCAATCTCGCTCAATCAGGCCAAAAAGCGTTGCTGGGACAAATCAGTTGGCTGCAAGCTGGCCAATTGATCCAGAAACTGCCAGGCAAAAGAGCCGGGCCCTTTGACCAGATCGGCTGTGCGTGCACCAGCTTCGGCATAGAAAGCCAAGGCAGCGGCAGTGGCCAGGAAAGGATCCCGTTCCACCGCCGCAAAGGCGCCCACCACGGACGTTAGGGAACAGCCCATCGCTGTAATCTTTGGCATCAAATCAGACCCGCCTGCAATTTGCACATCGCGCTGACCATCGCAGACAAAGTCAATTTCACCGGTCACGGCAACCACACAATCATGCTGTTGGGCAAGCGCGCGGGCTGCCTCATGGGCAGCTGTCACACTGTCGCCAGCATCCACGCCTTGTCCTGCACTTTCTTGTCCGGCAAGAGCCATAATCTCAGAGGCATTGCCCCGAATGATGGTTGGGTTGAGCGCCATCAGTTCTTGTGTGGCATCGCGGCGCAAGGTGGTTGCAAAATGGGCGACAGGATCAAGCACCCATGGCTTGTCCGCTGCCTTGGCCGCCTCAGCGGCCGCTTTCATCCCCGCCACCCAGTGCGGAGAGAGCGTGCCGATATTGATTGTCAGAGCAGAAGCAATCGCCGCAAATTCACCGCTCTCTTCCGGGCTATGAACCATGGCAGGCGACGCACCAATGGCCAACAGCACATTGGCAGAAATATTCATCGCCACATAATTGGTGATGCAATGAACAAGCGGATTGGTGGCTCGCATATAAGCAAGGCAGGCCTGACTGGCTGCATGTAAATCTGTCAAAGAAGAATTGCTCACAACAACACTCCAAAAAATCGGGGAGTGCCGGATGACCCATTTTGAGCGTGAGATTATCCTGTACGACTCCCTACGCCAGTATGAACTGGATCAGGTTATAAGGGTGCTTCTCAGCCCGATCAAACGGACGCCCCTGTCTTGGATTTGACTAATCATAAAATGTCGGATTTGTCACGCAAAAAGTCATCAAGCTGCAAGCCTGATCCCTTGGCACACGCGCAATTGATTCTCTTTCTTAACTTGAACAGTTTGAAGTGATGCAAGGAATGAAATCACTTTAAGAAGAGGTATTTCATAATATATTACAAGATATTATCATCTTTTTCGGAATCAGAATAAGAGATGGATGAAGTGATTCGGTCCTTACATGATCCAGACTCTTTTGCCCCTTGATAACAGGCGCAAAAATAGATGTGGGTGAAAACGGATTGCTATTTTCAAAATATCATGCGCACAGCTTCAGAGAAAGAAAGGCTGATGCAAAAGCCAAAATTTGCTTTGATGTGTCAAGGCTCAGGAAGACAACAAAAGACGAGGCAGGGTAAGACATAATGAGCAAATCAATCTATCATTCCCCTATGGGTGGCTTGCCCCCGCAAAGCCAGATCACGACGGGGCGGGCGGTTTTCACCAACGCCTATTGTGTGATTCCCAAAGGCGTGATGAGCGATATTGTCACCTCTAATCTTCCCTTCTGGACGGGCTGCCGCTGCTGGGTTCTGTCGCGTCCTTTATCCGGCTTCTCAGAGACTTTCTCTCACTATTTGACCGAACTGTCCCCGCAAGGCGGCAGCGATCAACCCGATACCGAAAAAGGCATTGAGCATATTCTCTTTGTGGTGGAGGGAGACATCGAACTGACTATCGCAGGAGAGACAAAGCGTCTGGCAGAAGGGGGCTATGCCTATCTTGCTCCAAGCGATCATTGGCAGATCTGGAATAAGGGCAAAGACAGAGCCGTCTTTCACTGGATCCGCAAGCGCTACGAACAGCTGGACGGGCTAGAGGAGCCACAAAGCTTTGTTACCAATGAGCAACAGATTGAGCCAACAGCCATGCCAGAGACCAATGGCGTCTGGGCCACCACGCGCTTTGTCGAGCCGGACGATATGCGCCATGACATGCATGTCAATATTGTGACCTTTCAGCCCGGCGGGGTGATTCCTTTTGCAGAAACCCACGTCATGGAGCATGGGTTATTTGTCTTACAAGGCAAGGCTGTCTATTTGCTCAATCAGGATTGGGTCGAGGTTGAAGCAGGCGACTATATGTGGCTGCGCGCTTTTTGCCCGCAAGCCTGCTATGCATCAGGCCCCGGACCCTTTCGCTATCTGCTCTATAAAAATGTCAATCGCCATATGCGCTTTCCATCCGGTATGCAAGCATAGCAGAGCATCGGTTTAATCAGGCATAGGAACTGTAGCCAAAAGATGCTTTTTGCCTTCTTCGGCCATGAAATCAACAAACAGCCGGATTTTGGGATCCAGCAATTTGCGATGCGGATAGAGGCAGGCAAAACTGGAGGGAAGCGGCGGACTTTCTGGCAACAGGGGCACCAAAGCTCCGCTTTCCAAATGTGCGGCAATATCAAAACGCGGCTTGTTGACAATGCCACGTCCATCCAGCGCCCAGTCTGTCAGAATATCCCCATCATCACTGTCATATTGGCCGGACACTTCCAGCTTCAAAGGGCCATCTTCTGTCTGCACCATCCAGAAATATTCCGGTGAGCGGGGATAGCGCAGCATCAGGCAATTGTGCCCCTCTTCAATCAGACTGAGCGGGGTTTGCGGTGTGCCATTGGCTTCCAGATATGCAGGCGAGGCCGCCAACACCCGCTCGCAATCCATGATTTTGCGTTGTTTCAGGTTGGAATCCAAAAGTTCGCCAACAAAAAAGGCCACATCCAGCCCTTCTTGCAAAATATCGACTTGCCGATCAGATAGCCGCAAACGAATTTCGATATCCGGGTATAGCTCACAAAATTTCGGGATCAGAGGCGCAATCACCCGCCGACCAACCCCCAAAGGGGCGGCAACAGCAATCACCCCCTTGGGATGATCAGAAAAGCCCGCCACCACGGCCTCAGCTTCTTCTAAAGTATCGAGAACTTTCACCGCTTCCTTATAAAAAACCCGGCCCACTTCGGTTGGGGTCAATTTGCGGGTTGTGCGATTAAAAAGCCGAACCCCCAAGCGGCTCTCCAGCTCTTTGATGCGATTGGAGGCAACAGCCGGTGTCAGGCGCAAGCCGCGTCCGCCAGAGGTAATGCTTCCCAATTCCACCACGCGCACAAACACCTTGAGCGAGTCAATATAGGGCATGATGGATCTCCATATGGCAGGAAAAGTCAGGAAAACGGACGGACTGGCCATGACAGCACTGGGCAATTGATCACCATATAGAGGGCATTGGCAAGGTATTTTATAGAAAAAATTGAAAGTCTTGCATTTTACGCTGCATTTTCGCGGCAATCTGAGAGGGGTAGGCTGAAAACCATAAGGACCATCGCGACAGGAGCTTATGGCCAGTCTCCCGCATGAGAAAGCGTCCAGTATGAGAGAGCGTGCAGCATGAGAACTTGCATCCATATCCTGCTCAATGACCAGCCCATGACGTTACAGGACGTGGGAACAAGCGAGATGTTGCTGGATTTTTTGCGTCAAAATAACCGTTTGACCGGATCAAAAGAAGGCTGCGCCGAGGGCGATTGCGGCGCTTGCACCGTGCTGGTGGGGCGCTTGATCGACAAGGAATTGCTCTATGAACCGGTCAATGGCTGCATTCGCTTTCTCTCCAGTCTCGATGGCTGTCATATTGTCACCATCGAGCATTTAAGGGGGTATGACGGTCAGCTCCATCCCATCCAGCAGGCCATGCTGGACCATCATGGCAGCCAATGCGGCTTTTGTACGCCGGGCATCATCATGGCCCTCTATGCGCTTTGGATGCGGGTGGCCAAACCAACACGCCAGCAAATAGAGCAGGCCTTGCAAGGCAATCTCTGCCGTTGCACGGGCTATGAGCCGATCATCAAGGCCGCCCAAAGCGTTGCCCAAGCAACCGATTGGCCCCGCTCAGATCCGTTGCTGGAAGAACGCCAACGGGTCAAAGAGCAGCTTCAACACTGGCAGGATGACACCTCTATTGCGCTGACAAAACAGGGCGATTGGGGAAAAGAACATATCTTCATTCCCAAAAATGAAGCCGATCTGGCAGAGCTTTATGCACAATATCCCGATGCCACCCTGATTGCAGGGGCCACAGATGCAGGCCTTTGGGTGACGAAATTTCTAAAGACCTTGCCAACGATCATTCATATCGGCCAAGTGCCGGACTTAAAGCGCATTCGCCAAACAAAAGAGGCTCTGATCCTTGGCGCAACAGTCAGCTATGAAGAGGCAATGCCAGTCTTGCTGGATCACTTTCCCATGCTCAAAGACTATCTGTTGCGGATCGGTGGCTGGCAAGTCCGCTCCATGGGCACAATCGGTGGCAACATCGCCAATGGCTCTCCAATTGGCGATATGCCCCCCATCCTCATTGCCTTGGGGGCCAGCATTACGCTCAAATCAAATCAGCAAGAGCGCCAGATAGAGCTGGAAAATTTCTTTCTGGATTATGGCAAACAGGATCGCCAACCGGGGGAATATCTGCACGCCATCCAAATTCCGCTGCCATCAGAACAGTCTCATGTTGCAGCCTATAAAATCTCCAAACGGCGCGATGAGGATATTTCAAGTGTGGCGGTTGGCTTTAATCTGATCATCAAAGACAAGATCATCCAAAGCGCCCATATTGCCTTTGGTGGCATGGCGGGCATTCCAAAGCGGGCAAGCCATGCGGAACAGGCATTGATCAACAAGCCTTTCACACAAGAGAACATGGTCAAGGCGGCAGAAAAGCTGACGGAGGATTTCATGCCCTTGTCAGACATGCGCGCCAGCGCCGCCTATCGCATGAAAGTGGCGCAAAATCTCTTTAGCCGGTTTTATCTGGAACAGTCTGCCCCCCAAATGGACGATAAAACAGGGGAGGCAGCACAATGACCCATGCATTAAAAGGCATCGCCCATCAGGCCATCCCCCATGACAGTGCCGCCAAACATGTAACTGGCAGTGCCAATTATGCCGATGATATTCCAGAGCCGGTCGGTACATTGCACGCCTATCTTGGCCTGGCCGATCAGGCCTGTGGTGAGATTATTGCGCTGGATTTGTCAGAAGTGGAGAAAGCCCCCGGCGTTGTTGGGATTCTACAAGCCAAAGATATCCCCGGCCATAATGATATCAGCCCCACGGGCTTACAGGATGAGCCGGTTTTTGCCACAAAACGGGTCGAATTTTGGGGGCAACCCTTATTTGCGGTGGTTGCAAAAAGTCGCGATCAGGCCCGTCGGGCAGCCAAGCTGGCCAAATTGGATGTGGCAAAAGAAGAGCCATGTCTGACCATTGAAGAAGCCAAAAAGCGCAAGCAATCCTACGTCTCGCCGCCTTTGAAATTGGAACGCGGAGAGACCCAAAACGCCCTGAGCGCCGCACCCAAGCGCCTGCAAGGCAGTTTCAAGGTTGGCGGACAGGATCATATGTATCTGGAAGGTCAAATCGCCTTTGCCCTGCCGGGGGAAGATGAGGATGTTGAGGTCTATTCCTCAACCCAG
>JAOXSG010000645.1 GCA_025800105.1 Cohaesibacter sp. | reverse complement strand
CCAAATCTAAAAACAAATGGGTATCTTTGCTATTGTGGCCAATATAAGTCACTTCGTCCTGGGCATCCTGATAACCCAATTGGGCAAGCATACGCGCGTAATCCTGGCCAAACGTAGCTTCCATAATGCGGTTTTCAAAATAGACAGTAAAACCTTCATTCAACCAAAAGTCATTCCACGTAGCATTGGTCACCAGGTTACCCGACCAGGAGTGGGCTAATTCATGGGCAATCAGCGCCACCAGAGATTTATCACCCGCCAAAATGGTCGGCGTTGCAAAAGTCAGGCGGGGGTTTTCCATACCGCCAAAGGGAAAGCTGGGGGGCAAGAGTAAAATATCGTAACGCTGCCATTTATATGGCCCGTATAACTTTTCGGCCTGGTGGATCATCGCCTCGGTATCTTCAAACTCATAGGCCGCTTTTTGCAACATGCTCGGCTCGGCGTATACACCACTGCGCTCACCGATTGCCTTAAAAGTTAAATCGCCTACAGCTAATGCCAACAGATAAGAAGGGATAGGCTGCTGCATTTCAAAATGGTAGTGGCCCGATGCGCTTTTTTGCGTAGGGTTCACCGCACTCATCACCGCCATCAGCTGCTTTGGTACCCGAATATCTGCACTATAGGTAATTCTGATCCCCGG
>JAOXSG010000639.1 GCA_025800105.1 Cohaesibacter sp. | reverse complement strand
GGTTGACTTGAACAAAATTAAGTGTTTTGCATGTGGGGGGACTGGACACATAGGCGCGAACTGCCCACAGAAGCGTAAAGGAGGTAATGTCAATCAAGGAGACAAATGGTCAAAAGGCAAAGGAGATGCAAAAGGACAAGGAGGTAAAGGCAGTAAAGGAAAGAGCAAGGATTCCAAAGGCAAAGGAAAAGGAAAAGGAAAGCCCAAGGGTTTTGGTAAGAAGGGTAAGCTAAACGAATTGGAAGCAGACCCCCCGGATTTATGGTACGAAGACTGGTGGTACGATGCTAACTGGGATACTTGGGTAACGGCCTCAATGAATGACGGATGGTGTGATGGGAATGAGAATGAAGAAACCTCGGCCCAGGCCGACGACCAAGGAAATTCAGCGAACAGTCTAGTAATCTCGATGGTTTTTGATGAATTTGGGGATGAAGAGACTGGTTTGTTTCTAGATGGTCAAGGTTCTGGTTCCGCTGGTTCTGAGGTTCCTGTCTCACCTGGCTCT
>JAOXSG010000631.1 GCA_025800105.1 Cohaesibacter sp. | reverse complement strand
TGAGATCCGACGAGAGAATGTCGATGTCCATCTTGCGATACAGGTACTCGCTGATGCAGGTATAGATGTAGGATAGGGTGGTCATGTGGAGCCAACACATCGCCCGCACCACGAGAAGCATGAGCTGCTCCCCAAGCCGCTTCCTGGAACGTACAAATTCAGCCCCACGTATTTCAGCGACCAGGTGGCAGACATCAAGCCTGAGCCTCAGCCAATTTGCCGGGTCAGACATCCTGAGTTTGGCAGTGAGTGGGAGGCGGTCAACCGTACCAGCCTGAATGTGTCGTAATTCTTCGTCAGTAGCTTCCCCTGAGCGAAGTCCCGGCACCTGAGCCAGACTACTCGGCGGTTGCAAACCAGAGTGGCACCCACATGGCGAACTCATACTGCAAATAAACTTTCAGCGTTGGCCGCAAATCAGTGAGACTCGAGCCAGAATTCTAACCAGGCAATCAGCAAGTAACCAGAGCGTTGGTACCAGGGAGCTTCCACACACAGACTCACGG
>JAOXSG010000619.1 GCA_025800105.1 Cohaesibacter sp. | reverse complement strand
CATTTGCATAGCATTTTCGGAGAGATCAAACGGAGTTTTTCGAGTGAATTTCCTCAGAAGTTGCAATGGCAGCTGAAGCAGCTGAAGTTCCAGAAGTTGAGGTGCCAGCACCAGCAGAAGCACCGGCGGTCGTGCCGGGTGCTGCTCCAGCACCAATTGCGCCACCGGCGTTGCCAGATGTGCCACCGGCGGTGCCGGCCAATACCAGTGGAGCGTTGACGGCGTTACTGCCGTTCCCGGCTGATGGAGATGTGGACAAGGTCACAATTAACGCGTCTACGGATGCATTCTTGAACGGATTGAGTGACTTGGCAAGGTCAGAGAATGACCAAGGAATCAAACGTCAAGTGCAGTTGTTCACCGTTCTTGCCAAAGTGATCACGACCAACGGACGGCTGATTAGCCATGATTTGACTCAGTTGACCAAGGAGACAGGGAAGTTAGCCGAATTCCTGCAACAGGATGTAAAGGCAGGACAATCTTGTTTCGAGGAACTGAGGACGGCAATTTCTGGATT
>JAOXSG010000615.1 GCA_025800105.1 Cohaesibacter sp. | reverse complement strand
GAAGTTCCTGAAGAAGACGATCAACTTATTGCCATTCCAAAAACTCAATCTTTGGATGCAGATTGGAAGATGTCAGTGGAGAAGGCCTTCAGTGACCTTACTAGGACAAAAGCACCCTGCGAAATCTCGGCAGACCTCACTCGCAAGCTCACCCACACAGTGAGCAAACGACAGTTTGAAAGCTTTGTGAAAATTCTTCAAGACCGGAATCCAGCAGCCCCCAAAGAAGTGGTGGGCAATATTGCTACGATTTTCGCACAGTCAGGAAAAATGGATATGAGACAGGCAGAAGGATCTTCCACCTTCGAGGTACCCCAATCTCTTGGCTATGGATTATTTGTACCTACATATTTCAAGACGAAACCGCCATTCCAAAACAATGACTCCAACGTTTACCATATTTTACATGGAACTACAAACAAAGGAGCTTCTCTCATCCTTGCTGAAGAGCTGATTCGACCTGGAGATTTTACCATCCACAAGAATCCTGCCAAGTGTGGATATCCTTCCTATGGATACTATTCGGCTGGAGAAGTTGCTGCCAAAACTGTACCATTCTCTTCAAACATCAAAGAACTATCTCGGAAGATCTTGAAGATTGGAAAAGGAACAC
>JAOXSG010000610.1 GCA_025800105.1 Cohaesibacter sp. | reverse complement strand
GGTGCGTCTCTTTATATTTTGTTTTCTCCCTTCACCCGATTGGTTCTTAGGGCGATCACGTGATGCCCAAATAAGGGCAAAAGGCTTCTGATTGGTCCAGAGAGAATGGAGCGTTCTCATTGGTTCTCAGGTCATCACGTGATGCCCAAATAAGGGCAAAAGGCTTCTGATTGGTCCAGAGGGAACAAAGCGTTCTCATTGGTTCCGAGGGCTATCACGTGATGCCCAAATAAGGGCAAAAGCTTCCCGATTGGTCGACCTCCGCCATAGGGGGACGCTATATAAGTCGGTGCTCTGTTCTCTTCCCCGCTTTTGTCAGACGGGGTCCCACCATGAACGCCAAGCTGCAGAACAGCAACAAGAGGGAAGAAGCCGAAGCCGAAGCCGAAGCCGCAGAAGCAGACGAAGGCATCCAAGTGGAACCGGGGTGTGGATTTGTGCTGTGTACGGGGGGCGCCAAGGGCACCGATCAATTGGCCGAAGAGTTGGCTCGGCAATACGGGGTCAAGGTCGAAGTCGTCATCCCCCCAGGACATCCCAGGAGACACACCATCACGC
>JAOXSG010000583.1 GCA_025800105.1 Cohaesibacter sp. | reverse complement strand
CAGTGAAACGCTCAATATGTTTGCCCTGTATGTTATTTTCGCGCCTCTTTGAGTCACTCGCGCGCAAGCAGATAATTGATACCTGTAGGTTTCACGGTACAACTTCTCTCTGATTGGCTATTTTAATTGGCTTTAATGAGGTGTTAAAAGTGGGCGGCATTCAAAAAACCCAAGTTATCCGGCAGGCGGAATCTCGCGGCTTCGCCGCTCGATTCCTCGCGGCTTCGCCGCTCGTTTCGCGCGCTTCGCGCGCGCACGGCGATTAAAATTCCTCGCGCCGATTAAAATTCCGCCAGCTACGCAGGCTAAGGCCAACTTCGAGCGACAATTTCTCAAAAGTGCGGTCTAAATTGGGCTTAAAACTCACATCACAGTAAAGTTCTTACCTAGTTTAACCGATGTATCAACTCACATGTGTGGGTATCTCTCTGCATCGTAAGCGAAAACAGATTAGGATCTGCCATTGACAGTCTGTTTACTTAATTAACGCTTCGAAACGCTCGTGCCAAAGTCATTTGC
>JAOXSG010000582.1 GCA_025800105.1 Cohaesibacter sp. | reverse complement strand
AGGGGAAATGGGAAGCGGGGGAGGGGGGAGGCGTGGGAGCGGGGTGGTTGGTAAGAGATTAGACACCATAATGTCATGTTGGCTTCTTATGTTGGCGGCAGGAGCGAATTAATTCGCTCCTGGTTGGCGGCGAAACTCCTGACAGGGGGGTGCATTAAGGATTTTTCATTATCAGACCTTTAATTTTTGTGCTAATTTGCACCTCCATCCGCTAGGGTTTTTGAAATTTAGACAGAAAATAGTTTCTCGTTTTTGTTACTTGCAGGCGAGTGCATGCCAGCCTGCGTCGCAGATAGTCTACAACCGCCGATGTGTATACCGGGGGTCGTAGACTGTCTGCGACGCAGGCTAGTGAATGCAAGCGCGATCTCAGGCTTGTTACTCGTAGCTTCTCCGCTCATTGCTTCCTCCCTGGACTGTGAGAAAAATGATAGATTACTCGCAGTCTATTTAATCAAGGTCATAATACCCCCAGCATGATCAATCGATCAAAATTGATGATCGCAAATCAATTGATC
>JAOXSG010000579.1 GCA_025800105.1 Cohaesibacter sp. | reverse complement strand
CGGCGGCAGTCGCCCCTTGGTTTAGCCAATGACCCGGCTGCTCGCAACCAATGTATCCCATGGATGCAGTCCATCACTGTAGGTGCAGCAGTTTTCTCAGTACTATTCTTCTGAATGTGGGCGTTGGCTCCGCCAAAGCTTCCATCATAGATTGCGCGCACCTTGTCTCCTTCGTCAATGGCAGCCATGGGTCCCGGGCAGAGTTCACTTGGTTGGCACCCACATCTCTTAGCTGCCTCTTGTTTGGTAAATGGTCCCTCCACGAGGCCCATCTCTTTTTCTTCCAAAAAGGTCTCCTTGATGGAGTCTGCAAAAACCTCTGCTGAGTCGTAGTTGTGTCTCCCCACCGGGGTGGGGAGGTCTTCCCATTCTTCTTGGGAGCCTGAGAGCTCCTCCTTTGTCGGCCATACGCCAGGTGATGTGAGAGTCGGTTCATCCACCCCAATTGGAACTCCTGTTTGGAGAGCAAGGGGGTATTCCCAATCTGGATCTCCTGCCTGTTTGGCCAGTCGAGATATGAGAGTCAGGTAAAAGGGCTGGCCATCTGCTACCTTGTCCTCATTTGT
>JAOXSG010000158.1 GCA_025800105.1 Cohaesibacter sp. | reverse complement strand
CGCTCATCAGGGCTGACGCATCAACCCGGAGAGACGCTGCATCCCGGTATTGAACCTTTGCTTGAGATGCTTGGTGTGTGGCAGAGGGTTGCGCAAAGCGCATCCTACCGCCATCTGGGCATTCGCACACGCAACGAAACGGGATATGTTGATCGCCAATATGGAGACACGGATGGCACCCCATGGCGCGGGCTTCAAATTCAGCGCTTGGCATTGAAGCAAATTCTGCTGGAAGAAGCCCAAAAGCTTGGCGCGCACTTTTGCTTTGCTGCTGGTCCCATACGTATCCTTCAGGCCGAAGGGGATGATCTTATCTTATCTGTGGGTC
Organism: Cohaesibacter sp.; assembly: GCA_025800105.1. Classification (GTDB taxonomy): domain Bacteria; phylum Pseudomonadota; class Alphaproteobacteria; order Rhizobiales; family Cohaesibacteraceae; genus Cohaesibacter. Next base: position 666 of record JAOXSG010000158.1, on the reverse strand, counting down.
ATGCGCATCATTGCACACATTGGGTATTGGATGCATCAGGCCAATCCAATTGGCTGCGTAAACATGACCGATCCACATATGAGAGCGCGACGAAAAAGCTGTCTGTCTGCTATGGATATAGTGCAGTTAATGACAGCGAAGTGGAAAAGGATTGGCCGGAAATTCACCCCTCCAGCACTGGCTGGATCTGGAAGGCTTTTATCAGCAAAGATCAAATTGCATGGGCAAGGCTTACGATCGGCAAGCCAGAGATTGATCCGCTTTTTAAGCACCGCACTGGCGTGGCAGATGCCACTTGGAAGTTATCAAAAAGGCCGGTTTCAAAAAATCTGTTCCGCATAGGAGACGCCGCCTTTCGCATGGATCCCTCGACCGGAAAAGGGGTCTTGCGCGCCATTATGTCTGCGATGATGGCGGTTCATCTGGCCAGGCACCATCATATGAGTGATTTGGCATATTGCGAGATCGAACGCACCTATACCAAATGGCTGAGTGGTTGGTTTTGGTCCGATTTCAAAGAAATCAGCCCTACAGCCCCTTGGATGCGCCTGTAGGGGGATGCGGCTGTAAGGGGAAAGAACGGCTGGCATTCAAAGCTGGCATTCATTGCGCCACCCAACAAATGCCAGCCCTATAAAAAAACAGCCTCAGATCCTTGATCGGATC
>JAOXSG010000157.1 GCA_025800105.1 Cohaesibacter sp. | reverse complement strand
CTTCGCAATTTTGTAGAATTGTCACTGACCGTTGGCCATCACTCAAAGCAGTTTTGAAGGGGAACTTGCCTCATGATCATGGAGAAAATGCCACCTCCAAAAGTGTCCTCCCATCGTTAGTTTCTACCTCGGAATCTAGAGAAAATGTCATGCAAAATCCCGCAAACGATCAGCGTTTCAGCGATGAACTAACCACCGTTGACATGCTGCAATAATGATTGATCCGTTAGGACTGAGATGATTTTGTTGACAGATTGACAAGTAGCCGACCAATCAAGAATTTCCATTTCACTGAAACGAAAATTCAAAAAACAATAAAACCTCAGCGGTCGTCCTTTATCCTTCCTCTACCCAATCCCTCCTCGTTTTTACCGTTGATTTGCATAATTATATGCATAGTCGCTCGCCACGCGTGGCTCTGAGGATAGAAGGACGACCGCTCGAGGTCTATGGTTGTGTCAGTGGCAGTGGCAGTGGCAGTGGCAGTGCCAGTGGCAGTGCCAGTGCCAGTGCCAGTGCCAGTGCCAGTGCCAGTGCCAGTGCCAGTGCCAGTGCCAGTGCCAGTGCCAGTGCCAGTGC
>JAOXSG010000521.1 GCA_025800105.1 Cohaesibacter sp. | reverse complement strand
TCATGCACCAATTTGGGAGGCCCAGTGTACAGACAAATTCAGGCGACAGCCTGGTCCAGACGCAAAGGCATCCAAGGACAAGATCCACTGACCATACCACTTGCAGCATTGACAAGATATGGAGTGGAAGACTACTCCATCAGGCTCTTAAGCCAAGGAAAATTCACAGGAGTAGTACCAACTAGAAGCGTGGCAGAAAGTGTGTTTTTGAGTCAAATGGTCAAAGCACTAAGAGATCACAACATTGATCTTGACATTGCAGCAGAAGCGTCACACAAAGGAACTGTACCAAGCAAAACATCAGACCCAATTCGCTTCTTTGAACCATTGATCCAATCCGTATTGGATGACATCAAGAGCAAGGTTCCACCAGAAACCAGCCTCGATCAGATTCACAAACTTGCAGACACAGAAGCGCAACTGGCAAAAGCACACCAGAAATTACAGCAACACGGCATACAAGTGACACCTCAAAGACAAAACACCAGCAGACCAGCAGCACCAGCACTTCCAACACAGACATCCACACCTGAGGAACAAGACACACAAGCAGACATACCAGCAGATTCAACACCAGACGATCAACA
>JAOXSG010000493.1 GCA_025800105.1 Cohaesibacter sp. | reverse complement strand
GCTGTGGCCTTGGGTGATTTTACCACCATGACAGTCTCTTTGCTGGGCGCTGGGGCCTTGCTTGCCACATCAGCAACTCTCTTTACAGCCATGAAATGGGCAGGCGCGCTCTATCTTGTCTGGCTTGGTCTAAAATTATGGCGCGATCAAAGCGAATTGGAAGACATCAAGGCAAACAAAACGCCCTTGAGCAACAAGTCTATTTTTCTAAACAGCTTTGTTGTGACAGCTCTCAATCCCAAGGGCATTGTCTTTTTCATCGCCTTTGTGCCGCAATTCATCGATCCTGCCAAACCGGCTTTTCTACAATTTGCAATTCTGGAACTGACATTTGTGATGCTTGCCGCCATCAACACCCTGCTATGGGCCTTGCTGGCAGGGCGTATGCGCCAGCGATTGCACTATCCCAAAAGCCTGCAAAGAACCAATCGCATCGGAGCAGGCTTTCTCATTGGCGCAGGATTCATGACCTTGCTATTCGGCCAAAAGACCTAGATTGAGCATGAGAGATCAAATTCCGGCAATTTGCCGGATAAGACAGAACTGATTGTTTATTCCTTCTCTACGCCCTCTATCATTTGTATTTTATTTCGCTAAGGTGCAAACAAACAATCCCTTCCCTGCCCCCTCTCCTTCTATCAGGGGGAAAGATCTGATGGAGCTGTCTTATGGTTCATTTCTGGCTTCGCGATGAAGATCGCGCTACCGAGCGCCGCACCGCCCTCACCCCGAAAAATGCAAAAGCCCTGATCGAAAAAGGCTTTGAAATCACAGTTGAAATGAGCGAAAAGCGCGCTTTTTCCAATGCCGATTATGCCGCTGTGGGCTGCGCTATGACAGACAGTCGCTCTTGGGTCAATGCACCAGAAGATGCCATTATTTTAGGGCTGAAAGAGCTGGCAGAAACACCCGCCACCCTTGCTAACAAAATGATCCATTTCGCCCATATTTATAAGGATCAAACCGGTTGGGAAGAGGAAATGGCCCGCTTCACCAAAGGCGGCGGCTTACTCTATGACATTGAATTTCTCGTTGCAGATAACGGCCGCCGCGTAGCCGCCTTTGGCTATTGGGCTGGCTGGATGGGCGCAGCCCTTGGCGCTCATCGCCTGTTGGAGCGACGCGCAGGAAAAAATGAAATCACGCAAGGCGTTTCCCCTTATGAAAGCCAAACCGTAATTCTTGACAAATTGCGGGCGCTGGCAGCAGAAGGCCAAGGCGATATGCCAAACGCCATTGTCATTGGGGCAAAGGGGCGCTCTGGAACCGGGGCAAGCGAATGTCTGGAAGCGGTTGGCATCAAAGTCACCAAATGGGACATTGAAGAAACCAAAAATCTCGACCGGGAGGCCCTGCTCTCTCATGACATGATGGTCAATTGTGTGTTGATGATGGGTCCGGGCTTGCTTTTGGCAACCAAAGACCATCTGGCAGCAGAGGGCACAAAAATGAAAGTGATCTCGGATGTCTCCTGCGATCCTTTCTCCGATTTCAATCCATTGCCCATTTATGCCGAGCCGACAAGCTGGACAGATCCGATCATCGAAGTGGCCAAAAATGCTCAGGGAGAGGCCGTGGAAGTCACCTCAATCGACAATCTGCCATCCCTTTTGCCAGCACAGGCCGCAGAGGAGTTTTCTGATCAATTCCTCCCCTCCCTTGCCCGCTTCCCACAGGGGCCAGAATGGGTGAATGGCGAAAAGAAATTTAACGAAATTCGCAAAAAAGCCGGTCTCTGATCAGAATTTTTTGCGATCAAACATAAAAAGGGCGCTTCTCATCTAAAAAGCGCCCTTTTCTTTTAAAAGCTCTATAGGAAGCCTTATTTCAATTCAAACTGCGCGGCACCATAAATCGGACCCGGATACCCTTTCACATCGGCTTGCAGCAACACCGCATATCCATCATAGCCCATTGTGCGCGCTTCGCTCATCGGCAATTCCACGCTCATCGCCTTGCCATGCCACATGCCAATGGTGCGCATATCTCCCACCACATTGTGATAGACAATCTTGCGGCCCCGATTCTCACCACGCTTGATATCAGCACTCACCGCGCGCTTATAATAGGCAAGCACCAGATTGCCTTCATAATTTTGCGCCATGCCTTGTGGCCGGGCTCCAATATCCAGCGTTAACACATCGCCTTTTTGCGTCAGCGACATGGGAACCATGATATCGGCCTCAAAGCGCTTGAGCGCCTTTGCCACATCATGACGGCGGCTTCCCACCACATGCACGCGGCCATTGATCACCATTTGCGGCGTATAAACCCGTCTATCCCCCCGTAATCGCGCATAATCCTGCTGGCGCACTGTATGCTCATGGCGGGCATTCTCATCTTTCCAGCCCAGATAATCCCAATAATCAACCGCTTCGGTGAGCGCAATAATATTAGGATTTCCGACCATCTCCCCCAACAATTTGTCGGCAGGCGGACAGGACGAACAACCTTGTGAGGTGAACAATTCCACCACAACAGGAGCCGGACTTTGCGCCTTTGCTGTCACACTGCCAGAGCCAAAGGCAAACGCCCCAAAGAAAAGCGCAAATGCAGCAAAAGAAGACGGCAAAAGCGAGCGCCTAAATTTGGACAAAACGGATTTGGATTTCTGATCACAGGAAGAAATCAAGCCCGAAGATTTGAACGGAAAATAAGTCATCATCCACGCAGTTAACGCAAATCCTGCTTCAACTGCCAATCACAATCCCTTGAAAGCGCATGAGCCAAAAGCACATCCCAATGATTGCAAAGCATAAAATAAGAAATATCTCGCACTTTTTTGCCAGACTCCTCACGCAAACCCCCCTATCATGCCCTATCAAAAAATTTTGGGAGAATGAAAATGCCCTTGAGCGAAGTAAACTGGCTCGCCGCTATCATAGCCGCTCTTGTTGGCTATGGATTGGGGGCTGTCTGGTATATGTCTCTTGCCAAACCCTGGATGGCAGCGGCCAATCTGACGCAAGAGACCATCAAAGGCGAAACAGGCAAACAAAGCCCGGTGCCTTTTATCATCGCCGCTCTGGCCAATCTGGTCATTGCTGCCCTTCTCTATGGCATCCTCACCCATGTAGGGGATTTTTCTGTCAGACGCGGCATCATGTCCGGCCTGATGATCTGGCTCGGCTTTGTCGCCACCACAATGGCCGTGAATTATGCCTATCAAATGCGCCCATTGCGCCTATGGCTCATTGATAACGGCTATTGGCTGCTCAATCTCATCGCCCAAGGGGCCATTCTGGGCTGGTTCGGGGCCTAAGAGCCTGATTTAAAAGTCCTAAGCCATCCCTCTCCCCCTCCCAAACCGCCCACGAGGGTACCATGACGGGTGGTATGCAAGGGGGAGAGGGATGGATA
>JAOXSG010000154.1 GCA_025800105.1 Cohaesibacter sp. | reverse complement strand
ACAGAGATTGACGAAATCGCGCACCGTGCAAAAGTGAATGTTGGGCGTGTCATACCAGCTATAGGGCAAATAGTCATTGACCGGCATGCGGCCATGCAACAACAGGTCCGTGCGCACACGCCAATGGCCAAAATTTGGGAAAGACACAATGGCCTTGCGGCCAATGCGCAAGAGGTGCTCCAGCACAGCTTTTGGATTATGGGTGGCCTGTATGGTTTGGCTCAAAATCACATAATCAAAACTGTCATCGGGATAATAGATCAAATCCTTGTCGGCATCGCCCTGAATGACAGATAGTCCGCGGGCAACGCATTTGTTGACGCCTTTTTGCGACAATTCGATGCCGCGCCCTTTAATGTTGCGCTGATGGCACAAAATATCGAGCAAGGCCCCGTCGTCACTGCCGACATCAAGCACTTTGGAGCCGGGCTCAACCATTTTGGCAACCAGCAAATGATCAATGCGGGTATTGTCATAACGCTGGCTCATGTGTGTGCCTCTTGCTCTTCTTTCTGATCTGGCAGGCCTCTGGCTTTGTGGGCTGATTTCAAAAAGCCGTCAATGGCATCCAGCATTTCCGGCTCATCCAGCAAAAAGGCATCATGGCCCTTGTCGCTGTCAATCTCGACAAAGGAGACGCTGGCCCCAGCTGCATTAAGGGCATGGACCACAAGGCGGCCTTCTGCTGGTGGGAAGAGCCAGTCGGTGCTGAAAGCGACAATGCAAAAGCGGGTTTGCGTGCCCATAAAGGCTTTGGCCAATTGCCCGTCATGGTCGGCGGCCAGATCGTAATAATCCATGGCGCGTGTGACATAGAGATAGGAATTGGCATCAAAGCGGTCAACAAAGGTCATGCCCTGATGGCGCAAATAACTCTCGATCTGAAAATCGGCATCAAAGGTGAAGGTTTTTGATTGGCGATTTTGCAGATTGCGGCCAAATTTATTTTGCAGGCTTTGTTCGGACATATAGGTGACATGGGCAGCCATGCGCGCCACACCCAGCCCTTTGCGCGGGGTTGTGTCATGATCCAGATAGCGTCCACCATGCCAGTTGGGATCGGCCATGATGGCCTGTCGCCCCACTTCATGAAACGCGATATTTTGCGAGGTATGGCGGGCACCTGTGGCAATGGGAATGGCTGCAAAGCAGCGCTCTGGATAGGCTGAGGCCCATTGAATGACCTGCATACCGCCCATCGAGCCGCCCATAACGCAAAAGAGTTGCTCAATGCCCAGATGCTCTATGAGCATGGCTTGGGCGCGCACCATGTCACGAATGGTGATGATGGGCAATTCCAGCCCATAGGCCTGCTTGGTTTGCGGGTTGATTGAAGCAGGCCCTGTGGAGCCATTGCAGCCGCCCAGCACATTGGAGCAAATGACAAAATATTTGTCGGTATCCACCGGTTTGCCGGGGCCAATTAGGCGCTTCCACCAGCCAGGTTTTTGGGTGACTGGTGAGGGGGAATTGGCATATTGGTCGCCGGTTAGGGCATGGCAAATCAAAATGGCATTGCTTTTGTCGTCATTCAGGGTGCCATAGCTCTCATAAGCCAGAGTGAAAGGGGACAGATCCAGACCTGCATCCAATGGCAAGGGATTGTCTTTGCCAAAGGTTACTGTGTTTGATGCTGGCATCCGCGCCTGTTGCAGGGCGATATCCTGGTCGATATCGGTCTGGGACGGGTTTTGCTGTTCTGGCGCATTGGGGCTGGATGGGCCGTCTGTCATAGAGCCTTCCCTGCTTTTGACCTGATTTTGCCTTGGCGGCATTTTGATGAAAGCCATAGCTAGGGGGGCAAAGCGCTTTCTGTCAAATGTTTTCTTTGCTTTTGAGCTTGGGCTTTTTTAAGAAGGATGCAACAAGATTGATGTTTGCGTGAAAATGGATGGTTAAGAATGACGGGAAATGCACCCCAAGGCGAGTTTGCCCCTGCTTCAAAGCAGGATGATGCGCCAACGCTGGATGAATTGCGCCAGCGTATTGACAAGATTGACGAGACCATTCATCGGCAATTGATTGAACGCAGTGAGATTGTTGAAGCGCTGATTGCGGTCAAGCGGACCGACAAGCCCGGCGCTGCCTTTCGCCCGGGACGTGAGGTGGATATGATGCGCCGCCTTGTTGGGCGTCATCGCGGTATTTTGCCCATCACCACGGTGGAGCATTTGTGGCGCGAAATTATTGCCACTTTCACTCATATGCAGGCCCCCTATGAGGTTGTGGTTGCGCCCGGTTCTGCCTTGCGGGATGTGGCGCGCTTTTATTTTGGTTTCACGGTGGATTTCAGTGAACGCACTGATATTGAGGCGGTGAAGGAAAAAGTGCGTGCTGGCAAGGGCAGTGTTTTGGGTGTTGTTGCCAATGAAGAGGGGCAGGGCGCTTGGTGGCGGGATTTGTGCAAGGATGGCGTGCAGGTGATTGCCCGCTTGCCGGTGATTGCGCAAACAGGCCGGCCGGTTGATGTGGATGCTTTTGTGCTGTCTATGCCTTTGATGGATACCACGGTGCCGGATATGCGTCTTGTGGCCCTTGGGGCTGGCAATGCGGCGCTGGCGGTTCCAGCGATTGAGAAAATTGGTGGCTCTCTTGTTGCAAAAGAGCAGGATGGGGAGGCGGCTGACTTTCTTGTGGCCTTGCCTTTTTCTGTGGCGGATGTGGAGATCGAAGCCTTGAGCCAGCAAAAGGCGGCTGATTTTACCATTCATGGTGAAGTTGGCGGTTATTGGACGCCAATTTCCTTGCCTTCTGCCTGATCTTTTCTTTATGTAAGCCTGTTGTTTGCGGCATTTGGAGCGGGTGTTAAAACCCTTCAGATGCTGGACATTCGTATTTTTGAAATCCGTCAGGAGACTATGTCATGTCGCAATCTGTTCGTGCGCCCCGCCCGCAACCTCGTGCCGGTGTCATGCAGATTGCCGCCTATGTGCCGGGGAAAACCGCCGCGCTTGGCGGTGAGCGAAGCTTCAAATTGTCCTCCAATGAAACGCCGTTTGGGGCCAGCCCCAAGGCGATTGATGCCTATCGGCAAGCGGCTGGCCATCTGGAGCTTTATCCCGATGGCTCGGCAACGGCTTTGCGTGAGGCGATTGGCGATGTGCATGGCATCCATCCATCGCGGATTATTTGTGGTGCCGGTTCGGACGAGATTTTGAGCCTGCTGGCCTATACGTTTTTGTCAGAAGGGGATGAGGCCATTTATAGCCAGCATGGTTTTTTGGTCTATCCCATTGCCATCAAAGCGGCAGGGGCAACATGCATTGTGGCACCGGAGAAGAATTTGACCACGGATGTGGATGCGATTTTGGAGCGGGTAAGTGCGCGCACCAAAATGGTTTTCATTGCCAATCCCAACAATCCGACAGGCACTTATTTGCCTTTTTCCGAGGTGCGCCGCCTGCATGATGGCTTGCCCTCTGATGTCTTGTTGGTGCTGGATGCCGCTTATGCGGAATATGTTATCGCGCAGGATTATCAGGCAGGGATCGAGCTGGCAGGCTCGGCTGACAATGTGGTGATGACGCGCACCTATTCCAAGCTGTATGGCTTGGCCAGTTTGCGCGTTGGCTGGGGTTATGGGCCAGAGGCGATCATTGATGCCATGAACCGCATTCGTGGGCCGTTCAATATGAACGGACCTGCTTTGGCGGCAGGGGCTGCGGCTGTGCGCGATCAGGATTTTGTCAAAATGGCCGTTGCCCATAACAGTGAATGGTTGCCCAAAGTCACCAAAGCCCTTGAAGAGATGGGCTTGCGGGTGACGCCAAGCGTGACCAATTTCATTTTGATCCATTTCCCTGATGAGGATGGCAAGCGAGCGCAGGATGCGGACACATATTTGCTGGAACATGGCTGTGTGTTGCGGCAGGTGGGCAGTTATGGTTTGCCCAATTGTTTGCGCATGACCATTGGCTCGGCTGAAGCCTGCGAAATTGTCATTGATCTGCTCGACAGATTTATCAAGGAAAGAGGCTAGCCATGGCTGACTGTTTGTTTCCGCGCATGGCCCTGATCGGCATTGGCCTGCTTGGTTCCTCTATTGCGCTGGCGGCGCGTCAGCATGGGGTGGTGGAGCATATTGCCATTCATACCCGCTCGGTTGACACGCTGGCACGGGCGCAAGCTTTGGGCCTTGGCGATAGCTATCATCAGGATATCACCGCCTGTGTGCGCGAGGCTGATCTGGTGATTGTCTGTACCCCGGTTGGTGTGTGTGAGGCGATTGCCAAATCCATTGCGGATCATTTGAAAGACGGGGCAATTGTCACCGATGTTGGATCGGTCAAAGGCTCGATTGTCAAACAAATGGCCCCACATTTGCCAGATCATGTGCATTTCATTCCCGGCCATCCCATTGCCGGAACTGAAAATTCCGGCCCCGATGCTGGCTTTGCAGAATTGTTCATTGGCCGTTGGTGCATTTTAACGCCAGCGGACAGTGTTGACCGGGATGCCGTTTCTCGCCTTCAAGCCTTTTGGGAGATTTTAGGCTCCAATGTGGAATTGATGGATGCCAATCACCATGATCAGGTGTTGGCCATCACCTCGCATTTGCCGCATTTGATTGCCTATAACATTGTTGGTACAGCTTCTGATCTGGAAATGGTGCGCAATTCCGAAGTTATCAAATATTCCGCTGGTGGTTTTCGCGACTTTACCCGCCTTGCCGCTTCCGATCCCACCATGTGGCGCGATGTTTTCTTACATAACAAGGAAGCGGCTCTGGAAATGCTGGGGCGTTTCACAGAGGATTTAACCGCCCTGCAACGAGCCATTCGCTGGGGCGATGGCGATGCTTTGTTCGAGCTTTTCTCACGCACCCGCTCCATTCGCCGCTCTATCATTGATGCTGGCCAAGAAATAGAAGCCCCAGACTTTGGCCGTCATATCAATGAAGCAGAAGGTGAAGCAGAAAAATCCCAGACCCGGTTGTGAGGGATGGTTTGACAGTATCTTTTTCGGTTGCAACATTTTGCATTGTTTGATTGATTTGTCTTATTGCAATTACGAATAATATCTTATGACACTGCCATTCCTCATTATACGCTTGAAAATATCGGTAATAATCCTATCGATAACGCTTATATTATCTTCTTGTATGGATCAAACTCCAGAAGAGAAGCTTGGAACCTTAATGAAGGGCAACCAAATCGGCTCTACTGAAGACGTGTGGTTGGAAAAGCGTGTTTGGGACGGTAGTTGGACGAGGGTTGCTCTCTTTTTTGGATATGTAGGCGATTATGAGACGTGCGAAGATATGTCCAATCTTTATGTTTTGAAATATCCATCGGCTAAATACCGCTGCACTATCGCAAATTGAAACTGGTAGATAATTTGTTGAGTTTACCGCAGTCTTGGCAATTGGCCCAGAGGCAGGAAGCCGGCGCTGATTTGGCCGTTGCGGATGGTTAGCTCTATGTTAGAGCCAACCAGATCGCCTTCGCTTATTGGTTTGCCCATCAATTGCAAAGCAGTAAGGGGACCGTTGAGGCCGTCTTGTTTGGCATTCAAGGCCTGTTTTGCCTTTCCAGCTTCCGGTTTTGGATTGAGGATTTTAAGCGCAAGATTGCCATTGGCCTCTCCTTGCTGGGTGAAAGAGAGATCGCCGGAGAGTTTGAGGGTTTTTTGGCCAATTTCCATTATGCCATAGAGATTTTGCACTGTGCCGCCCTGCGCCAGCCATGCTTTGGTTGGGTTAGAGGCCGTGACAATGGCTGGCACAAGGCCTTTTTCGATGATGAAGGAAAGGGAGCCGGAAAAGCGCGGTAGGCTCATGCTATCCAGATCTTGAGTGACAAGGGCGATGTCCAGATTGTCCGGCTCTCCGGGAACCGGGCGGCCATGCACTTCCAGCCGTTTGGCCTGTAGCTTGCCCAGACTTTGGGCAAAGTGCGGCAGGTTGCTTTGTAAGGTGGCATTTTGACTTTCGACCGATAGGCGGCCAATTTTCAAGCTGCCATCCAGCCGGACAGAGGCACGAATCAGACCGGCCTTCATATCCACTTGTAGACCAGAGCTGGCATGGCGGGCTGTGAGCTGATTGTCGCTTTCGATCAATGCCAGATTGGGCGCATAAATTTGCCACAGAGCGCGCAAAGCATCGCCCTTGATTTGCCAGCCTGATTTTGGCTCGTTCAATTCATAAGATGAGCAATTAAGGGTCAGGCGAAAGGGAAAGCCACCCAATGTCTGATCGTTGCAAATGGCAACAGGCTGGCCGTTAATTTGTTTGGCCAGCACTTTATCAACCAGCGCTTGGGTTTTGTTTTTGCTAACCAGCCAAAAGCCGGACCAGCCAACCAGCACAAGCATAACAAGGCCAAGCAAAATGATATAGCGTGTGGCAGAGGATCTGCCAGAGGTTTTATCTGTTTCTGGTGAGGAAGACTTTGGTGTCATTTGTTGCTCAGACATGAAGATGCGGCTCTTGATCGGTTGCAAATTGATAAGGCTCTTGATAGCACAGGATGTTAGGTTGAAAACTCATAAATCTACCAGATCTATGAGTTTGTATCCCAGATACTGATCAAGGTGATTTTATGAGCAATCTTTGGGTTTTTGGCTATGGGTCTTTGATGTGGAATCCGGGCTTTGACTTTTTGCGGTCCATGCCTGCACGGCTTGAAGGCTATCATCGCTCGCTTTGTATTTATTCTCATGTCTATCGTGGTACGCCTGAGCAGCCCGGTCTGGTGTTGGGCCTATCAAATGGTGGCTCAGCGATGGGGATTGCCTTTGAGGTGGCCGCAGATCAGCGTGACAAGGTGATTGATTATCTACGCGAGCGCGAGCAGGTGACCTCGGTCTATCTGGAACATTATGGGCCTTTGTCCTTGCTGGATAGCTCTGGCAAGGAAACGGGCGAGCAGGTTGAAGCCGTGACCTATATTGCCGACAGTCAGCATGAGCAATATGCGGGGCATTTGGCGCTGGATCAACAGGTGCGCTATGTGCGTCAGGGCCATGGCAAGGCCGGGCCAAATATTGAATATGTGCTCAATACTGTGGATCATCTCAAAGAGATTGATATTGATGATCCGGGGCTGTTTTCCCTTGCTGATCAATTGCGCGGATAATTCTCAGAATTTTTCGCCTTCAGAGCGGCCAGAAAAAGGCCAATGCAGGCACAGAGATAGCAATGATCAGCAATTCCAGCGGCAGGCCCATGCGCCAGTAATCGCCAAATTTATAGCCCCCTGGCCCCATGATCAGGGTGTTGTTTTTGTGCCCGATGGGGGTGAGAAAGGCGCAAGAGGCAGCGACGGCCACGGCCATTAAAAAAGCGTCTGGATTGACATTGAGCTTGTTGGCAATGTCCAGCGCAATGGGAGCGGCAACAACCGCTGTGGCGGTGTTGTTGAGAATGTCTGACAGGCTCATGGTGACCACCATCAGGATGGTCAGGACCATCAGCGGTGAGAAACCTTCAGTGAGCGTGACAATGGATTGGGCAATCAGCTCTGTGCCGCCCGATTGCTCCAGCGCGGCGCCCAGAGGCAGCATGGAGCCAAGCAGCACCACAACGGGCCATTCGACAGCGCCGTAAATATCGCGCGCTGGCACAATGGACAATAATGCATAAAGCGCAACCACGCCTGCCAGGGCAATGGGCAGGTAAATAAGATTGAGGCTGGCGGCAAGAATGGCCAAGGCAAAGAGACTTGCGGCAAGGCCTGCGCGGCCATGCTGGGTGAGGGTCAGGCCACGGTTTGCCAGTGGTAAACAGCCCAACCATTTCACCACATCGCCAATCTGGCTGGAGCGCCCCAGTAGCAACAAAACATCGCCGGGCTGGATTTTTTCCTTGCGTACGCGCTGATAAACGCGCTTTCCTTGCCGTGCAATGCCAAGCAGGGTGACATTTTTGCGGCCAAGCAGGCGCAGCTCCATAGCTGAGCGGCCCGTGATGCGGGCATCATCGGGCACCACACATTCCATCAGCTGCATGCCTTTGCCAGCGGCTGGAGTTTCGGTTGTTTTGCGCTCATATCCAAGTTTTGCTGCGCCGACAAATTTGTCGATGGAGTCTGGGGCTGCTTCTAGCACCAGAATATCCTTGTGGCGCAATTCGGTCAGGCGGCCATTGCCAGCCAAGCGGCGACCATTGCGGATGATGCCCAAAATGGCAATGTCATGCTCTTCTGCCAGCGGGTCCAGCTCTTCCACCCGTTTGTCTTTGGTGGGGCTGTCGTCTAACACCACCACTTCGGCAATATATTTGCCGATATCAAACAGACTGTCTTCGCCATCCTTTCGATTGGTGCTGTTGGGGATCAGCCGCCAGCCAATCAGCGCGATGAAAGCAATGCCCACAAGGGAGGCCACCAGCCCCACGGGGGCAAAATCAAACATGGCGAAGGGCTCGCCCAGCGCTTTTTCGCGAAAGGCGGCAATGATGATGTTGGGCGGGGTGCCGATCAATGTGATCATGCCCCCCAAAATGGTAGCAAAGGCCAGTGGCATCAGGGTGAGAGCGGGGCTGCGTTTGGATTTTTGGGCCGCCTGAATATCAACGGGCATGAGAAGGGCAAGGGCGGCGACATTGTTCATGATGGCGGACATGGCCCCGCCAGCTGCGCCAATGATCGAGACATGGCTTTGCACCGAGCGGTCCTTATCCACCACAAGGGCGGTGATTTTGTCGACCGCCCCAGAGAGCACCAGCCCGCGTGAGATGATCAGCACCAGCGCCACAATCATTGTGGCGGGATGGGCAAAACCTGAAAAAGCCTGCTCTTTTGGCACAAGGCCAGCCATGATGGCGATCACCAGCGCGCCAAAAGCCACCAGATCATAGCGCACCCGCCCCCAAAGCAGCATGGCAAAGACAATGCCAAAGAGCGAGAAAAGGGCGATTTGATCGGTGGTCAGACTGGACATGAAAAAAACAGACTCAAAATGATAAGCAATTAAGCCAGTCTAGACTGAGTGAGGTGCATGGCCAACCGCTATCTTTGTAAACTCAGTCTGCCATCTCATAAATTGCATCAAGCTTGCGCAGGAAAGATTGTTTTCGTTTTCCTGAGCCGGTTTTTGTGTCTTTTAAAAAGAAAACCCGGCCTCGAACTGTTCGGGACCGGGTTTTGTCTTTTGTTTTATTCAGTGTGTTTAGCGCAATTGGCCATGGCAATGTTTGAATTTTTTGCCAGAGCCGCATGGGCATGGCGCATTGCGGGGGACTTTGCCCATCATCTCGGCCACGGCTGCCTCATCCTCTTCAGCCACTTCATTTTCACCGGTTAACGGATTGAGATGCTGTTCCTGAAATTCGGGCATTTCCGGCAATTGTTGCTCGGCCAGTGCCTCTTCCTCGGTGCGCAGCACCACATGGGCCAATTGCTGGGTGACCATTTTGCGCAAATTGCTGAGAAGCGCCTGAAACAGCTCAAAGCTCTCGGTCTTGTATTCCTGCAACGGATCGCGCTGTCCATAGCCACGGAAGCCAATGACATTGCGCAAGTGATCAAGCGCCACCAGATGTTCGCGCCAAAGATGGTCAAGAGTTTGCAGCAGAACCGATTTTTCCACCTGACGCATAATATCCGGGGTGAAATTGGCGGCTTTGGAGGCGGCCAGTTCGTCTGCGGCTTTTTTCAGACGGTCAATAATTTCCTCATCGGCAATGCCCTCTTCCTTGGCCCAGTCCTTGACCGGAACATCAAGATTGAGAATGTCTTTGACCTCATCATGCAGGCCATCCACGTCCCATTGTTCGGCATAGGCTTTTTCAGGAATATGATGGGCAACAATATCTTCGATGATTTCATGGCGCATGTCGGAGACGACTTCGGCAATGCCTTCATCTTTCATCAAATCAATGCGCTGATCGAAGATCACTTTCCGCTGATCATTCATCACGTCATCGAATTTGAGCAGATTTTTACGGATATCGAAGTTGCGGGCCTCGACCTTTTTCTGGGCTTTTTCCAGCGCCTTGTTGATCCATGGATGGATAATGGCTTCGCCTTCTTTCAGGCCAAGCTTTTGCAACATGCCGTCCATTTTTTCGGAGCCGAAAATGCGCATCAAATCATCTTCCAAAGACAGGAAGAATTTTGAATGGCCGGGATCACCCTGACGGCCAGAGCGGCCGCGTAGCTGATTATCGATGCGGCGGCTTTCGTGGCGCTCGGTGCCAATCACATAAAGGCCACCGGCGGCAAGGGCTTGCTGTTTTTTGTCTTCGATATCGGCCTTGATGTCATCAATCTTTTTCTGACGGGCTTCGCCCTCAACATTATCGGGCACTTCGGCTGCGACGCGCATATCCAGATTGCCGCCCAGCTGAATGTCTGTGCCGCGCCCTGCCATATTGGTGGCGATGGTCACCGCGCCCGGAGCGCCAGCCTGTGCCACAATGCTGGCTTCTTGTTCGTGGAAGCGGGCATTGAGCACCTGATGGTCAATTTTTGATTGTTTGAGCAGGTTGGACAATTCCTCAGAGCGCTCAATAGAGGTGGTGCCGACCAAGGCAGGCTGGCCACGCTCTTTGCAATCCTTGATCAGATCCACCAGTGCTAGATCTTTTTCGCGGGTGGTGCGATAAACCTCGTCATCATCATCCAGACGCTGAACGTTCAGATTGGTTGGCACTTCCACAACTTCGAGGCTGTAAATGTCCATCAATTCTTCGGCTTCGGTCTGGGCGGTGCCGGTCATACCGGAGAGCTTGTCATAAAGGCGGAAATAATTCTGGAATGTGACAGAGGCAAGGGTCTGGTTTTCAGGCTGGATTGGCTGGCCTTCCTTGGCTTCCAAGGCCTGATGCAGGCCTTCGGAATAGCGGCGGCCTTCCATCATGCGGCCTGTAAATTCGTCAATGATGACGACCTGACCATTTTTGACGATATAATCCTTGTCGCGCACAAATAATTTATGGGCGCGCAGACCCTGATTGAGATGGTGAACGATGGTGACATTTTCGATGTCATAAAGAGAATTGCCCTGAAGCATTCCGGCTTCTTTGAGCAGATTTTCCAAAAATTCCGTACCCTCTTCGGTGAAAGTGGCGGATTTGGATTTTTCATCGATTTCGAAATGGCTGTCTTCCAGCTTTGGAATGAAAGTATCGATGCTGTTATACATGTCTGATCTGTCATCCAGCGGGCCGGAAATGATCAGCGGGGTTCGGGCTTCATCTACCAGAATGGAATCGACCTCATCGACAATGGCGAAATGATGACCGCGCTGGACCATCTGGTCCAGATCATATTTCATATTGTCGCGCAGATAATCAAAGCCATATTCATTGTTGGTGCCATAGGTGATGTCGGCTTCATAGGCGGCTTTGCGCTCGTCATCTTCAATGCCATGAATGATGATGCCAGTGCTCATGCCCAAAAAGCCATAAACTTGGCTCATCCATTCGCCATCGCGTTTGGCCAGATAGTCGTTGACAGTGACGACATGCACGCCTTTGCCGGGCAACGCATTGAGATAGGCGGCTAAGGTTGCCACAAGGGTTTTGCCCTCGCCTGTGCGCATTTCAGAGATGGAACCATCATTGAGCACCATGCCGCCCATCAGCTGCACATCATAATGGCGCTGGCCAAGGGTGCGTTTTGCGGCTTCGCGCACGGTGGCAAAGGCGGGGACCAGAAGGCTGTCCAATTTGGTCCCGTCGGCCAATTGCTGGCGAAATTCGGCAGTTTTGTTTTTCAGCTCATCGTCGGAGAGCTTTGAATATTCGTCTTCCAGTGCGTTGATGGCAGCAACGATAGGGCGATAGCCTTTGATGCGGCGATCATTTGCCGTGCCAAACAATTTACGAGCGATGGCTCCGAGACCGACCATTGAGAGGGCCCTTCCTTCAAGATGTTGCCGCATTTTGGCGCAACAGATATGTGACCTTATGCAAGTGACACAAGACTAGCCGCTTGTTGGCGCTTCGTCCCGGTCTGTTCTGTGTCTTTCAACAGATCATGCAAGAAACTATTGCGCTGAGAGATAAGATTGGGGTCCGGCCTTGTCAACGTCCAGAAAAGCAACTAGGTCAGCTATAGTGTCAGTTTTTAGACTTTTTCGCGTGAAAGTGAACAATCATAGGAAAATAGAGATGGTTCGTACCTTTTTCTCCCGCTCTTTAATGGCTGCTGCAACCGGTTTGGTTTTGCTTGGCGGCGCAGCATCTGCTGTCGCACAGGATAGCGGCAAGGAAAGCGTGGTTGCAACGGTGAATGGGCGTGCCATCACCACAACCGAACTTGGTTTCATTGCGCAAGAGCTGGGTGGCCGTTTGGGTCAAATGACAGCCGAGCAGCGCAAAGAAGCGCTGATGACGATTTTGATTGACCTGCAATTGGTGGCAGAAGCGGCAGAAAAGCAAAAGCTGCAAGAGGGTGATTTGTTCAAAAAGCAAATGGCCTTTTTGAAAAACCGGGCGCTGCGCAATGAGTTTTTCCGCGTCAATGTGGATGAGAAAATCAGCGACGCAGATTTGAAAGCGTTCTATGACAAGGAAATTGGCTCCAAGCCAGCTGAGAAGGAAGTCAAGGCGCGTCACATTCTGCTCAAGGAAGAAAAGCAGGCCCTTGAGGTGATTAAAGAGCTGGATGGCGGTGCCGATTTTGCTGAATTGGCCAAGAAAAAATCCACCGGTCCTTCTGGTCCGCGCGGTGGGGATCTTGGTTTCTTTGGTAAGGGCCAAATGGTGCCAGCCTTTGAAGCTGCGGCCTTTGCGCTGGAAAAAGGTGCCTATACCAAAGTTCCGGTTAAAACCCAGTTTGGCTATCATGTTGTGTTGGCCGAAGAATCGCGCGAAGCACCAAAGCCGCAATTTGATGCGGTGAAAGCCAATATCCGCCGTGTACTGGCCGAGCAGAAATTCTCTGAAATTCTCAATGGTTTGAAAGCCAAAGCCAAGATTGACGTCAAAAAATAGGCTCGATTGGTCTTTCGCCTGTTATTGGGCGGTAAAAGAGCTGGCTTTTTTGAAAGTGGGCTTTTCCTGATCGATAAGAAAAGTTAAGAGAGAGAGGCTGATTTTTTCAGCCTCTCTTTTTGTTTGGCTGGTGCTTTTGCTGCCAGTGCTCGCTTTCAAGGATCTGTGTAATGGACCTGCACCCCTCTCCCTTTGCCCCAGACGAGTTTCCGCAAATGGATGCTTTGGATGGGTTTCGCCCCATGAGCGCTGCCATGGGTATGAAATATCAGGGACGGGATGATTTGCTGGTGGTTGCCATGGATGAAGGCACCAGTGTTGCCGGGGTTTATACCAAATCCAAATGCTGCTCGGCTCCGGTTGATTGGTGCAAGGCCCATCAAGGGCAAGGCTCAGCGCGCATGCTGGTGGTTAATGCTGGCAATGCCAATGCATTTACGGGCAGTTATGGGGAAAGCTCTGTTAAGGCTGTGGCCGATGCTGCGGCCAAATTGGCCGATTGCAGCCCGTCCGAGATCTTTATGGCCTCAACAGGCGTGATTGGTGAGCCGATGGATCCTGATTTCATCACCACGCATATGGGCCGTTTGATGGAAGGGGGCGCTGGCTCCCTTGTTGATTGGCATAAGGCCGCCGCCGCCACCATGACCACGGATACCTTTTTGAAAGTGGCGACAGCCAGTGCTGATATTGACGGTGTGGGTGTAACCTTGCATGGCATTGCCAAAGGCTCGGGCATGATTGCGCCGGATATGGCAACCATGTTGAGTTTCGTTTTCACCGATGCGCCGATTGATGCGCCTGTTTTGCAGGCTTTGCTCTCGCGCCATGTGGAAACCTCTTTCAATGCCATTACGGTGGATAGTGATACCTCCACCTCTGACACATTGATGGCGTTTGCCTCAGGTGCGGCCAAGGCACGCGGCTGTGCGCAGATTTGTGAGCTTGATGATGCCCGGCTTGAGACTTTTTCAGAGGCTTTGTCAGCTTTGCTCAAAGACCTTGCCAAACTGGTGGTCAAGGACGGGGAAGGGGTTTCCAAATTTCTCTCCATCACTGTGGAAGGGGCGCAAAGCGATGACGCGGCCAAGCGGGTGGCGCTGTCCATTGCCAATAGTCCATTGGTTAAAACCGCAGCTGCCGGGGAAGATGCCAATTGGGGCCGTGTGGTGATGGCGGTTGGCAAAGCTGGGGAGATGGCTAATCGGGATAAATTGTCGATCTGGTTTGGGCCTATGCGGTTGGCGCATCAAGGCCAGCGCGATCCCGATTACAGCGAGGCTGCGGCCAGTGATTATATGAAAAATGCCGAGATTGAGATTCGCGCTGATCTTGGTGTTGGCGATGGCTCGGCGACGGTCTGGACCTGTGATTTGACCCATGGATATATCACCATCAATGGCGATTACCGGAGTTAGGCACTGAAATAGCCGCGCTCTCGCTTTGTCACCTATGCCTTGGGTTGGTGGGTGGCAAGGCGTCAGCAAAAGAGCGCTTGAATGGGCTACCAGCCCATCCTACACACTTTTTCGCGCGATAACGGGCTATTTAAGCGCCTAATGAGCCTTCAATTATAAGTTTGCATTCTGTTTAGAAGATTAAAAAGATGGTTGAGCAAAAGAGTGAAACAAGCAGCGTTGCGCCGGTGAACTTGTTGCTGGTGGTGGCTGTGGCCTTGGTGGATGTGGACAACCGGATTTTGATTGCCCAGCGCCCGGAAGGCAAAAATCTGGCCGGATTGTGGGAATTTCCCGGTGGCAAGATTGATGCTGGTGAGCGACCAGAAGCCGCTCTTATTCGCGAATTGGAAGAGGAATTGGGCATTCAGACGTGGGAAAGCTGCCTCGCGCCTTTAACCTTTGCCAGCTATGGTTATGAGGATTTTCATTTGATGATGCCGCTTTATATTTGTCGGCGTTGGCAAGGAGTGCCGCAATCACGCGAAGGGCAAGCGCTGAAATGGGTGCGGGCCGGACAATTGCGCGATTATCCGATGCCGCCTGCCGATCTTCCCCTTATTCCACCTTTGATTGATTTGCTGGGTGTTTAGATCTTTGTTTAAGAATTTATCCTAGTCTTTGCATCCAATGCTTTATGGTTGGGATTATTGGGAAAGGTTGCGGTTTATCTGCAATATTCTATGCGTAAATTGAATTTGAAAAAATTTTGGCAGGATGAGAGCGGCGCAACGGCTATGGAATATGGCATCTTGGTTGGGGTGTTCGGTGTTGTTCTCGTCGCTATAATGCAAGATGTGGTCGACAGTTTGGCGGTTTTGTTTGATATGATGCGCGAAGCGGTCGACAAGTCTCTTGTGAGCGATAATGGATAATTCGCTTCGGATGTGTCTTTTTGGGCAATCTGATCTTTCTTCCTTTATTTTATTGTGATTTATCCGTCAGCACCTTGGAAAAATGCGTTTTGGCTGAGCCGGGGTGCAGTGGTTTTTGCTGACTTTCATGGGGTGCCCATCCTGAAATGGATAAGATTTGAAAACTGGCACGGATCCGGCCATCTTCATCTGAAAAATCTGATTGGTAAATCTCGGCGGCTCGCATCAATATATCGCGGCGCAAAGGTTTTTTTGCGCGATCTTGCAGGGCATTGGCGGCTCCCATTTTCCGTAAATCGGCCATAAGGGCGAACATCGTATCATAGCGCACGGTTACCATATCCTGATCGGCCACAGGTAAGGCAAACCCAGCGCGTTGCAACAAGCTGCCCATATCTTTTAATTCGGGAAACGGCGCCACATGAGGGCTTGCGCCTTGGCTGATGTCTGTTTCGGCTTTTAGAAAAGCGGTGCGCAATTCCTTCAGGCTTTCATTGCCCAATAATGTTGCAAGAAAAAGACCATCTGGCTTTAAACTGTTGCGGATTTGCAAGAGGCTTCCGGGCAGATCATTGACCCAGTGCAAGCTTAAAGGGGAAAGGATCAGATCAAGGCTTTGGGGCGCAATGGGAAGGGCTTCTTCATCGCCAATCAAGGGGATAATTTTGGTGCCTGTTGCCACCTTTTGCGCAGGTGATGTCAGATAATCAATCTGGTGCTCCTGGCGAATGATCAGTTCTGTTCCGCTGCGATTGATGATTTTTTGTGCCAGCAATCCGCTATGGCCACCCAATTCCAGCACTTTGGGAAAGTCTCGCAAGACGATTGATAGCCGTTCAGCCATATCGTCGCTGACATGCGCAAGCAGGAAATCGGCCTCACTGCCATGTATCTTCCAGGCTTTTTGGCGGCGCTTTTGTAAAAGAGAACGATCAAAAATACGCGGGAAATGTGTCATGAATGTTCCGTTTGCCTGTATGCTGCTTGTTTGCTGCCTTTCTTGGCACTAGCATAGTGTGTGTGGCTTATGTCTATCGCAAGGATCTGTCAATATGACAGCTGAAAAGGCTGACAGCGGGCTTTTGTCAATTATACAGCGACGGCTGCGGGGCGCTTTTTCCCTCATGGCTGCTTTTCTCTGGCCGCCGGTATGTGCCAATTGTGGCCGGGCAATCTGTGACAGCAATCATTTATGCGGCGGATGCTGGCAAGAGATGCATTGGGTGGATCGCCCTTTTTGTCCCGTCTCTGGAGTGCCTTACCCTTATGATGCTGGTCAAGACATTGTTAGCCCTGCTGTTCTCGCTGATCCTCCTGCTTATGATAAAGCGCGTTGTGTTGCGCTCTATGATGCAACGGCGCGGGCGCTTGTCCATAAATTGAAATATTATGACCGGACAGACCTTGCCGTCTCTATGGGAGACTGGATGGTTCGGGCCGGTGCTGATTTTTTTGCCAATATTTCAGGGCCTTTGGTTGTTGTGCCGGTCCCGCTGCATCGGCGACGTTTGATTGGCCGTCGTTATAATCAGGCGGCTTTGCTGGCAAAGGCAATTGCTGATCAAAAAGGTCTTGCTTATTGGCCTGATTGTCTGGTGCGGCGTCGTGCCACGCGCCAACAGGTTGGCTTGAGTGATCAGGAGCGTGAAGCCAATGTGCGCGGGGCCTTTCGATTAAACGAGACTTACAGACACAATATTTCGGGCAAAAGTATTGTTTTGATTGATGATGTGATGACAACAGGGGCAACGATTGAGGCCTGCGCACGGGCCTTGCGAAGAGCCTGGGCTGCTCAAATTTTTGTTATCGTCTTTGCACGGGTTGTAGAGTCAGGGCAAATGACCATATAAGGCCGGAAATTATAATTTGTACCAGATGTCCGCATCATTGCTGGGGGCTGGTCTTGAAAGCAGAACTGGAGAGAAAAATGGCCGAGATTGTCATTTATACCCGTAAGATGTGCGGTTTTTGTACAGCCGCGAAAAAGCTGTTGTCTGACAAGGGTGTCAGCTTTGTTGAGCATGACGCAACCTTTGATTTTGATGTGAAACAGGAAATGATCAAAAAATCCGGTCGCAAGACATTCCCGCAAATTTTCATCAATGATGAGCATGTGGGTGGGTGTGATGATTTGTTTGATCTGGAAAAAGCCGGTCAGCTGGATGTCAAACTGGCAAGCTGATTGATCGGGGGAGAGGGATATATGACGCAAATACGGGCGGCCTGTGTACAATTGCGTGCCGGGCGTGACATTGTGGCCAATCTGGATCAGGCGCAAGATTTGATCCTACAGGCGGCAAAGGATGGGTGCGTCTATATCCAGACCCCGGAACAAACGGCAACGATGGAGCTGAACCGCGCCAAATTGCTGGAAAAAATCTCCTCTCAAGAACAGGATGAGGGGATCAAGCGGTTGCGCTCGCTTGCCAAGGCGTTAGGGATTTGGCTGCATATTGGCTCCATGGCGGTTCTGGCCGATGGGCTGGATGATGCAGGACGACCAAAAGCGGCCAATCGCTCTTTTCTGATTGGCCCAGATGGGGCCATCAAAGCGCAGTATGACAAGATCCATATGTTTGATGTGGATTTGGCCAATGGTGAGAGTTATCGCGAATCGGCCAGTTTTCAGGCCGGGCGTGAATTGGTGCTGGCTTCTCTGCCTTGGGGCCAATTGGGGTTTTCTATTTGCTATGATGTGCGTTTCCCCCATCTTTATCGGGCTTTGAGCCAGAAAGGTGCTTCGCTTTTGGCGGTGCCAGCTGCTTTTACGGCCAAAACAGGGGCGGCCCATTGGCATATTTTGTTGCGGGCGCGGGCCATTGAAAATGGGGCTTTTGTGCTGGCCGCAGCCCAAGGGGGCTTGCATGAAAATGGTCGTCGCACTTACGGGCATTCCTTGATCATTGATCCGTGGGGGACAATTTTGGTAGAGGCGGGCGAGGAGCCTTGTTTCATTGCCGCTGATCTTGACATGGGGCAGGTGGATGTCTGTCGCAGCGCTGTTCCCTCTCTTGGTCATGATGTAGATATGGCCTAGACTTTGCTCTTTAACTCTTTTGCTTTATTCTATAAAAAGCTGCTGTTTTTCGTTTTTTGTGGTGCAAGCTGCTTTTGAAACGAATGAGGCATGCTGAATATGCGAGGGCGTTGGCGTGATTAAATTTTCGCTTCAATGCGAGGCTGGTCATGGCTTTGAAGGCTGGTTTCGCAATTCTGATGATTTTGACAGCCAAAAAGCGCAAGGGTTTTTGCAATGTCCCGCTTGCGGGTCAGAGCATATCAGCAAAGCGCTGATGGCTCCGGCCATTTCCGGCACGCGCACTCAGGATAAAAATCACCCTAGTCCTCAGCCCTCTGTCCCTTTTGAGGCTGTCACAGATGACAATGCCAAGGAGAGTGTACCCCCATCGCAGACACCTGTCCCTGCCACTATAGCTCAAGGGAGCGGGGAGCAATCACTTGCAGTGCAGCCAGATGTGTCTCAACAAACAGACGTGATTCAAAAGCTGCGTGAATTGCGTGACAAAGTGGTCGCCAATTCCGATTATGTGGGTGATAAATTTGCCGATGAAGCCCGCAAAATGCATTTTAACGAGACCGAGACGCGCGGCATTTATGGTCAGGCGACCTTACAAGAGGTAAAAGAATTGAGCGAAGATGGCATTGATTGCCTGCCTTTGCCTATTTTGCCAGAAGACCGAAATTAGGGCGTATCTCCTCTATTGTTGTGTAAGCCTGATCACCTGTCCGTTTGAGCTGTCGGTTAACAGCCAAACCGCGCCGTCCGGGCCAGTTCTGACATCGCGTATTCTGCCAAATTGTGAAACCAGATACCGCTCTTCCTTGATGATGTCATCGCCCTTGAAGATCAGCCGCGAGAGATATTGCGCGCGCAAGGCCCCGGCTAACAGCGAGCCATTCCAAGCAGGAATGAGGGGCTTTTTATGACTGTAAAAGCTAAAGCCCGATGGCGCGATAGAGGGATCCCAATAGAAAATGGGTTGCTCTAACCCGCTTGCCTTGCTGCCCTTTGCAAAGCCACGTCCCGAATAATTGCTGCCATAGGAAATAAGCGGCCAGCCATAATTGCGTCCTGCTTTGGGCTGGTTGATTTCATCGCCCCCCGCTGCGCCATGAGAGAGGGTCCAAAGTGCGCCTGTTTTGGGATGAATGGCCGCCCCTTGCGGGTTTCTATGGCCAATGGACCAGATTTCCGGCAGGGCCTTTTTGCCGTCAGCAAAGGGATTGTCCGGCGGGATAGAGCCATCACGATTGATGCGAATGATGGAGCCTGCATGATCAAACGGGTCTTGGGCGCGCATTTGGGTGCCACGATCGCCCAATGTGGCATAGAGGCTTTTGTCTGGGCCAAAGCGCAGGCGCGAGCCGAAATGGCGGCCACCGGAACTTTTGATATTGGAGGAGAAAATGATGCGCAGATTGTCCAGCCTGTTTTGCGCAAGGTTGAGCCTAGCACGGCCAATATTTGTGCCATATTGGCTGCCATCTTTTGATCGTTGCGCATAGGAAAAGAAGAGATGCCCCGTTTGGTTAAAATCGGGATCAAGGGCTAAATCCAGCAAGCCCCCTTGGCCAATTTCCTCAATCTCTGGCAGGCCTTTGAAAGGCTGTGAGAGTTTGCCCTTATGAAGACGGCGTAAGGCACCGGGACGCTCAGCAATCAGCAGCGAGCCATCGGGCAAAAAGGCCATGGACCAAGGGCTATCCAATCCGCTTGCCATGATCTGTGTTTTTAACGGAATGGTGCCCTCATTGGCCACACAACATTGCGCGGCATGGCTCTTTGAGCTCAGGCCCATCATGGTGATGAGCAGAATCAAGGTTGAGCGAATTGCGACACATGTTTTTCTCTTCATTCCATCTCTCCCTCAGGCAATCGATAGAGCATCATAGCAGAGAGTGAGAGACATGTTGAATGAAGAGATTGTTATGTGAGGGGTCGTTCGCACATGACCATATAATTGATGGACATATCGGGGCCGCGTGACCATCGATCAAAGAGCGGGTTATAAATCATGCCTTCTTTTTTGGTCATGGTCAGATTGGTGCCTTGAAAGGCGGCTTCCAGCTCGTCTGGGGTGATGAATTTATCCCATTGATGAGTGCCGACGGGCAGCCAGCGCAAGACATATTCTGCACCAACAATGGCACCAGCCCAGCTTTTTAGCGTGCGATTGAGGGTAGACATGAACATCAGGCCGCCTGGTTTGACCATAGAGGTGCAGGCCTTGATGAAAAGAGGCACATCGCTGACATGTTCCACCACTTCCATGGCCAGCACCACGTCAAATTGCTCGCCTGCTTCTGCCAGACTTTCGGCGGTTGTGGCGCGATAGTCGATATCAAGGCCGCTCTCGCTGGCATGGGTGCTGGCAATGCCGATATTCACCTCTGATGCGTCAGCGCCGGTCATATTTGCGCCCATGCGGGTGAGAGGTTCGCAAATCAAGCCGCCGCCACAGCCAATGTCGAGCATATTGAGGTTTGTGAACGGGCTCTGGGCTTTGGCATCCAGACCAAAATGGCTGACAATATTTTCGCGGATGAAAGCAAGGCGTGTGGGATTTTGCTTATGCAAAGGGCGAAATTTACCGGTTGGGCTCCACCATTCAGCCGCCATGGCAGAAAAATGAGCAATTTCTGCATCATCCACTGTGCTGCCAGCAAAATTTTCCTGTTTGGTCATTTTTTCTCTCACGTGCTATTCGATGCTGCGCATCGGCACTACGAGGTGCGCTTTGCGCTTGCCTATCGGCCGTCGTAAAAGGAAGGATTTCCTTTTACGGGTTCTTTTCCTATTTGAGACTGTCTCTGTCTCACGGCTATTCGCCGCTTGTGCGGCGGCCTGCGAGTGCACGCTCCGCGCTTGCCTATCGGTCGTCGGAAAAGGAAGGATTTCCTTTCCCGGGTTCTTTTCCCTTGGGTGGTTAGGGAAAAGACCGTGCCATTGTTTAATGCATTATGCTTTTGCCGTATTCTTTTTCCTTTGAAAGATCAAGCAAAAAGGCTCTGATATATTTTCTTACGGTTATTTGCTGGGTTTAGTTTTTAGGGGTTTTATCTCTCTTGCGGCTATTCGCCGTTTTTATCTCTCTCACGTGCTATTCGATGCTTTGCATCGGCACTACGAGGTGCGCAGACAAGCTGCGGTCACCTATCGGTTCCCGGTGAAACTCTATATTTTCACCGTCTTCTTTTGTCCCTGCTCTATCGAATAGCACGTGAGAGAAAGTTCGATCTTTCGGGGAAAAAGATCCGCAAAAGGAAATCTTTCCTTTTGCGACGGCCGATAGGTAAGCGCGAAGCGCACCTCGTAGTGCCGATGCGCAGCATCGAATAGCACGTGAGAGAGATAGAGCCATAAATCCATTGCGATTATGATGCGTCCCGTTTATGTATGTCGCAACAGATGGCAAGGATCTGGTTTCAGATCATTTGGCATCTTTCTTTTTGACGGCAAAGCCTTGGCAGAAAGAGAAAAGTGAATGGCCCGTCTTGTAATGAAATTTGGGGGCACCTCTGTTGGTGATTTGGAGCGCATTCAGCGTGTTGCACGGCATGTGAAACGCGAAGTGGATGCAGGCAATCAGGTTGCGGTTGTGGTGTCGGCCATGTCTGGCAAAACCAATGAGCTGGTTGGCTGGGTAGAGGAAAGCTCGCCCCTGTATGATGCGCGTGAATATGACACGGTTGTTGCCTCCGGTGAACAGGTGACATCGGGGTTGCTGGCGCTGACCTTGCAGAATATGGGTGTGGATGCCCGCTCCTGGTTGGGATGGCAAATTCCCATTAAAACCAATGGGGTGCATGGGGCCGCACGGATTGAAGAGATTGACGGTTCCACCTTGATTGAGCGCCTTGAGATGAACCAAGTGGCGGTGGTGGCCGGTTTTCAGGGTATTGGCCCGGATCATCGCATTTCCACGCTTGGCCGAGGTGGTTCTGATACTTCTGCGGTTGCCATTGCTGCGGCGATTGAAGCGGATCGCTGCGATATTTATACCGATGTGGACGGGGTTTATACGACAGATCCGCGCATTGTGCCCGAAGCGCGCAGGCTCGATCAGGTCTCTTATGAAGAGATGCTGGAAATGGCCTCATTGGGTGCCAAGGTTTTGCAGGTGCGCTCTGTAGAAATGGCCATGGTGCATAATGTTCGCACCTTTGTGCGCTCCAGCTTTATCGAGCCGGATGCGCCGGAACTTTTGAATACGGATATTCCGTCTGGAACATTGATCTGTGATGAGGATGAGATTGTGGAAAAACAGGTTGTAACAGGCATCGCCTTTTCCAGAGATGAAGCACAGATTTCTCTGCGCCGGGTGGCGGACAAGCCGGGCATTGCGGCTCATGTCTTTGGTCCATTGGCCGAGGCCAATATTAATGTTGATATGATTGTGCAGAATATCTCTGAAGATGGCACCATCACCGATATGACCTTCACCGTGCCGGAAGGCGATTTTGATCGTGCCCAAAGCGTGCTGGAACAGTCCAAAGACGAAATTGGCTATGAAGTGCTGCAAGGCTCTACAGATGTGGTTAAGGTCTCGGTGATTGGCATTGGTATGCGCAGTCATGCCGGGGTTGCCTCACAGGCCTTTCAGGCTCTGGCAGATAAAGGCATCAATATTCGCGCGATCACCACGTCTGAAATCAAAATCTCGATTTTGATTGATTCGGACTTTACCGAGCTGGCTGTGCGGGCCTTGCACTCGCTTTATGGGCTGGATGATACTCAGTAGTTCGTTATTTTCCCATGAAAAAATGGCTGTCATGCCCAATGCGTGACAGCTGTGATTGATCTGCTTGCTGCATCAATGCCATAGTGCAGCAATCGAGATATCCATCCAGAGGCGGGTTGCCATTTTGGCTTGCTTGCTTCTTTGTCATGGTTGGGAGACTTCTGATTTTTCCCTGCTGTGGCTTGGCTCTATCATGAGCTGATAATTGGAGAAGCCCATATGTGGGGTAACATGGCAGGTCCGCGCCTGTTGTTGCGACGCCTTCGCGAGACGATGGCAAAGCCGACAGATGCGCAGGAGCGTTTGAACGAGATTGTTGCTTTGATCGCGGCCAATATGGTGGCCGAGGTTTGCTCTGTCTATGTTTTGCGCGCTGATAACCTGCTGGAATTATATGCCACACAGGGCCTGAACCCGTCTGCCGTTCACCATACCAGCCTGAAAGTGGGCGAGGGTCTGGTGGGCTATATTGCGTCTGAAGCGCGGCATCTGAATTTATCCGAGCCACAAAATCACCCGGCTTTTGCCTATCGTCCCGAAACGGGAGAAGAAGCCTATCATGCTTTTTTGGGGGTGCCGATTTTGCGCGCCGGGCGCATGTTGGGCGTCTTGGTGGTGCAGAACAAGGCCCAAAGGCTGTATAGCGACGAAGAAGTTGAGGCGATGCAGACCACGGCCATGGTGTTGGCCGAGCTGATTGCCTCGGGTGAGCTGGAAAGTTTGACCGGGCCGGACAGTGATCTGGATCTGAACCGGCCGATGCAGATTTCTGGCCTGTCCATGGCTGAGGGCATTGGTCTTGGGCATGTGGTCTTGCATGAGCCGCGCGTGGTGGTGACCAATCTGATTGCCGAGGATGCGGGTGCAGAAGAGCGGCGGCTGGAAAGCGCGGTGGAACGCCTGCGTCTCTCGGTCGATGATTTGCTCAATCGTGATGATATTTCCCATGGCGGGGAACATCGCGATATTCTCGAAGCTTATCGCATGTTTGCCTATGATCGGGGCTGGCTGCGCCGCATGAAAGAAGCCATCCATTCGGGCCTGACCGCAGAGGCGGCTGTTGAGCGGGTGCAATCTGATACGCGGGCGCGGATGTTGCGTTCAACCGATCCCTATTTGCGTGAGCGGTTGCATGATTTTGACGATTTGGCCAATCGCCTGTTGCGCAAATTGATGGGGGAAAAAAGCCGCATTGATGATGATCACATGCCATCTGACGCCATCATTGTGGCGCGCAATATGGGCGCGGCAGAGCTGTTGGATTATGGCAAGGATCGCTTGCGAGGCTTGGTGCTGGAAGAGGGGGCGCCGACCAGTCATGTGGTGATTGTGGCGCGGGCCTTGGGCATTCCCACAGTTGGTCAGGTGGAAGGGGCGGTGACCCTTTGCGAAGATGGCGATGCGATTATTGTGGATGGGGATATGGCCCATGTGCATTTGCGCCCGCTGCCGGATGTGGAAGCCTCTTATGTGGATCAGGTGCGCTTTCGCGCCCATCGCCTGGAACAATATTGCAAATTGCGCGACAAAAAAGCCTGTTCGCGCGATGGTATTGACATCAATTTGATGATGAATGCCGGATTGTTGGTGGATTTGCCCAATCTGGAAGGTGCGGGTGCGCAAGGCATTGGCCTGTTCCGCACCGAGCTGCAATTCATGGTGGCGGAAAGTTTCCCGCGGATGCGCGAGCAGGAAAAGGTTTACCGCTCGGTTCTGGATGCGACACAAGATTTGCCAGTGACGTTTCGCTCGCTGGATGTCGGGGGCGACAAGGTTCTGGCCTTTTTGCGTCTGGCACCGGAAGAGAATCCGGCTATGGGCTGGCGTGCCATTCGCCTTGGGCTTGATCGACCGGGATTGTTGCGCACGCAGATGCGGGCTCTTTTGCATGCCGCAGCGGGTCGTCATTTGCGTTTGATGTTCCCGATGATTTCGGAAGTGGGCGAATTTGATGCGGCCAAAGCCTTGTTTGAGCGCGAAATTGCCCATCTGGAGCGCCATGGCTATGAAAAGCCTGCCAAGATAGAATTGGGTGCCATGCTGGAAGTGCCCAGTTTGTTGTTCCAGTTGGAAGACTTGCTGGATCGGGTGGATTTTATCTCGGTTGGCACCAATGATTTGCATCAGTTTATGATGGCGAGTGATCGTGGCAATACGCGCCTGTCTGGCCGTTATAGCAATCTCTCTCCAGCCTTTTTGCGGGCTTTGCAGCGCATTCAGCAAAAAGCGCAGGAAAAAAATGTGCCAGTGACTGTATGTGGCGAGATTGCGGGTCGGCCTTTGGCGGCTATGGCCCTTTTGGCGATGGGCTATCGCAATTTGTCCATGTCGCCGTCTGCCATTGGGCCGGTCAAGGCTATGGTGCTGGCGTTGGATCTGGATGATTTGAGCGCAGCCTTTGCAACAATGCTTGCAAGCAGTGTTGGTGGTGATGAGGTTCAGGCTTTTCTGAAAGACTTTGCCGAGGCGCATTCTGTTCCCCTTTAGCGGGGCTGGATCTTTTTCTCTCTTCTTTGTTGGTCAGCCTTTGGCGCATGGGGGTTGGCTGTGTGATATGTAACCGAACTGGATGGACTTTATGGCCGCTGTTTCTATTCCTCTTTCGCGGGTTAAAGCCCTGATTGATCGTTTTGAGGCAATTTCTGCTGAAATGGCAGCCGGGCCAGAGCCGGACGTGTATGTCAAATTGAGCCGGGATTATGCCGAGCTGGAGCCAGTGGCAGAAAAAGCGCGGGCTTATCTGGCGGCTTTGTCGGAATTTGATGATATCAAGGAGATTTTGGCGGACTCTGATACGGATGCTGACATGGCCGAGTTGGCGCAGATGGAATATAAGCCAGCGGAAGAGAAAATTGAGGAATTGGCGGCAGAAATGCAAATTTTGCTGCTGCCAAAAGATGCCGCAGACAATAAAAGCGCTATTTTGGAAGTGCGGGCCGGAACGGGGGGCGATGAGGCCGCTCTCTTTGCGGGTGATTTGTTCCGCATGTATCAGAAATATGCCGAAGATAATGGCTGGAAAGTCTCTGTCATGTCTCTATCAGAGGGCGATGTTGGCGGATTTAAAGAGATTATTGCCTCTATTTCCGGGGTCGGTGTGTTTGCCAAAATGAAGTTTGAATCCGGGGTGCATCGTGTTCAGCGGGTGCCGGAAACCGAATCGGGTGGGCGTATCCATACGTCTGCGGCAACGGTTGCGGTTTTGCCAGAGGCAGAAGAGGTGGATATTGACATTCGCTCCGAGGATATTCGCATTGATACGATGCGCGCCTCTGGTGCTGGTGGCCAGCATGTGAATACCACCGATTCGGCGGTGCGTATTACCCATTTGCCGACAGGCATTGTGGTGACTTCTTCGGAAAAATCCCAGCATCAGAACCGCGCCAATGCCATGAAGGTGTTGCAAGCACGGCTTTATGAAGCGGAACGGGATCGGGCGGATAGTGAGCGGGCGGATGCCCGGCGTGGTCAGGTGGGA
Source organism: Cohaesibacter sp. (assembly GCA_025800105.1). Taxonomy (GTDB): domain Bacteria; phylum Pseudomonadota; class Alphaproteobacteria; order Rhizobiales; family Cohaesibacteraceae; genus Cohaesibacter. Next base: position 6,067 of record JAOXSG010000154.1, on the reverse strand, counting down.
TCGGGGGATCGCTCTGAGCGCATTCGCACCTATAATTTTCCGCAAGGACGGGTGACAGATCATCGTATCAACCTCACGCTATACAAGCTGGATCGGGTGTTGGCCGGGGAAGGTCTGCCGGAATTGGTGGATGCTTTGATTGCAGAGCATCAGGCGCAATTGTTGGCGGCTGTTGAAGCGGATGAAATTTGATTTTGGCCCTTCTCTTTTTGTCATTGACGGAACAATGTGATGCGGCTTGACCAGATGATCAGCCATTGGGCCGGGACATTTCGCCAAAATGGCATTGAGACGGCGCAGCTTGATGCCAGACTGATTGTGCAACATGCCCTTGGCTTGTCTGATATGGATATGTTGGTGCAGTTTGACCGGGTTTTATCTGAGAGCGAGCAAGCCAGTATTGCAGGCTTAGGCGCGCGACGCTTGAAGCGCGAACCTGTTGCCCATCTTGTTGGCAAACGGGAATTTTGGGGATTGGATTTTGCGGTCAATGGTGATGTTCTGGTGCCGCGCCCCGATAGCGAGACTTTGGTGCAGACGGTGCTGTCTGATATCTCAGACCCCACGGCAGCTTTGACTTTATTGGATATTGGGACGGGATCGGGCTGTTTGTTGTTGTCTTTGCTGTCGGAATTGCCCAAGGCTCATGGCATTGCGGTGGATAAAAGCCCGGCGGCGTTAGAGATGGCGCAACACAATGCAAAGGCTCTTGGGCTTTGGGATCGGGTCTCCTTTGTTTGCGGGGATTATGCGACGGCTTTTTTGCCTTCTGTTGCGGGCAAGATTGATTATGTGATTTCCAATCCGCCTTATCTGGCAGAAATAGAATTTGCCGGGCTGGACGCGGATGTTGCCAATTATGATCCCTATTTGGCGCTTGTCTCCGGGTCTTCAGGGCTGGAAGCCTATGATAGCATTTTGGCCTCTGTTGCGACTTGGCCAGCGCCAAAGCCGGGTGTGTATTTTGAAATTGGTCATCAGCAGGCTGATGCGTTGCAGCAGCTCGTTTGCCAGCATGGGGGGCAAGTCAGAGCGCTGGAGCAAGATCTTGGTGGACGGGATCGAGTGGTTGTGGTTGGCTTTTAGGGGATATGGCAGAGATTTGGGTTCCAAATGCTGATTTGTTTTGGGAAAGCTTTTCAATTTTTGCCTTTTTGGATAAAATTTCCCTTGAAATTGTTTATGAACCAGATAAGTTGAGTCTATCAGCAAATGAGACGCTCTTTTGTGAAGCTGTTGATTTTTGACAGATTTTAGAGCTCCATATAGTGCATATTGGGCAGGCCTTTTTCACGATGGGAAAGAGAGCCCTTTGGCAGGATTTCAAATTTTTCGAACAGAAATGGTATGGCAGACGCTGACTGTTTTTGTGTGATATGTGACCGGATGGCAAGTCGCTGTCTGTTGGCACATGACGTGGTTTGATTGATGGTTTATTCCTTCATAGCCTCAAGCCCTTATCAGTGCGTGAGAAAGTGCAATGCGACAAGGACAGAAAAATAACCGGATGCGTGGCCGTGGCCGCAAGCCTTCCAATCCGTTGACCCGCTCTTATGACAGCAATGGCCCGGATGTGAAAATTCGCGGCACTGCCAATCACATTGCCGAGAAATATCAATCTCTGGCGCGCGATGCTCTGGCGTCTGGCGATATTGTGATGGCTGAGAATTATTATCAGCATGCGGAACATTATTTGCGCATCATTGCCACGGCACAGGCCAATAGCCGCGATCAGCAAGGCGAGCAGCGTGATCAGCGCAATCAGCCTTCTGTCAATGGATCTGGCGAACAGCCACAAGCAAGTGCACGTCCTTCGCGTCGTCCGCGTTCTGTCCCGGTTGATTTGGCCGGTGAAGAACAGCCCGATATCGAAGTGGTCGAGATTGCCGATGTCAAACCCGCCAGCGTTCAGGATGATGCTGCCCATGATGGGCCAGAGTCTGCCCCTGTTTTACAAGAAGCTGAGGCAGCGGATGAGGCCAATGGTGAGGGCGAAGAGGAAGCACCTGCGCCAAAGCGTCGTCGCCGTGCTCCGGCTCCGCGCACGCCACGCAGCTCCACGCCTCGCACACCCCGGACCAGACGTCGTGCTCCTGCTAAAAATGCCAATGAGGAAGCTGGTGATACCCCAGCTGTTCCTGCTGCGACCCTAGCGGATGCGCCTCAGCCGGTGATTGCTGAGGACTAAAAGTCTTTAAAATAACACTTTCAAAAGCCGCTTCTGGATATCAGAGAGCGGCTTTTTTTGTTTATGGATCGGTTGACTATGTCGCTTTGATGCTGTCGCCGATTTGTATTTGTCCTGCCTGTTCTGCGACAATGTGAATGCCCATATCGGCATGATCAAAATGTTGCATGAGGGCTTTGGGGATCATTTGATCCCGTTTGCCCGTTACAAGATTGGCATTGGTGGCGGCGCAACGTTGGGTGCGTTTGCGCGCATGGAAGGTCACATCACCAATTTGCAGTTTTTGTCCAACCCAATCATGTTCAATCCATGGGGTGGCGCTGTCAAAATAAAAATTGGCGCGAAAGCGTAAAGGATCCAGCGTGCAGCCGATTTTTTCTTCCAAGGTGCGCAGGCTGGCCAGATTGATCAGGGTCATGTCTTGGGTGCGAGAATCGGTGAAAGCATGGCCTTGGCTATGAAGGACGCCTGCTTTGCCCCGCAACGGCTTTTCGCAGAAATTTTCCAAAAAGCTGATTAACTCATTTTGGTCTTTGTGATCGAGCAAATTGCCTTTTGCCTTGATCTCATCATCCAGTTTGATGGTCATCAGGCCGCTTTGGGGGTCAAAGTCGGTTTTCAGGCGTGCCAGTTCGGGCTGGCGCATCAAAACCAGAAAAGCATTTTTGCTGATATGCTCTGGCTCGCTGGCATCAAAGCCGCTTGGGCCATTTTCGATGGCAAAGGCGCGGTCCCATTTAAGAGGTTTGCCTGCTTCAATGTCGGCCACTTCAAGAGCTTGGGCAGAAAAGCCTTTGACCGGATAGCGGTAAATGGCCGTCAATTTATTGGGCATGGTGCGGGTTCCAAAAAGGGGGAGTGAAAAAATGGATCATGCCCTCTTTTGTGATGAAAGTGCAACACTATATTTAAAGGCAGGAGCCATTACACTGATCCTAGGCGTAAGCTCCTAAATGACTGCCACAGCTTCTCTGGCTTGCCAAGGATGGGAGCACAGGGAGCTGAGGCAAAAAGTGGTGTCCGACATCATGCCAGTTGGGTGATGTGGATTGCGCACAAGGAGATGAAGAATGAATCTGGATCAATTTACCGAGCGTTCGCGCGGCTTTATGCAATCGGCCCAGACATATGCCATTGGGCAGGGGCATCAGGCTTTTACCCCGGCGCATTTGTTGAAAGTGTTGCTGGATGATCGTGAAGGGCTGGCTTCTGGCCTGATTGATCGCTCTGGCGGCAATAGTGCGCAGGTGCGCCAATTGCTTGAAACACATTTGCAAGCCATGCCCTCTGTTTCTGGTTCTGGGGCCGGGCAGCTTTATCTTGCGCCTGATATGGCGAAATGGCTGGAAAAGGCTGGCGAAGTTGCCAAGAAAGCTGGCGATTCTTATGTCACGGTCGAGCGCATGTTGCTGGCCATGAGCTTGTTGAGCGATAGTGATGTTGCCAAGATTTTGTCCAAGGCCGGTGTCAATGCGCACAATCTGAATGCCGCTATTGAAGCCTTGCGCGGTGGTCGTACCGCTGACAGTGCCAGCGCCGAGGATGGCTATGATGCCTTGAAAAAATATGCCCGTGATCTGACACAGGATGCCCGCGATGGCAAGCTGGATCCTGTGATTGGGCGGGATGATGAAATTCGCCGCACCATTCAGGTTTTATCCCGCCGCACCAAGAATAATCCTGTTCTAATCGGTGAGCCTGGCGTTGGCAAAACGGCGATTGCCGAAGGGCTGGCTCTGCGTATCATCAATGGCGATGTTCCAGAATCTCTGAAAGACAAAAAATTGCTGGCTCTTGATATGGGGGCTTTGATTGCTGGCGCGAAATATCGCGGAGAATTTGAAGAGCGCCTGAAAGCTGTTTTAAGCGAGGTGGAAGCGGCTGCTGGAGAGATTGTTCTCTTCATTGACGAAATGCATACGCTGGTTGGCGCTGGCAAATCTGATGGCGCGATGGATGCCTCCAATTTGCTCAAACCCGCTTTGGCACGGGGGGAATTGCATTGTGTTGGCGCAACCACGCTGGATGAATATCGCAAATATGTCGAAAAAGATGCAGCCCTTGCGCGGCGCTTTCAGCCGGTTGTGGTGTCTGAGCCAAATGTAGAAGACACCATCTCCATTCTGCGTGGGTTGAAAGAGAAATATGAGCTGCATCACGGCATTCGTGTTGGAGATGCGGCACTTGTTTCGGCTGCCATGCTGTCTGATCGCTATATCACGGATCGTTTCTTGCCAGACAAGGCGATTGATCTGGTGGATGAAGCGGCATCGCGTTTGCGTATGCAGGTGGATTCCAAGCCTGAAGAGCTGGATGAATTGGACCGTAAGATTATTCAGCTCAAAATTGAGCGCGAGGCTTTGCGCAAGGAAGAGGATAGTGCCTCTCTGGACCGTCTTGCCAAACTGGAACAGGAATTGGCGCGTCTAGAAGACGAATCTGCCATTCTCACCCAGCGTTGGCAGGCCGAGAAAGACACCTTGTCTGATGCGACCAAAATCAAGGAGCAGCTGGATGAAGCCCGGCTTGCTCTGGATCAGGCGCAACGGCAGGGCGATTTGGCCCGTGCGGGAGAGCTGGCTTATGGGCAAATCCCTTTGCTGGAATCGCAATTGGTTAGTGTAGAGGATTTGCAGGCGCATGGAGCGTCTCAAGCGCAGACCAGCATGGTGGAGCGGGTGGTGACCCCTGATCATGTGGCCCATGTTGTATCACGCTGGACCGGCATTCCGGTCGATAAAATGCTGGAAGGCGAGCGGGACAAGCTGTTGCGCATGGAAGAAGAGCTTGGCCGCCGTGTGATTGGGCAAGCTGATGCCGTGAGCGCGGTATCCAAAGCTGTACGCCGGGCGCGGGCTGGATTGCAAGATCCCAACCGCCCGATTGGTTCTTTCATGTTTTTGGGGCCAACAGGGGTTGGCAAAACGGAATTGACCAAAGCTCTGGCTGACTTTTTGTTTGATGATGAACAGGCCATGGTGCGGCTGGATATGTCGGAATTTATGGAAAAGCATTCCGTTGCTCGCTTGATTGGGGCACCTCCCGGCTATGTTGGTTATGAAGAGGGTGGTGTGTTAACCGAAGCAGTGCGCCGTCGCCCCTATCAGGTTATTTTGTTTGATGAGGTTGAGAAGGCGCATCCTGATGTCTTCAATATCTTGTTGCAGGTGCTTGATGATGGTCGCCTGACAGATGGGCAGGGGCGTACAGTTGATTTTCGCAATAGCCTGATCATTATGACATCCAATTTGGGGGCTGAATTTTTGGCAACCAATGAAGGCGGAGATGTGAGTGAGGAAGAGGCTGCCAGAGTGATGGATGTGGTTCGGGGGAGTTTTCGTCCGGAATTTTTGAATCGACTTGATGAGCTTTTGATTTTTCATCGTTTGGCACGGGCAGATATGTCTAGGATTGTGCATATTCAGCTGTCTTCTTTGTCGCATCTCTTGTCTGATCGTTCTATTGGTCTGGATTTGTCTGGTGCAGCGATCGAGTGGCTTGCGGATAAAGGCTATGATCCTGCCTATGGTGCGCGGCCTTTAAAGCGGGTGATCCAGAAATATCTGCAAGACCCGTTGGCCGAGCAATTGTTAGGGGGGGAGATTTCCGATCATTCCATTGTCAGCATTGGCTGTGATGACCGTGGGCTTACCTTTGCAACCACGCGCTCTGTTCATTGAGCGTCAGGCTTTGGGTTATGCTGTAAGGTTTTTCCCTCTCGCTTTTTTGCGAGGGGGATTTTCATTTTTTCCCCTGTTTGAATTGGCAGATTTCTGTTGTTTTATTGCGGTGCGGAAACTTTTCCCGATAAAGTTTGTTTATTTTTATTTTAGTGTTTGACTCTTTGGTGTTTGAGGGTCTATAAGCTGCTTCACCGAC
>JAOXSG010000473.1 GCA_025800105.1 Cohaesibacter sp. | reverse complement strand
TGCTGTTCAGCTCATCAACAAATTCCCTGCACCACCAATTGGAGACCCTGCTGATCTCAGATCGTTAAAAGAAGATGTGAAGATCCTCAGGAGCAAGGAAGGTTCCTTAAGACTTGAAGGCGAGACAAGGTCAAGAGTGGTGATGATGTTGGCGATTTACCATAATCCAACCAAATTTGGATTGTTGGGGTACCCAAACAGGAAATGTCCATGCTGCCTGAGTGAGAGCTCATCCATCCTAGCGGTGTGTTTAGAGTGTAACTCAGAATTTTGGTCGGCGGGAAGATATGAGAAGACAAAACCAGAAAACGCCATTCCAAAGAGCAGATGGAACAGAGACAAGATCAGGAACAGTGCTAAGGAAGCACGGAGAAAAGCACAGGAGGCGTTCGGAAAGATGTCCAAGGAGGAAGAGAACCTAATCGAAGAAGAAGATAGGGACATCGAAGAACAAATGAGAGAGGAAGAAGAACGCTCCAGACGCCAAAAAGAAGAACAGTCGAAGAAAGAA
>JAOXSG010000468.1 GCA_025800105.1 Cohaesibacter sp. | reverse complement strand
CAAATATCAATATCAGTGCGTATTTGTTTTTGACCCTTCATTGTGATTCTTTCCAATTGCCAGGCGCTTCTCTTTTAATGGGCCCTGATCAGCTAAGACAATCATCTATTAGACAATCATCTATCAGACGCATGATCGATCACTCTAGCCATAACCCCCTCACATCTTGCGTTTCTTTTTTTTCATGCTTCTTCCAGTTTATGTTTTAATTCTTTTGAAATAGATAAATATACATATATCATATATCGCTTACATTCCCTTTAACAGAGAAGGTGCTACACTGTTCTTTTCCCGGTTCGGAAAGCAAACCGCAAGAGGTCACCGCCTCGCCGGAGAAACGCTTGCGCATCGCCTTCGGATTGCTGGACGTGGGCGGCGACGGCGTCATCGGCCGCCGCGACGTCTTTGCGGCCCTGGCGGCCACACGCTTTGAGGAGGGTCCGGAGGTTTGTAGGGATTGGAATAGGCATAGGTCATGTTTCATGTCATTCTCTAATTATAGGATATCTCAGGGATACATATGACGGGGATTAAAAGGCATACGAATTCCAGAAGTCATTCAGTCAAGATCTCAAAATCAGGATTTGAAGGTGTCTAGGTCTGGTAGCATTTAGTCATCCCATTGGCAGTAGCTAACCATACCATAATTATTTATCAGCCTCCGGCTAATGCCGCCGGCCTTTCCTGGGCCTGAGATTGCAAGCAGCATGGCCAGAAGCACCACCAAAAGCAGCAGCA
>JAOXSG010000419.1 GCA_025800105.1 Cohaesibacter sp. | reverse complement strand
GGTCAGAGCATGTCAGCAAAGCGCTGATGGCCCCTGCAATTTCTGGCACGCGCACCCAAGATAAAAATCACAATAGTCCTCAGTCATCTGTCCCTCGTGAGGCTGTCACAGATGACGGTGCCAAAGAGACTACGCCCCTATCGCAGGCGCCTGTCCCTGCCACTATAGCTCAAGGGAGTGGGGAGCAATCACTTGCAGTACAGCCCGATTTGTCTCAACAAACAGAGATCGTTCAAAAGCTGCGTGAATTGCGCGACAAAGTGGTCGCCAATTCTGATTATGTGGGTGATAAATTTGCAGATGAAGCCCGCAAAATGCATTTTAATGAGACTGAGACGCGCGGCATTTATGGTCAGGCGACATTGCAAGAGGTCAAGGAATTGAGCGAAGACGGCATTGATTGCCTGCCTTTGCCCATTTTGCCAGAAGAGCGCAATTGACCACCTTTATTCCTGTGTAAGCCTGATCACTTGTCCGTTTGAACTGTCCGTTAGCAGCCAGACCGCGCCGTCCGGGCCGGTTCTGACATCGCGAATCCTGCCAAATTGCGAGACCAGATACCGCTCTTCCTTGATGATGTCATCGCCTTTGAGGATAAGCCGCGAGAGATATTGCTCGCGCAAGGCCCCGGCCAACAGCGAGCCATTCCATGCAGGAATGAGGGGCTTTTTATGGCTGTAAAAACTAAAACCTGATGGGGCGATCGAAGGATCCCAATAGAAAATTGGTTGCTCTAACCCGCTTGCCTTGCTTCCCTTTGCAAAGCCACGT
>JAOXSG010000416.1 GCA_025800105.1 Cohaesibacter sp. | reverse complement strand
CCAAATTCAAATATTTGCTTGTTTTTGGCGCTAAAAGTTTTTACAAAAATTTGGCAGGCTTCAATTTTGTAAGAGAATGGCGAAACATGCATTGTTACGTCCATGAAAGCAGGGTACACAGCACTGAACTTTACTTGAATTAAAGAAAAATGTGTCATTATTTTAGCCACGGTTGCGATATACCTTTGCTTTGAGAGTGCAAAAAACACTTCCAATATGAATATAAAGTTATTTTTTGCATTTATAAAAAGTTTTCCACAGTGTTTTTGGAAGCGTATCATTGGGCGACCTCACACTTGCATCTCAAGTAAGACTTAAATCTTACTTGAGCAGAAAATTGTTTGTGAAGACAAATCTCAAGTAAACTTAGGGCACGTGCAAGTAAGAAAATATGCTAATGATATTTCTTGTTTAGCCAATCACTAGCAAAAGAGCCATCCGCCCACTGAAGACGCATACATAAACAAATTTTGTTTTTCAAATCAGCTGGTATAAGTTCATAAAAGTTCAAAACAGGATGCTGATAAAAAATAAAGTTGTTTTA
>JAOXSG010000396.1 GCA_025800105.1 Cohaesibacter sp. | reverse complement strand
CAAATATGTCATTGCCAAACTCAGCGTTGAGTCCGCCATTCCCTTAAAACAGGACAGCACAATCGCCCTCTCCTTTCAGGGCCTAACCGGCGTTGCATATGTGGAGATGAAAGGCGGCAGCGAAACATTGCCCAGCATTTTCTCCATGTCTCCCATACCAGAATTAACCGCGCAAAATTCAGCCTTTGAGGATTTGATGGCTGGCGCGCGCCAAATTCTCTCACACGCAGACAGCATATTGTCCAAAGTTGACGCTGTGGTCACCACCAATGAAAGCCGCATCAACAATTCGCTCGATAATGTGGAAGCCTTTACCGCAGCGCTAAAAAACAATGCCGAGAATATTGATACATTCCTAAGCGATGCCTCTTCTGCCGCCAAAGGCCTGACCAACCTGTCAGCAAAGCTCGAAACATTGAGCACAACAGCAGAAAGCCTGATCGGCGCGCTAGAGCCGCAAAGTGTTCAGGCCAGCGTCAAAAATGTCGAAATCTTCACCGACCGTCTTGCAAAAGCATCCAACAATTTTGACTCTGTAGTCAGTGAGGCAACACA
>JAOXSG010000378.1 GCA_025800105.1 Cohaesibacter sp. | reverse complement strand
AAAATATTACAAAATTACAAAAGAAGAAAGAGGGTGATGGATGGAATACTATGGAGGAAAAGGGGGATAAAAAGGAACAAAACTCTGGAGGAAGAGTAACTGCTGAAGAATGTCAGCAGAATAAATCTATAAGGACCATTGAAGATGGCCTACTTTTAGTGGTCCCCACCAAGATCTATGGAAAAGAAGTAAAGACTCTGATTGATAGTGGGGCCACTAGATGCTTTGTGACTCCGTCCTGCATAACTAAAGTGGGGCTAAAGGGCTGTAGAGACCTGGGTAGCGTACAAGACATTTAATTGTACTGAATAGGTCATCCTGGCGTGGTTGAGTAAGTCGACGCCCGAGAAGGGGACCTTGGATTGGTACAGAGGGGTGTTAGATGTAAGGGGTAGGTCGTCCTGGCAGAGTTGCCTGAGTGGAGGCCCGTAGAGGGAGACCTTGGAAGATGAGAAGGGATGAGAAAGAATGAGTACATTGTATTTGATTAAGTGAGAATGA
>JAOXSG010000147.1 GCA_025800105.1 Cohaesibacter sp. | reverse complement strand
AACCCACTATTTTCGGGAACATCCATATAATTATAGGAAAAATAAATCTGACAAAATTGAGTTTTGTCATTCCGCGTCGAAAAATGCGGTATCGCATCTATTCGATTTTTCATATCTGTCCTTTGGGTCAAAATGAGATTTTTCGAGACTGGAGCGCTGTTTCAACGCGTTTGATCTGCCAGTGTCTCCTGAATCCAACTGGCGAGTAGGTTTGCGTAAGCCCGTACCATGGCCTCTGCCGAACCGCTTGATGTGGCCCATGGCCAAGGCACGCAATTGGAAAGGCAAGCCCCAATGAAACCCCTGCTCCTATTTGGGCTTACCGTCTAATCCGCATGCGGCTTTGTTGATTACGAGCCGATGTCTTTTTGCGCAGAAGGCACGGCTCTGGTCGTGGAAGGCGTGTTTGAGGCAACGCCTCTTGACCGGTTTGAACGCGCTTTGGCTGCGAACCCGCAGGCGGATACGCTTGTTCTGCAATCTGTTCCGGGGTCGGCAGATGATGATGCAATCTTATCTTTAGCCGTGCCGTGCGAAA
>JAOXSG010000362.1 GCA_025800105.1 Cohaesibacter sp. | reverse complement strand
GTTGTTGGCGGTCCATTCGGGGGAAAATCCAAACCACTGAACCAGCCTTGAGGTCTCAACACCGTTTCCCCTTCCTCCCTCACATAATTCATCAGGGTCTCCAAAAACGCTTTGTAATGGTACGTGTCCGATTGAGGGCTGATCAAGGTGCCATTCAATATCAGGTCAATTTGTTTGATGATGGTGTGGGCCAAATTGTTGGTGACCCAGAGTTTGTTGACAGCGGCTATGTTGCTCCCATCGCTCTTTTTCAATCGCAGTTGCATGGTGAAGTAGCTGCGATTCAAATCCACATGATCATCCAGCGCAGGAATGATGAATTCCATGGGGTTGATGCCTGTCGTGGTGGGTTGGATAGTCACCATGCGATAGGATTCGATGCTGATGTCGGTGGGGGGAACCTCGAATATCTTCAACGCGGGGCTGATGACCCGGCCGGACTGGGGGTGGGCGGCCTCGCCCATTGTTTACGTCCAGAAGAAGGAGTTTTCAACGTCCTCGTC
>JAOXSG010000361.1 GCA_025800105.1 Cohaesibacter sp. | reverse complement strand
ATTGCCATATAGAGAAGAGCTGCTGTCAGGAATCCCTCAAAGGTAACATAATATTTTGCATTCAATTTCCGTCCTGCACCAAGCAAATCGATGATCGTGATGGTTGATGCCAGCACACTGCCATGCAGCATGAAAATGACTTCATTGCTATAGGCGAAAATGGACCGCCGATAAGCTATCGGCACAACAATTCTTCGCATGATTTGAAAATCGGACATGCCAATTGCATGAGCGGTTTCGATCAAATTTTGGGGCACCTGACATATCGCCCCCCGGATGATCTCACAGGCATAGGCCGCGCTATTCAAGGAAAATGCGATCAATGCACAAATGTAAGCCTCGCGCAGGAAAATCCATAGAAAGGATTCTCGAATAAATTCGAATTGGCCCAGCCCGTAATAGATAAGATAGAGCTGTACAAGCAAGGGTGTGCCACGAAACGAATACGAGAACCAAAATGATAAACGCCCCCATACAGGAATCTGATAGGCCTGTGCCAAAGCAAGCGGCAAAGCAAGCAGGCCTCCGATCAGCAATGACAGGGAAACCAGCCAAACCGTGTTCCAAAGCCCCTCTGCAAAGAGTTGCCAATTGTCGACAATAAGAGAGATATCCACTTTGTCCTGTCCCTACCTGGAGGAATATCGTCGACTGAGGCGGCGCAATCCTATATCGGACAAGATTGTCAAGCCTAAGAAGACAACAAAACTCACCATCAGAAACAGAAAAGGCTCTCGCGATGCACGTCCTGCCTGATTGGCATTATAGACCAGATCCTGCAAACCGATGATTGAGACCAATGCTGTTGTCTTCATCAGCACAAGCCAATTATTGGTGAAATTGGGCAAGGCGTGCGGAATGATTTGTGGCCAAATAATCCTGCGCAAATAGGAAGCAGGTACAATTCCAAGAGCCTGAGCTGCTTCAATCTGTCCTGCGGGAATGGCAAGATAGGCACCGCGGAAAGTCTCGGTCATGTATGCGCCAAAAATAAAGCCAATTGTAAAGGCGCCAGCCAGAAACGGACTGATTTCGACATAGCCCCATAGGCCGGTTGCATCCCCG
>JAOXSG010000334.1 GCA_025800105.1 Cohaesibacter sp. | reverse complement strand
GAAATATTTGTTTTCTTGACTTTAAACTCTGCAAGACGAACACTCCGACTCGGCTATTTGACCCAGAACAAACTTCGAATAATTCTGTACGTTTTGTTTCCAAAAAGTCAAAACTAAAAAATATTCATCTTGCTGATACGGTTTGATGCACCGCTGAAAAAAAAGTTATGAAAAACAAGTCGATGTCCTGAATCCCACAGAGCGTCGTCGAATTTAAGTCGTCGTCGTCGTACAAGCCGATCGCTTCTTAAGTTTCATTTGACCCACAGAAAACGACGTCCTCGTTCCGGTTCTCGCGCGGTCAATGGACGTCGTCGTCGTCTCTTTCGTCGTGGATCTTAAGTTGCCTAATAACCCGATGGTTACGGTATTTCATAAGACGGTGACATTTCAAGAGAGAAATTGATTTTTCGAGTGATTTTGTTTTTGCAAAACTACCTCCCTTCATTTTGATATTAATGAGTTCATCAAATTTTTTACCCTCAAATATCAGCCCTCTCATGGAGGAGTCGGCTGACATTTCAGAATAAGGCAGTCTGGAGGCCCTTGGGATAAGACTTGAGCTCATCCTTTAGAAATTTGTTCCACTTGTCAAAATCCCTGACTTTCTCCCTGG
>JAOXSG010000314.1 GCA_025800105.1 Cohaesibacter sp. | reverse complement strand
CATTTAATATGACAGAAGAAATGAGGTGGACTCTGTATATTTCAATCCCTTCACACCAAACAGAAATTTCTTGCATGCTATATAGAGGTGTATTCAGAGAGGAGAAAGGGACAAAAAAACATAAAAGGTTACAGCTAGGAGGAAACTATCCTCGTTCTTCAACTTCTCCCTTTGATCCCTTTTCCCTCCCTTATTATGCCTTCTACATTGGGGAGGTGGACAGGGGGGGGGGGGGGAATAAGGGAGCAATGGGGGCAGGAAATTTGGAGGAGGTGAAGAGAGGGTGGGAAGTGGGATACCCAAGGGGGTGTAAGCACCCACCCCCTCAACTACATAGGCTATGCAATAGCAGCTTGACCAGCCTTTACCACTAAGCCAGTGAGAGGACTTGCATTTGAAGGAAGAATTTCAAAGGACATACTGTTAAATTCCGATAATAAGCCCCCCTCCCCCCTTCAAATCTCAGACACAAATATCCTTCCGATAATAAACCCATGGATTGTTGGTCTTGGCTGTTTTAAGCTGGTTTAGGCTTTTTTCTAATCCCCTCCAATAATAAGCTCCTCTGAAAATAAGCTCCCTCAAAAATAAGCCCAGCAAAAAAGCCTATTGAACAAATATAAGCTCAGGGTTTATTGTCGGAATTTTACAGTACCACACAGTCATCGTTTACAATGGACACGTTCTGAAACAAAAAAAAACCTACATGCATGACTACAAAGAGGGACATTGCCCCC
>JAOXSG010000297.1 GCA_025800105.1 Cohaesibacter sp. | reverse complement strand
TGTGTCGGTAATTGGACAGACCAAGATATACACCAAAAACAAACAGACTCAGCAGTTCATGATCACGAGGATCTTCGTGATTGCCAGAGAGAGAGGTCCCATCCTCTTGGGCAATGCAGCATGCCAATGGCTCGGATTGATCGCCGTGCTAGTCGAGAACAAGGCACCAGCTGTGGGAAGGTTCGTGGCAGCTGTTACCAGAGAAGAAACTGAATGCGGGGAGATGGAAGCATACCCTCTTCCGAAAACTGGTGACGGTGCTGAAATGACCAAGCCTACATCAAAAACACTCTTAGCCATTGAAGCTCCCAAGAAGAAGAGGATACGGACTAAAAAGGCAAAATCGGTGGCAAATGCTTCAGAACCTTTGGACGTCACTCTGGAGAGCACTCCCAGCGAGTCTCAACCATCTGCACCTGAGAGAACTGAACCAGATGGCTCACAAGAGCAAAACACGGTCCTTTCAGGAAGTGTACCACAAGCAGAACTCAGTCCTAAAATGAAGGGGATCGGAAAAAAGAGAGTAAAAGA
>JAOXSG010000290.1 GCA_025800105.1 Cohaesibacter sp. | reverse complement strand
CGGATAAATGTTGGAGCCACCGGAAATGATCATATCTTTGGAGCGGTCCTGCAAACTGATATAACCGTCCGCATCCATACAGCCCATATCACCGGTCCAAAGCCAACCATCGCGAAGGGTCTTAGCCGTTGCCTCTTCATTGCGCCAATAGCCAGACATCACCGCAGAGCCTTTGACAACAATTTCCCCCATCTCGCCCAAAGCAACGCTCTGCCCCGCTTCATCGACAATCCGCACCTCGACCAAACATTGCGCCAAACCAACCGAGGCCAGACGCTCCATAGCCCTTGGATGGTTCCGCTCTGCCACATCAAAACGAGACAAGGCCGTAATCGCCATCGGGCATTCCCCTTGCCCATAAACCTGCACAAAACGCGGCCCCATATGCTCAACGGCTTCCAGAATATCATTGAGATACATAGGCCCCCCGGCATAAATGATGGTCTTGATCCCCTCTCCGTTCCTGCCGCTTTCTTTGGCGCCATCCACCAGACGCCGCACCATGGTGGGGGCGGCAAACATCACAATATTTTTGATGGTCGGGGCCAGCGTTAAAATTTCATCCGCTTCAAAGCCGCGTGAGACAGGCACCACATGCCGACAGCCTTTCAAAACAAACATGAAATTATAAATTCCGGCTCCATGAGACATAGGCGCAGCATATAAAATAGCATCCTGTTGGCAGACATCATCCACATCGACAAAATAGGCAGACACCATCGCCGCAAGATTGCCGCAAGAAATCATCACCCCCTTGGGCGTGCCTGTGGTGCCAGACGTATAAAACAGCCAAGCCATATCATCCGCTGTCAGGGAAACAGGAGCCTCCAGCCCCAACCCCTCTTTCATCTGGGAAAAAGCGCTCTGTTCCACAAAAATAAGAGAGCAAGCCTGCTCGTCCATCAAGTCTTCCAGACCCTTGGCAATATCTTGCGAGACAAAGGCAAAATCGGCACCAGAATTGTCCAAAATCCATGCAGCTTCGCGAATATGCAATTTGCCATTGATCGGCACCGCCGCCGCCCCGGCATACCAAATGCCATAAAGCGCAATCAGATAATCAGGCCGGTTGCTCATAAACACCCCAACCCGGTCCCCTTGCCGAACACCGCGCTGACGCAAGGCCCGCCCCACAGCACTGGCGGCTTTGTCAAACTGCGCATAATCGGCAATCAGGGTGTCCCCCAAAAACAAAGCCGGTGCCTGTGGCCAACGAGCGGCCACCCTTTTCAGCCAAAGTGCTGGATTCATGGCATTGTCCTCCCGATAAATATGCTTAAAACAAAACCTAAATTAATGAGTCCTGAGCCTAGAGCTTTTTCTTTCCCCACGAAAGCATAGTTTCCAAGCCGTTTCAAAGGATCAAATCAACATTGCCAAAGACAGCGACTTTGCAATATATTAACATAAATGAATATGTGAACATAAAGACTGGGGGGATGCATAAATGGACCGGCGAGACTTTCTGAAATCAACAGCGGCACTGACAGGCGGGCTTGCGCTAAACACGCTCGCCCCTAGCTTTGTCAAAGCCAGTCTTGCCATTGGCTCTGCCACACTCTCAACTTTGAGCGATGGCTTTCTAACGCTGCCCGGCACTATGACCTATGACCATTTGCCAGAAAAAGAGCTGCAAACCATCATCGAAACCTACAAACTGGATCGAACACGCATCACGCCAGACTGCAACATCACCTTGCTTCAGGATGGCCCCAGAAATATCCTCTTTGATGTCGGTGCCGGGCCAAATTTCATGCCCAGCGCAGGAAAATTGCTAGAGACATTACAAACCACATCCCTCACCCCCGACGATATCACCCATGTTATTTTCACCCACGCCCATCCCGACCATCTCTGGGGATTGCTGGATGATTTTGACGATCCGCTCTTTCCAAATGCCACCTATCTGATGGGAAAAAGCGAATGGGACTATTGGATGCACCCGCAAACGGTCAATAGCATCATCCCATCACGTCAATCTTTTGCCGTTGGTGCCAAAAACCGACTTGAAACATTGCAAGACAGCATTCTTCTTTTCAAAGATGGAGAGGAAATTCTGCCCAATATTGCCGCCCATGCCTGTTTTGGCCACACGCCGGGCCATATGGCCTTTGAAATACGCCAAACTGCACAATCAGCCATGATTGTCGGCGATGCCATTGGCAATCATCATATCGCTTTCGAAAAACCGGACTGGCATTCTGGCTCCGATCAAGACCGTGACATGGGGGCCCAAAGCCGCACAAGGCTTTTGGACAAAATCGCAACAGATAACAGCCATTTGGTCGGCTTTCATCTGCCCAACGGCGGCATAGGCCGTTGCCAGCGCAAAAATAACAGCTATCACTTCATTTCAAAGGCCTGATCATGAAACATCTGCTCTTAACTGCCACCTTTGCCCTATGCACCACCGCTCTTCAGGCAAGCGAGGATATTGTCGATCAATATCCCGGCTCCATACTCTATTCAAAACCGGTCGAAGTCATTCCTCATGTCTTTTCTGCCATTGGTGCCACAGCCCCGCCCACATATGACAATAGCGGCCATAACAACAATCTCAGCTTCATCATCACCGGCGAGGGCGTGGTCGTGGTCAATAGCGGCGGGGCCTATAGCATCGCCAAAGCCTTGCATGACGAAATCAAAACCCAAACCACACAACCGGTCAAACTGGTGATCAACGAAAACGGCCAAGGCCATGCCATGCTCGGCAACGCCTATTGGGCAGAACAAGGGGTAAAAATCATCGCCCATAGCGATGCAGCAAGCGAATTTGAAGATTATGGCCAGCAAGCACTGGATGCCATGAAGCGCATCAACAAAGAAAAAGCACAAGGCACCAGCCTTATTGGCCCCACAGAAGTCTTTGATGAGGCATATAACATCACCATGGGCGCATTTGAGATAGAAGCCCGCTATCTCGGCCCGGCCCATAGCCCCGGTGACATTGTTGTTTGGCTACCCAAACAAAGCCTTGTCATTTCCGGGGATGTTGCCTTTCATGAGCGGATGCTACCCATTTTCGACCATACCATGACGGCTGACTGGCTGGAGACATGGGACAATGAATTTGAAAAGCTTAACGCCACTTATGTCATTCCCGGTCATGGTCACCCCACCAATATGGCGCAGGTCCGCCGCTATACAAAAGACTATCTGCAATATTTACGCGGCAAAATCGGCACCCATCTGGAAAATGGCGGCTCGCTCAAAGACGCCTATTATATTGACCAAAGCCCCTATAAACATCTCGATACATTTGAAGAGCTAGCCACAAAAAATGCTGGCCGCGTCTATGAGCAAATGGAATTTGAATGAATCAAGCCGATAATGATTGATCAGCCTTCAAGTCTAAATCAGGTACTAAGCAGTGGGCTGATCAATAAGCCACTGGGCGAGCAAACCACCAACCCACATGGAAAAAATAGCCACCCAAGCGGTGATGGCAAAAATTGACCCGCCAGTCACACCCGCTCCCACAGCGCAGCCCCCGGCCAGCATAGAGCCAAAGCCCATTAAAAAAGCGCCAAGAAAATACCGCTCCATTCTGGTCTCTGGCCCAAAGCGCTGGATCTCAAATTCTCCGCTCAAGATAGCCATCAAGCCAGAACCTAAAAACACGCCGGGCACCAGACCAAGCCCAAAACTCAGTCCAATATCGCGCTCATTGACCAACGCCATCAGGGTATCGGTTGACGGACCTGTGAAACTGACAGATTGCACGCTGATCGGCTCAAAGGAAATTTGCGAGATCTGATAGCTCAACACCCAGCCAAAAGCGACCGCAAACCCAACCAGCCCCGCCCCCAAGCCATGGCTCACCCTCACATTGCGATATCTCGCCAACCCAAAAGCCAGCACCAAAACCAGCAAAGCAACCAAAGCCGCCCCCCCGTTGGACAGAGAGACAATATGCAGCAAATTTCGGCCCTCTCCCCCATCCACCAGCCATAAGCCACCAATCCATTCGCGCGCCGGGGCCAAAATTCCACGCAAGGACGCCTGCGCCACAAGGGTTAAAATCAAACCGGTGACAATGGCGCGCAAATTCCCCGTCGCCGCCAACACCAAAAGACGGCTGGCACAACCACGCGCCAGCACCATGCCAATGCCAAACATCACACCGCCAACAATGGCCCCGGACATCGACCCGGTCGCGGACAATTGACGTGCATCACTCACATCAAGAATTTCAAAGAAAAGCGCAGTCTGCACAAAGAAGACAGCAGCAGAAAAAGCCAGCAGCCAAAGACCCAACTTTGCGCCCATCACACGGCCCGCAGTCTCAATGATCGCTGCACGCAAACAAAATCTGGAATGCTGTGCTGCCGCTCCAAACAACAACCCAACCAGCAATCCGCTTAGCATCATAACAGTGTCATCACCAAGCGCATCAATCATGGCTTCCAACATCAGCCCATCCTTCACACTCTCCATATCCTGAGCCAAGCCCACAATCACAAAGAGAACAGCACAGCGCACTCACCCCTCAACAAGCGCGCCATACAAAGAGTAAACAGCCAAATCCGGGATTCGGAGATAAGCACACAAATGCGCTAATCCTTGATGGCCTGATTGGCAATATCGGCCAGCAAAGCCTCGACCTCTTTCATCGGCCCCGCCGGATAGACAGGATGGCCAATCTCGACCTTGCCCTCTCGCTTGGTGACAAACACCTTATAAGGGCAATAAGCAATATTGGCCGGATCCGCTTCCATCACTTTGCGCGACAAAACAGCAGAGCAAAACAAATAGATATCAGCCTTTTCAAACAAAGGCTTGGTTGAGCCAACATCTTTGCCCGTCCGGTTCAGCATATCCCCCGTATGGCTGACATAATCAATCACCAGCCCTTTATCGACAATCGCACTTTCCACGCCAAAGGCCGCATCTTCAAATGCACCATCAAACGCATAGGTCTTGGCAATGCCCCCCCCTGCATGGGCGGCACCCGCAGTCAAAGCCAACCCCAAGGCAGCCCCGATCAAAACCCGCTTTCGTGATTGTGTCATGGTTCCATTCCTCCTTCTTCTTATCTCTATTTGTTATCTTTATTTGTTGTCTTTGTCCTTGCGACATCGCAAAGCCCCGACGGGGCAGAGCTTTTGCCCCACTCTGCCCGCGATGGCTTCAAAGACCTTTTTCAGTCATCCAAACATGTCTTTGGTGATGCCTGCATACCAGCCTTCCGATTCCTTGTAATTGTTCGCCCGTGTCGCAGCATCTTCACCAATTTTGGAAATGAAGCCCGAAACCTTGGCAATTTTTTCATCGGTCGCCTTATAGCTGGCCCCAACCTTGACCCCATCATCATCATCAATCAACGACCAGCATGTATTGGAAAATTTCGCAGGAAAGACCTTCGAGCCCGTCAATTCCCCACGAATGGCATTGGCACAAACTTTTGCCTGACTATTGGCCGCAAAGCCGGACTTTGGCATATCCCCTTGCAAGGCGGCATCACCCAGCACATGAATATTCTTATCCGCCTTTGACGACATATCCTTTGCATTGACAGGGGCCCAGCGACCATCGGACACACCGGCAACTTCAGCAATGCGCCCTGCTTTCATCGCCGGTATCACATTGCAAACATCAACCTTGGTCACCTCGCCATCAATGCTTAGCGTCATCTCATCTGGATTGACAACGACATTGTCACCGCCAAAATCTGGCCCAATCCAATCAATCATGCCATCATAATGCGTGCCCCATCCCTCTTGAAACAAAGCCATTTTAGAAAATTTCGGCTTGGGATCCGCCACCAGAATTTTAGCGGTTGGATTATGGGTTTTCAGCAAATGCGCCACCATCGAAATCCGCTCATAGGGCCCCGGAGGACAGCGAAACGGATTGGGCGGTGCCACCATGGCAAACACCCCGCCAGCAGGCATTGCCATCACTTGCGCTTTGAGCAATTCGGTTTGCGAGCCAGCCTTATAGGCATGGGGCATTTTATTCTGGGCCAGAATATCCCAGCCAGCCACCCCGCCTTCCACAAAATCAATCCCCGGAGACAGGATCAATTTGTCATAAGGCACCTGCGCGCCCCCTGCCAGCGTCACATATTTCTTGTCGCGGTCCACGCCAATAGCCCAATCATGCACCACATTGATGCCATAGCCAGAGGCAAGTGTGCCGTAGGAATGGACCAGATCATCCAGATTTTTGAACCCACCAAGATAAAGATTGGAGAAGAAACAGGTATAATAGCTTCGGCTTGGCTCGATCAGGGTAACATCCAGCGCCCCTTTGCTGTCTTTAGCAAGATAACGCGCCGCCGTTGCCCCGCCAGCTCCACCGCCAATCACCACCACTTTGGGCGTCCCATTGCCTTTGGCAAAACCATACGGCATGGCAAGGCTGGACGCAGCAACAGCTGCCCCACCCATAAAGACCCGTCTATCCAATCCCATCTCATCTCCTCCTATAAATTTATGCAATTATTCCTTTATATTGGCGAAAAAGGCGGCCAGAGAGGCAATTTCATCATCTGACAGACGCCCAGCAATCATCTGCATCACCGGATGCTGGCGCACCTGTTTTTTATAAGCATGCATCGCCCTGACAAAATCATCTTCCGGCCAAGCAACAATTGACGGCACCCCATCATCCTGACCGCTGGTCTGATGACAGGCTGTACATTCGCCAGAAAGATAGTCCCCATAATCAGGATCGCCTTTCAGCGCCAAAATGGCAGGATCCAGATCATGCCCCGCATCCGATATTGTCGGATCCGCTTCAGGAATATCAGCAGGATTGTCAGAGAAAAGGCGCAAATAGGCGATCAGATCCATACGCTGATCCAGATCCTTCATACCGGCAAAATTCATCCGTGTGCCTGATACCAGATTTTTCGGATTTTCAAGATAAGCCGATAGAGTATCCGCGTGCCATTCCAGCCCACCAGCTGCTGCCCGTTTGATGCCCTTGGAATAGCGAAAACCATCAATGGACGCCGCCTTGCGCCCAAATAAAAGGTTCAAATGTGGGCCAATGCGGTTTTTGGCCCCTTGGCCAATCTGATGGCAATTTTTGCAAAGCTTAAAGAGCTTGCGTCCTTTTTCCTTATCCCCCAGTTCAACCGCAAAGGCGGCTTGCCCCAAAAGAAGAAAACCAAACCATATGCCGGTCGCAGTCATCAGAAAAAGACGCAAGCCGCTCACCATAACCACATATCCCATCAGATAACAGGCCCATGCCACAAGGACAGGCACCTATCACATCTCAACCTAATCCAGAGACCCTCCGACCTCTCCCCCTTCTTCAGGGGTGACATCAACAATCACCGCACGCTTGGTAATCTCTACCTTTGCTTTACAGGCGCTCATACAAGGCTCCTCAACAAATTCTTTCAGCTCTTTCTCGGCCCGATCATCCATGAAGAAATTGGCTTCATTTTCCAGTTTGATGGTTTTGAAATTCTCATCGCTTAATTCAAAATCATCATCCACCACATCATTCATATTCAAAAGATAGGCCGTGATGGCATAGATCTCATCTGCCTCAAGGGTTTGGGCTGCACCAAATGGCATGGCCCGGCGGATATAATCAAACAGGGTTGAAGCATAAGGCCAATAAGAGCCAATGGTTTTCACTGGGCGCTCATCGGTGAGCGATCCATGCCCGCCAGAGAGAACCGGCCAGCGATCCACTCCTTCGCCAAAATCGCCATGACAAGAGGCACAATTGTCAACAAACAACTCTTCGCCCTCTTCAACCGTTCCCTTGCCTTTGGGAAGCCCCACCCCATCGGGACGCACATCAATGTCCCATGCCTTCACCTCATCAGCGGTTGCCACACGCCCAAGGCCATATTTTCCCGCTGCAAGCGCAGGGCTAGCAAGCATAGATGCCACAAGAAAGGCTTTAAGAAATTTCGACATTTTCCGCATTCCCTTCCGCGTCAATCGCCCAGGTTTGGATACCGTTATTGTGATAAATCGAATTGACCCCGCGATGCTTGCGCAACTGATCTTTCGTCGGCTGCACATAGCCAGTGCTGTCATGCGCACGACTTTGCAGCAGCAAGGGTTTGCCATCCCAATCAAATTCGAAATAGAAACGATGCATGGATTTATCCAAAGACGGGCCGGAAATCCGCGCTTTATGCCATGTAATGCCACCATCAATGGTCACATCCACACGCGGAATGGTACCCCGCCCAGACCATGCCAGACCGGTTAGAACCGTTGGCCCTTTTTTATGGGTCAAAGGCGCTTGTGGGCTGGGATTGGTAATCACCGATTTGGCGTCCATCTCCCATGTAAAGCGCCGCGCTTGTCCATTTTCCAGCAAGTCCGTATATTTGGATGTTTCTTCGCGATGGTGCCAAGGCTGGTCGCCCACTTCCAGACGGCGCAACCACTTCACCCACATATTGCCTTCCCAACCGGGCACCACAAGGCGCACCGGATAGCCCTGTTCCGGGCGTAAGGCTTCACCATTCATCTTGAACGCAACAAGACAATCATCCAGCGCTTTTTCCATCGGAATAGAGCGGGTCATACCAGAGGAATCCGCCCCTTCCGCCAACAGCCATTTGCCAGAGGGCTTCACCCCAGCCTCTTCCAAAAGCGTGCGCAATTTGACACCGGTATACATCACATTATGGATCATGCCATGGGTGAACTGACACCCATTGAGCTGGGCACCGCGCCATTCCATGCCCGAATTGGCCGCACATTCCAGAAAATAAACATGATTTTCCCGCGGGAAGCGCATCAAATCGTCCATGGTAAAGACCAATTGCCGCTCCACCAGACCATTGATCATCAAACGATGCTCTTTGGGGTCAATATGGGCCGTGCCCCCATGATGACGCTCAAAAGCCAAACCATTGGGCGTAAGGATCCCGTCCAATTCATGCAAAGGTGTAAAATTGATCGAGGAAACCGGATCTGCTGTCAGCCATTCCACGGTCCGCCGCTTGACATGTGCTTCAAATTCCGACGGCTGGCCATAGGGCATCGCATCCACACCATCGCCCAGCTCGCTATTCCATGGCTGAACTTCGGTAATCACCTTTTCCCCGGCAGCAAGCGCTGCCCCACCGGACAGAGCGCCGGCACTGGTTGCCAGCGCCCCTTTTAGAAAGGCACGACGGGACGGCTTTTTGCCTTTAAACATGATAGACATAAACGATGTCTCCTTCCTCATCCTCACACGCCAACAACCTTGACGTTGCTCTCACCTGAGACACTCACAGTTCCTTTTTTGCGGATGAAGCTCTCCACAACATCCCAGATTTGCGGACCCTCGGTTCCCTCATTCACACTGGCCCAGCCAGCCACCCAATAGTCTTTGGAGGCTTCGAGTTTCTCGCCTGTCCTTGCCAAAGTCAGATCACTGATCCGCTTGCCCTGCGGCTTGGAAATATCGCAGGTAAAGCGCAAGCCCCCAGTGCGCACCATGTCACCGCCTTGCTGGTAATAGGGATCAGGATTGAAAATATTGTCGGCAACATCTTCCAAAATCACATGAATGAATTCGCCGCTCATTTTGGTGCGATAAGCCTGCCCATAAGACATAGAGGTGACATTGAAGATATCCTCACGGGTAATATCCTGCCCCGGCAATAGGCTTGGTCCCCAGCGCACACCCGGCGACATGGAAAGATCCGCATCCCGCTCTTCAATCAGCGCCTCACAAATCAAATCATCCCAAGTACCGGAAAAATTGCCCCGGCGATAAAGCAGGCTATCGGTCTTGCCGACCACCATTTCCAACTCTTGCTGATAGGGCGCTCTTTGCGCCTCAATCAACGTACGAATAGCGGGATCTGGCGCAATCACATCAGAAAAGACCGGAATAAGCTTGTGCTTGATGCCCATCATTTTGCCATTGCGAATATCGAGATCCACACGGCTGACAAATTTGCCATTGGAACCGGACGCCACAATATAAGTCTTTTCAATCAGGACAGGCTCTGGCAGGGCATCGTGGGTATGGCCAGAGAGAATGACATCAATCCCCTTGACACGAGTGGCCATTTTTTTGTCGACATCAAAGCCGTTATGCGACAGGCAAACCACACATTCGGCCCCAGCCGCGCGCACTTCATCAACCATTTCTTGCATATGCTGATCGCGAATGCCAAAGCTATATTCAGGGAACATCCAGCGCGGATTGGCAATGGGCATATAAGGAAAAGCCTGTCCAATAACAGCAACCTTCACCCCGCCCCGCTCGAAGAATTCATAGGGCTTGAACAATTCCGCCGGTTCATCCCATTCCGCATCAAAAATATTCTGCCCCAAAGCCGCAAAGGGCAGCCCTTCTACAATCTCATTCACACGGTCTGAGCCAAGGGTAAATTCCCAATGGAAGGTCATGGCATCAGGCTTTAGCGCATTCATGACATTGACCATATCTTGGCCTTGCGTCTTATAGCAGGTCAGCGATCCATGCCATGTATCGCCCCCATCCAGCAGCAAAGCATCAGGCCGGTCAGCCCGAATAGAATTGATAATGGTCGAGACCCGATCCAGCCCCCCAACCCGGCCATAGCTTTTGGCCAGAGAGGAAAAATCCTCATAGCTCAAGGCATAGTGTGCAGGCGTGCCATCGGCTACCCCATAGGCTTTGCGAAAAGCGGCCCCCGTCAAATGGGGCACATGACCTTTGTTGCGACCAACCCCGATATTGATCTCCGGCTCACGAAAATAAATCGGCATCAATTGGGCATGAATATCCGTCACATGAATGAGGGAAACATTGCCAAATGTTTCAAAATCCAAGAGCTGATCTTGGGTCAAAGCCTGCTGCGCAGCAACCTTGCTCCAAGCCCCAAACCCGGACAAACCATAAAGCGAAGCCGCAGCCATACCAACTTGGAGAAAATCACGACGGGAAATCATCGGGCCATCTTCCTGATCTTAATGCAACATATGCGCATTTTTGAATTTGTTTAAGGCAAAAAACCCCGCATTGATAAAGACAATACGGGATCTTTCATGATGTTAATTGCGCACAGACGGCGTTTCGACAGACAAACCATTGGCGCGCGAAGACACATACAATTCCAGCGCTTTCAGCTCATCAGATCCCACTTTATACGGCTCGGCCCGCACATCGCGGATGCACCCAAACAAGCGCGAATGCACAGCATTGAGCTTGGCATTTTTCAAGCGATAAGTCGGAAAACCATTCAACTGTCCCTGACTGAGATGGTCGGCGCGAATATTGTTGCCATAATTATCTTCATGACAATTCGAGCAGGCCATATCCAGCTGGCCATGACGGGTATAATAAATTTCCTTGCCCTTCTCCCAGAAAGGCTTGGCCTCGCCATCAATCTTGATATTCATCGCCATACCACGCGACTGAAACCCGATCAGAGCAGACATTGCCGTCATATCAGAGCCGGTATATTTCCACGCCTCAGCGCCCATTTGCTCGGTCCGGCATTTATTGATCTGGTCTTCCATCGTCTGGACTTTGCCATCAACAATGCGGGGCATTTGGGTGCGCAAGCCTTTAAACTCCTCAACATCTTCATGGCAGGACTGACAGGACTTGTCAGCGCTGCCTTCAACCTGCTGATATTGATCCATGGCCGCATCAATGAACACAAAGGCGGGATTGTCAAAATCATCCAATTGCAAGGCTTGTGTCTCATTGGAGCGAAACACCCAGCCGGAATAAATCTCATCCAGATTGTCTTGCAAATGGGCTGGCGCGGCTGCTTTGGTCACCAAAGTCTCGCCTTCAATCACCAATTGCGCATTTTCATCAGCCCCGGCCATGCCAACAGCAAAGCCGGACACCAATAAAGCACGGAAAAAAACAGCACGTTTTTTCATGAAATGGTCCTCCCTCTGGACCGCAAAACCGAGCCAAGCTTTCGCTCTGCATCAAGATTTCCGATCCTTTTTTATTTGTTTGAAGACCTTGCGCTCCCTCCTAAAAAGGGTCCTCACAGGAGCGCAAGTCAGGCTTTCATCAGCTCATCCCAAAGGCAAATAATGCCAATCAGGCCATTTTGATCTTTTTCTTGGTCTCATAGACAGAGCCATCATCATCATGCCAGGCAAACTGGAACTCGCCAGCCTCGGGCACAATGGCTTCAAATTGAAAATAAGGATTGGTCGAGATTGCAGGCTCCAACTGAACATCAATCACATTCTCACCATTAAAAGCGCAGGTAAAACGATTGATGATAGAGCGCGGAATCAAATTGCCATCTTTGCCTTTGCGTTGCCCCGATTCCATCTTGTGGCTGATCAAAGCCTTGATGGTGATGACATCGCCTGCAGCGGCTTTTTTCGGAACTTTGACGCGCGGTTTGACACCCTTGGCCATAATAAAATTCTCCTCTTCCCAAAGCAAAAGCGTGATCCTTTCGAGGCTCACGTCTTTGCTCAAAATGCTCTAGCCGCCGCAGCCACCAATGGTGACCTTGACAGTGGCCGATGCCCGACGAAAGGAACCATCTTTCATCTTGGCAATCGCAACCACATCCTGCGTTTTGGCAAGACGAATACGGGTTGCTGCTGTCTGGGATGGGTTCAGGGGACCAAAGTTAAAGGTCGCCACGTCTGGCGTCGGATTGCCAGCGGCAAAAATCGTGATGCTTGTTGCACCCTCTGCACTGACTTCAACCGGGACAGTATTGCCATTTTCAGCAATTTCAGGCGCGGATAAATCCAAATCCCCCTCGGTGACAGAAGCACCACCGGTCAATTCCTTGATTTTGTCATCGACAACAGATGCAAAAGCTGGCATCGCCATCATACTGGCACTCACAAAAGCGCCAGAACCGAGAACAAGCACATCCCTGCGGGTAAGTGTCATATTTCTTCTCCAGATTAGCGGAACGGTGTCTTTGTCTTTTCAAGACACATCAAAACGAAAAATCATCCCCAAAGTCACTCTCATCAGCCTGTCACTTAGGGGTGCAGCAAGAAGGTCCCTCACTGCTCTTTCAGGGTGACCAGATAGGCGAGCACATCTTCCAACTGTTGCGCACTCAGAATGGTCTTGCCCTTGAACTTTTCCTTGGTGCGCGGAAAACCGCCATCCACGTAAAAAGCAGGCATGATAGTGCCTTCAAATGTCTCTTTGGAATTGATCAGGATGCCACGCAATTGCGCCTCATCCCAACGGTCCGCAACCCCATCAAGAGAAGGCCCCACCTCTCCGTGAAATTGTTGTTTGGCCATGTCTTCATTGGCATGACAGGCCAGACAATTGCCGAGCTTGCGGCTGATAAAGACCTTGCGCCCTTCCTGCACATTGCCTGCCGCTCCAGTCAGCGAAGCCGCAACCGCTCCATCCGAAAACTGCACATCAGCTGGCTTGATCGTACCAGCGCCCCCTGCACTGGTCCCCACCAAAAGGCAAAAAAGCGCCAAAACTGGTCTATTCATCCTGGTCCTCCCTCATAATTATTTTGAAAATGCCGCAGGTCTTTTTGGCCTTATCACCCATCAACAAATTCAATTAATTGAATGTTATAATGTGTGAGATGCGACATTTTGGCAATTATTTTTTTCGCTCAGCAATCATTCGGGCATGATATTTCTGGAAAGGCTCGTCACTTTCATAGCCTTTTTCAACAACCCAATGCAGCATGTCCTCAGTCGTCATTTTCCCAAAGGCACCAGGCATTTGCGCCACACTGACCAGATGTCCAGACTTGCTTTCTGGCTCCTTTTCTCCAAAAAACAAAACAGTCGGCGTAAAAAGCACCCCCCACTTTTTTACAATGTCTTTTTCAGACAAACTTTCCCCGTCAAAGTCTGTCACCTCGACATCTCCGAACATATTGATTTGCACAACAAAATAATTGTCATCGATAAAACGGGTAATATCGGGAATCGGATAAATCTCTTCATGCATCTTTTTGCAATAGATGCAGCCGCGCTGCTCAATCATCACCATCAGCCGCTTGCCTTCCGCATTGGCCTCCTGCCAATCTTCACGCAAATCCTTAAATGTCTCTCGCATCCAGCTTTGCTTATGAAGGCCATCATCACCAAGGCTAGCCGCCAAGGCACCAGACACACCACCTACAACCATCAGACAGACGGCCATGCCCAAAAAGGCAATTGTGAGTTTTTTCATAATGTCTCCTCCCAAAGACAAAATTCATTTGAAATCCATCAACTAAAGCTCATCAAACCCGGCATCACCTCCAGCATCCATTGAGCGATAAAACGGACAGAATTGGTCGCAATCAAAAGGGCAAACAGGATCAGCAAAAGGCCCATTGCTTTTTCAATGTTGGCCAAATGCTTGCGAAAGCGCATCATCCAGCCCATGAAAGGCCCGACAAAAAACGCCGCCAAAACAAAAGGCGCAGTCATGCCAATGCCATAGACAGACAGCAAAATCATGCCTTGCCCCGCGGTGTCGCTGCCTGCCGCCATGAACAAAATAGCCGCCAGAGCAGGCCCAACACAGGGCGTCCAGCCAAAGGCAAAAGCCAGACCAAGACCATAGGCCCCCAAATAGCCGACTTGTTTGACATGCCCCGTCTCAACCCGCACTTGGCGATAGAGAAAGCCAATCCGCAAAACCCCAAGAAAGTGAAGCCCCATAGCCAGAATGATTGCGGCAGCCACAAAGCGCAAAGAATCAAAATAATCGCGCAGCATTTGGCCAAAGCTCGAAGCCGCCGCCCCAAGGCCAACAAAAATCGTCAAAATTCCCGCAGAAAAACAAAAAGCTGCCAAAACAGCCCGACGACGCACAAGGCCATCAATCGGCGCCTCTTGCGAGATTTGCTGCATGCCAACCCCTGCCAGATAGGACAGATAAAACGGCACAATCGGCAAAATACAGGGCGAGAGAAACGATAACAAACCGGCAACCATCGCCCCGAAAAGTGTGATATCAAGCACAAAGATCTCCCGGACAACTTGTATAATTCACACATTCAAATTAGATTATACGTAAGAGAAGCGTCAAGATGAGGCATCTTGATCGATAGCCAAAATCAGAGCCGGATTGCACAATGACCCACATCTTATCCCGTCTTTTGATGCTTGCAATTCTGTCTGTGTCAGCGCTGACCAGCAGCGCCCATGCAAAAGATGAGCAAACACTGGAATTGGTCATGGTCGAAGAAGCGGGTTGTCTTTGGTGCGAACGCTGGCTGGAGGAAATCGGGCCAATTTACCCCAAGACAGACGAAGGCAAACGTGCGCCTTTGCGTCGCATCGACATCTCGGACCCATTGCCGAAGAATATGCAAATTTCCCGTCGCTTTCTCTACACACCCACATTCATTCTTATGCAAAATGGGCAGGAAAAGGGACGCATAGAAGGCTATCCCGGAGACCATTTCTTCTGGGGGTTACTCGCGCAAATGCTTGCATCTGTCGACAAAAAGCAGGCATCTAGCGAAAATTGACAAGGCTCTGATAAAGGGATTGAGGATTGCCCATGGCACTGCCGGTCTTTACCGAAAATATGAGCGAAAGCGATATGGAAAAAATGGAGCGCAACGCAACCCGCGCCTCCAATTTCCTGAAAGCCATTGGCCATGAAGGCAGAATGATGATCCTGTGCCACTTGGTAACCGGTGAAAAATCCGTCACCGAACTGGAAGATCTGCTCTCAGCCCGTCAAGCCGCCGTCTCCCAACAGCTCTCGCGCCTGCGTCTGGAAGGCCTGATCACCCCCCGCCGGGAAGGCAAATCTATCTATTATCGCTTGACCGATGACCGTTCCAAACAAATAATGGAAGTCGTCTATGACTTGTTCTGCAAGGATTAGGCGCAGGACCGGCGCACAAAAAAGACCATAAAAAGATCATCAAAGAGTGAGAAAACTCACCAAGGAATGATCAAAAATGCCCGGTTTTCTCGAACGTCGAGAGGGAGGAAATCTGGCAATGTTTGAGCTGTTATCCAGCCACCAATTTCTATTGGCCTATGCCGGTCTTGGCGGCGGCATTCTGCTTGGACTGGCCGCCCGTCTGGGGCGATTTTGCACCCTTGGCGCGATTGAAGATTATTTTTATTCCAGCTCTGATATCCGCCTGCGCATGTGGGGCATCGCGATAGCGGTTGCGATCATCGGCACCTTCTCTCTTGTCCATTTTGAGGCATTGGAGCTGGAAAAAACCGCCTATCTTCGCCAGCAATGGAACCCATTGGAAAGCATCTTTGGCGGCCTGTTATTTGGCTATGGCATGGCCATTTGCGGCAATTGCGGCTATGGCGCATTGGCAAGACTGGGCGGTGGCGATCTGCGCGCTTTTGTCATCGTCATTGTTATGGGCATCAGCGCCTATATCACCATTTCCGGCCCTCTGGCCTATATCCGCATCTGGCTGTTTCCAATGCGAGAGACAGAAGGCCCCCTCCCTTCTTTCGCGACCAGTCTATCCAATCTGACAGGATTGGACCTCTCAATGGTTGGCATCACAATAGGGCTTGTCATTCTCATAGCCACCATCGCGCCAAAACATGTTCGCCAACATCCCAAAGCCATGATGTGGGGCGCAATTGTCGGCCTTGCCATCCTATCGGGCTGGGCCAGCACACAATGGTTGCATACAGAAAGCTTTGAAGCCAACCCCATCATTTCCCACACATTTTCCGGTCCCATTGGCGAAACCATCCTCTATGCTATGACAGCCTCTGGCACCTCGCTCACCTTTGGCGTTGGCTCGGTCGCGGGCGTATGGATCGGGGCCTTTATTGGCAGTCTCATCAAAGGACATTTCCGCTGGGAAGCCTGCGAAGACCCTCGCGAATTGCGCCGACAAATCATCGGCGCAGGCTTGATGGGCATTGGCGCAGTCTTTGCTGTGGGCTGTTCCATCGGTCAAGGCCTATCAGCCATTTCCCTGCTGGCTTATAGCGGCCCGCTCACCTTGATATCGCTGATTGCAGGCGCAGCCCTTGGCTTACGCCAGCTCATGATTGGCTTTGCCAATCCGATATAAAAAGCATAAATGCACTGAGCCTAGGCTGCACCTCCAGCCCTCTCCCCCTCCCAAACTGCCCATGAGGATACCATGACGGGTGGTTTGGGAGGGGGAGAGGGCTGACGAAGGAGTTCTAAAAAGCATCAAGAGCGCGTCGGCCAATGGGCGTGATAATCATCAACCACAAAGACATGACTATGCACAGCCCCATGACTGTCTTTCAAATGCGGATGATCAGCTGGCAAATCCTCATGGCTATGCTCAATCACCCGCTCACTCCCAGACGGCCATAAACGCCATGCAGTCAGGGCAGACAGCAAACCCAAAAAGGTCAAGGCAGCCATTGTCACTTCACTGCCAAACGCTGTTTGCAACCAGCCAGCCAATGGATAGCAAAGCAGCCAACAGGCATGGGAGAGGGCAAATTGCGCCGCATAAATAGCGGGCCGATCTTCCGCATGGGACGAGCGCTGCAACAAACGCCCCGAAGGCGTTAAAATGGTCGAATAGCCAATACCAACAAAAAACCAGCCAAGCAGCAAGGCCCCAAACGAAAAAAGCTCGGAGAGCATCACAGCCAACAAGGCCGCATGCGCCGCAATCAAAAGTCCAGCCCCTGCCATCATCAATTGACGGTCAAGCCAGCGTTCAAGAAGTCTTGGCAAAAACAGCGCTGCAACCATCGACCCCGCCCCAAAAGCGGCATAAGAATAGGCCACATGCACATCTTGCAGGCCCAAAACATCACGCACCAGCACAACATTATTGACCAGAACCATGGAGCCAATTGCTGACACAGCCATGCATAGGGCAAGCAAACCACGCAAGCGCGGCGTGGCCAGATAAATCCACACGCCCCGTGTGGTGCGCTCATAAATTCCACGTGGCTTGGACATTTTGGGATTGGGCAAAGCCACAGACAGGATCAGCAAAGCAGAGGCAACAAAACCAAAAATCGTCCCGATAAACAAAGCCTGATAGGCAAAAAACAAAAGCACAAGTCCGGCCATCATTGGCGTCAGCAAGCTTTCCAGATCATAAGCCAAACGCGACAAGGACAAGGCCTTAGTATAATCCTCTTCATCGGGCAAAATATCGGGCAAACTGGCCTGAAAGGTGGGCGTGAAAGCAGCAGAGGCGGCTTGAAGTAAGAAAATAAGCGCAAAAATCTGCCAGACATCACTGACAAAGGGCAGCAACAAGGCCACCCCTGCCCGCACCAGATCCAACATCACCAGCATCTTGCGCCGCGGCACACGATCTGCAAACGCCGCCGCAATCGGCGCAATGCCAACATAGGCCACCATTTTGATGGTAAAGACCAGCCCCAAAACCAGCCCCGCCTCTTTGCCAGCCAGATCAAAGGCCAACAAACCCAGCGCCACTGTGGCAAGGCCCGTGCCAAACAAAGCCACAAGCTGCGCCACAAAAAGCGGTAAAAATTGACGATGTTTCAAAATTTGCAGCATCTGGTCCTCTTGCAAATCTGCGCCTTATCGACAGGCACTCAGGACTTTTAAATCAGGCTCTTAAAGATATTTCGTAATGGCTTTGAAATCTTCCAGCCCCGCACTCAAATCATCCCCCCCCTCCTCATTGGATCGATCCAAGGCGGCCTCCAGACAATGATCAATATGATCCTGTATCAAGCTGCGTTTGGCATTGGCAATGGCCCGCTCCACCGCAAACAATTGCTGGGCAATATCATGACAAGGCTCTGCTTGATCAAGCATATCAATAACATGACGCAAATGCCCCTGTGCCCGTTTCAGCCGTTTGGCAATTTTGGGATGGTTGGGATGAAGATGAGAATGATCCTGTGACATAGACCAAAACATATCCCCCCAGGGGGGATAAAGTCAAGAAACCACAAACAGCCAATCAGGCTTGCAATCGAGAGACAAAGACCTAGGCTCAGGACCCATTAATTTGGCCCATTCTGCGAGAGCAGTTTTGCGTAAGGACAAGAAGGAAAATCGCGACAATGTGGTTCATTTTCAATATTTTACGACAGTGATCTATGGTTTATCGGGTTCACCCGATGAAACGTCCAGTGGACGTTTCACCATGAGAACGCCGAAGGCAGATGGCGCAAAAATGCCTCGCCCTTCGGGTTTGTCTTGAAGCACCCATCTATCGAACCAAGAGCTTCAAGAAGGGAACCACCCTTATTTTGCTCTTGGTTCTTCTATCTGAATGCTTCAAGATAAACAGAATAGGATAAATTAATGAGTCCTGAGCCTATGATCGGCTCCACCTCATCAAGCCGGAAACCCAAAGTTCATGCTGGAAATTTATGTCGATGCCGATGCCTGCCCGGTGAAAGAAGAAATCTATAAAGTGGCAGAAAGGCACGATGTCCCGATCCTTCTAGTCGCCAATCAATGGATGCGCTTTCCGCGTGACCTGCCCATTCGCTTTATCAAAGTCGAAGACGGTGCAGACAGGGCCGACGATTATATTGCAGAGCAATGCCACCCACATGCCATTGTCATCACAGCGGATATTTTATTAGCCCAGCGCTGCATAGAGAAACAGGCCCATGTGCTGGCCCCAACCGGCAAAGCCTTTACCGAAAGTTCCATCGGCAATGCGGTTGCCACCCGCAATCTTATGGCCGATTTGCGCGAATGGGGCGAAGTCACAGGCGGCCCTGCCCCCTTTTCCAAACAGGATCGATCACGATTTCTCTCCAGCCTGCATGAGGCAATCGTCAAGCTAAAACGACAATAATACTAACGGTATGAAATCAAATTTCTACCAAGCGGCCTGATAAATCGCCAATGCATCCGCCTCGCTCACTGCTCTTGGATTATTGACCAAGAGGCGCGTCTGTAGCATGGCGTCTTTTGCCATACGTGGCAAATCCTCTTGCCCAATGCCAACCTCGCGCAAGCGCGTTTCCAAGCCTAAATCCTGCGCCAAAGCGGCCAAGCGATCAATCAGGGCTTCACACCGGCGCTCTTCTGGAACCTGCGCCAAATTGGCAAAAATCAAAGGTGCCAAAGCCGCATAATCGGCCCCGCAAACGGGCATATTAAACCGCATCACATGGGGTAAAACCAAAGCATTGGACAGACCATGGGGCACATGAAAAATCCCCCCTATGGGATAAGCGAGCGCATGAACCGCAGCAACCGGACTGTTAGCAAAGGCCTGCCCGGCCAACAGCGAACCAAGCAACATATCAGAGCGCACGTGCAAATCGCTTCCATCCTTGACCGCCGCCTCAATATTGGCTCCCAATAACAGCAAAGCCTGCTGCGCCAGCACCTTTGAGATCGGATTGTTATTGGCTGAGGCGGATGTGTAGGCTTCAATCGCATGAACCATGGCATCAATGCCTGTTGCCGCTGTCACATGAGCAGGCAAGCCAAGCGTAAGGGCCGCATCCAACACCGCAAGATCAGGCAACAAAACCGGCGACACCACGCCTTTTTTCTCAGTCTCGCCCACTGTGATAATGGAAATCGGCGTCACTTCAGACCCAGTGCCCGCAGTGGTGGGAAGAAGCACAAGCGGCAAGCGCTCTCCCTTAACCATCCCCACACCATAAATATCGTCCAGCTCTTCTTCACTTTTTGCCAAAAGCGCCGAAAGCTTGGCCACATCCAGCGAAGACCCACCACCCAAACCAAGAACCGCATCAACGCTATGCTCGCGCGCCTGAGCTTTGGCTTTCAACACAAGATCTGCGGGAGGATCGGCGACAACTTCATCAAAAATCACATAAGTGCCACCAGCCTCAACAATCGACTGGCAAAGCGGTTCCACCAATCCCGCAGCAACAAGCCCTTTATCCGTTACAATCTGAAACACCTTGCCAAAATCAGACACCAAGCGCGCGCCCAATCCTTCGACAACATTCGGCTCACAGACAATCGCTTTGGTGCTGTGAAAACTAAAGCCACCCGATCCAGTTCCAGACATTATCTCTCCCTCACATGTGAGAAGATCTCAAATGCCTTCTCTCAAATCACAAAGACAAATCTAGACAGAGGATCAAAGAAGCTCAAATCACCAAAAAGAACTAGGCTCAGGCCCCATCCACCATAGTTGCACTGACAGCCTTGGTTTTTTGTATCGCCCGAATGAAGGCAAAGACAAACAAAAGGCTCATCAGCAAAACAATGGTCGGTGCAGGGGCGCTGTCAATCCAGACACTCAGATATACCCCGGCAAGACTGCATCCCACAGCCACAAGAGACGCAATCAGCAACATGGAGCGAAAGGTGCGCGTGAACAAAAAGGCAATCGCCCCCGGCGCAATCAAATAGGCAATGGACAAGATCAGGCCAACGCTCGACAAAGCCCCCACGACCGAGAGAGAAAGAGCCGCCAACAAGCCATAATGCAGCCAGCGCACCGGCAACCCAATCGCCTTTGCATGTTGCTCATCAAAAGACAGCGCCAACAAATCCAACCGTTTGATCAACACAAACCCGGCACATACACTGCCAATCACCCCCGCTTGCAACAGATCAGAGGCTGAAACACCCAGCATATTGCCATAGAGAATATGATCCAGATGCACATCTGTCTCAATTTTCAAATAGAGCACAAGGCCAAAGGCAAACATGCCAGAAAACACAATGCCCAAGATCGTATCTTCCTTCACCCGGCTATTTTCTTTCAAAAAACCGGTTGAAATGGCACAGAACATACCCGCCGCAAACGCTCCGATCAAAAAGGGAAGGTTCAGAATATAGGCAATCACCACACCGGGAAAGACCGCATGCGCAATCGCATCCCCCATCAAAGACCAGCCCTTGAGCACCACATAACATGACAGCAAAGCCATAGGCAGGCTGACCAAAAAGACAACCAGATAGGCTTTTTGCAGGAAAGCAAATTGAAAGGGAAACAGCAAAAGATCAAAAAATTCGCTCATCACGATTACGCCCCTTCCTGTTCATGGCTATGAGCCAAAAGAGACGCTTTGGCCTTTTGACGCGAGGCCAGCAAACCATGCTTTGGCGCAAAGACAAAAGTGAGCAGAAAGATCAGGGTTTGCAGCACCACAATGATGCCCCCCGTCGCGCCATCCAGAAAATAGCTGATATAAGCCCCAAAAAACCCGGTCCCTGCCCCAATTCCAACCGCAACAGCAATCAAACGCGCAAAACGATCACACAACAAATAAGCCGTAGCACCGGGCGTCACCACCATGGCAATCACCAAGAATGCCCCAACCGTCTGCAAAGCCGCAACCGTGGAGGCACTAAGCAGGGTAAAGAACAGAATTTTCAAAAGATCGGGGTTCAAGCCAATAGAACGGGCATGGCTTTCATCAAAGAAAGCCACCATCAGATCTTTCCATTTCAAAAGCAAAATGGCCAGCGTCACGCCACCAATGATCAAAAGCTGCAAACTATCGCTTTTGGTGATGGCCAAAATATTGCCCAGCACAATGGTCTGAATATTAACCGAAGCCGGCGATAGAGACACCAAAAACAAACCCATGCCAAAAAAGGATGTATAGATCAGCCCGATAATCGCATCTTCGCGCAATTTGGTGCGCTGATTGAGAAACAGCATGGAAAGAGCCGCCAAGCCCCCGGCCAGAAAAGCCCCAAGAGAAAAAGGCAATCCCAACATATAAGCCCCCGCAACGCCGGGCACGATGGAATGGGACAAGGCATCCCCAATCAAGGACCAGCCTTTCAGCATCAAATAAGCAGAGAGAAAAGCGCAGATCGTTCCCACCAAAGCGCTAATCACCATGGCATTGACCATGTAACGATAGGCAAAAGGCTCAAGCAAGAGATCAATCATGCCCTTGCTCCTTCGAAGATGACCCCTCTTGTTTCGCTTCCCCATAGACCACAAAGGGGCGCTCGTCATCGCTGATCACAGTCACTTGACGGCTGTCATCATCATCATGCAAATCGGACCCGCCCAAAATGAAATGACGCAACACCCCGCCAAAGGTTTTTTCCAAATTGGCTTGCGTAAAGACTTCCTTTGTCAATCCTGCATCCAGAACCGTGCGATTGATCAAAACCGTTCTGTCACAAAATTCCGGCACCGAACCCAAATTATGGGTAGAGACCAACATCACATGACCCTCACTGCGCAAGTCTCGCAAAAGAGCCGTGATTTGATCCTCTGTTTTCACATCAACGCCGGTAAAAGGCTCATCAAGCAAAATCACTTTGCCTTCCTGCGCCAAGGCCCGCGCAAGGAAAACCCGCTTCTTCTGCCCGCCCGACAATTCACCAATCTGGCGCTTGCGATAGTCAGACATATTGACCCGCGCCAGTGCCTCATCCACCTTTTGATGATCCAGCTTTGAAGGAAGCCGCAACCAACCCATATGGCCATAGCGCCCCATCATCACCACATCTTCCACCAAAACCGGAAAATTCCAATCCACCTCTTCGGCCTGAGGCACATAAGCAACCAGATTGCGCTTTAAGGCCTGCGCACCGCTCATACCCAAAATAGAAACAGAGCCTTGCGCCAATGGCACAAAGCCCATGAGGGATTTAAACAAGGTGGATTTGCCAGAGCCATTCACCCCCACAAGGGCAGTGATGGAGCCTTGGGGAATGCTAAAACTGGCTTGCCGCAAGGCCGTATGGCCATTGCGGTAAGTCACAGTGATATTGTCAGCCACAAGTCCCGGCACATCATCAGAAAAACTGGGGTCAGAGGGAGATTTCAACATCATCCTAATCCACCAAACCTTTGGCAATGGTTTGTGTGGTCACCTTCAAAAGGTCCAGATAAGTCGGCACAGGACCATCAGCCTCTGACAGGGAATCGACATATAAAATCCCGCCATATTTGGCACCGGTTTCTTCGGCCACCTGCCGCGCACTTTTGTCAGAGACCGTGCTTTCAGAAAAAACCACCGGAATATTTTGCGCGCGCACCGTATCAATCACCCGGCGCACCTGTTTTGGGGTGCCTTGCTGATCGGCATTAATCGGCCACAAATACAATTCTTTCAGACCAAAATCCCGCGCCAGATAGCTAAAGGCCCCTTCACTGGTCACAAGCCATTTTTTCTCATCCGAAATTTTTGAAAGGCTGGCCCGGATCGGCTCAATCACGGCTTTGAGCTGCTCACTATAAGCCTTTGCATTGGCGTTATAAATATCAGCATTGTCAGGGTCATGCTTGACCAAAGCTTTGCGGATATTCTCAACATAAATCAACCCATCGCTTGGCGACATCCAGGCATGAGGATTTGGCTTGCCCTGATAGGGACCGGAGCCAATGCCCATTGGCTCAATGCCTTGCGTTACAATCACACTTGGCACATCCGAGAGATTAGCAAAAAAGCGCTCAAACCAAAGCTCCAGATTCAAGCCATTCCAAAGGATCAAATCCGCATCTTGCGCCCGCAAAATATCGCGTGGTGTGGGCTGATAATTATGAATTTCCGCGCCGGGTTTGGTGATCGAGTCAACAAGTGCCGCATCTCCTGCCACGTTGCGCGCCATATCCGCAAAGACAGTGAAAGTCGTCACCACTTTGAACTTATCATCAGCAAGCGCAGCCCCACCCAAAGACAGGCTCAAACCTGCAACAAGTGCCATATGTTTAACAGCGGACGTCAACCAGCTCATAAAAAGCTCCCAATACCAAAATCAACCAAACCCACAACCTGAGCTTAACTTAGCAGTTCACCCACTCCTGTCAAACGCTTTTAAGAAGCATTCGCAATAAATTTTTAAAAACAAAATTTTTCAATAATTTAATCTATATTCAAAGAGAGAAAACCATCAAACTAGAGGATAGTTTACAAAATGCACCCACAAAAACACGCACCAAACACAAGCTGGTCAAGATCAAAGTGAGCTGATATGGTGAGGACATAAGCCTACCTGATGCCAAAATGCAGGATAGAATTTTCCTGTATTCTGTCTTCCCCCAAGATTATGTCATGACAAGCAATCGCCACCCATCACAGCCCAATGAGGCTGATCAAACTCACGACATGCCTTCCCCATCGCAAAATCTATGGATTGGCATTGCTTTGGCGGCCATTGGATCGCTGCTTTTTTCAACCAAAGCCATTTTCGCCAAACTGGCCTATGCAGCTGGGGACTTGCCGGTCGAGACAATGCTGGCTTTGCGCATGTCCATTGCCCTGCCCTTCTTTTTGATCACCGGATTGCGATTGCTGCAAAAAGAACCAGCAAGACGCACGTTGCTCTCGCCCGGATTGTTGATTAAGACCGGATTGATCGGCATTTTAGGCTATTATTGTGCCAGTTTTCTGGATTTTTCCGGCCTGAAATATCTCACCGCACAAATGGAACGGCTCATTCTCTTCACCTATCCATTATTTGTCGTCTTGTTCGGGGCTTTATTCTTCAAACACCCATTGACCAAATGGACGATCCTGTCCTTTGCCATTTCCTATGCCGGATTGGCCATTCTCTTTTCCTCCTCTTCCAGCCAAAACAATCCCGATCTCACCATCGGCGCGCTGTTTGTTCTGGGATCGGCCATATCCTTCGCATTATATCAACTTCTGGCCAAAGAATTGATCACCAAAATGGGCAGCCGCCTTTTCACCTCATTTGGCATGAGCGCCGCCGCCATCGCAACATTGGTGCATTTCGCTCTGCTGCATCCGCTTCAAAATATCTGGGTGAATAACGAGATCGGCTTCTATGTCGCATTGATTGCAATTTTCTCAACGGTCATCCCCGCTTACATGCTCAATGAAGCGCTCAACCGCATAGGTCCGCAAATGGTGGGGATGCTGGGCAATCTCAGTCCTCTTTTCACCACCATCATGGCCATCTTCATTTTGGGAGAAGCCTTCGGCCCTTATGAGGCCATTGGCACCTTGGTCGTCTTATCCGGCATTGTGCTCTTCTCTCATATGGATCAAAAAGCCCAAAAGCAGGCGCAACAATCCAAAAAAGAATGAGAAGTCCAGCAAAACAGACCCGCTTATTCTTTCAAAGAAGCAATCCCCGGTGCCAGATCCACTCCGGCTCCGGCAATGAAATATCCATTGGCAAAAGGCGCGTCATCATTGATCACCTTGCCATATTGGAAGCGCTTGCCCTCCAGATCCACCACCTGACCGCCAGCGGCGGTCAAAATAGCATCCCCTGCGGCAATGTCCCATTCCATGGTCCGGCCAAAACGAGGATATAAATCCGCTTCTCCCGAAGCCAACAGGCAAAATTTCAAAGAGGATCCAATCGCAACCCGGCTATCAATCTGATAGGGGCGCACGAAAGCGGCATCACTTTTGGATTTATGAGACCGACTGCCAACCATCACAAGGCCCGTGCAGGTCTGGTAAACCTGCATATCGCTCTTTTTGGTAATGTCCATACTCTTGCGCGGATCAAGCACCTCGGCCCGATAGGCCCCCACGCTAACATCGCCAAAAAACAACCAGCCTTTGGCGGGGGTATAAATCACCCCAAGCACAGGCACATTGTCTTTGATCAGCGCAATATTGACCGTAAATTCGCCATTACGTGCAATAAATTCGCGCGTCCCATCCAAGGGATCCACCAGAAAAAAGCAATCACCAATTTCCGGCACATGACCGGCGGCCACCTGCTCCTCGGCAACAACCGGGATATCAGGCGCGGCTTTTTTCAGCTTTGCCAGAATAATGGCTTCTGCCGCTTCATCCGCCTTGGTGACCGGGCTGTCATCTCCCTTATGGCGAACCTCAATCTCCTGATCATAAATATCCAGAATGGCAGCACCCGCCGCCAATGCTGCATCAATCAGCACAATTTCCAAATGAGAGAAAGCCCCTGCCATACGCATAACTCCAGCCATTGCATGCTCGATAGCCCGTGTCACAATTGTGTAACAAAGCACTTTGTCACAAACAAGCGGCCAATCAGCCTGATTCGAATTTTGAACAGGCATTCCAATTTCTGACGAAAAACAAAAAAGAAGCTTCTAGGCTCAAAAGGAAATAGAAGAGGTAAAATCCATCCAGTCCCCGCTCGCAGGATGGATCAGCCCCAAATGCTCGGCATGCAAACAAAGCCGATCTGAGGCAGTCAAGGCCTCCCCTTGCGCATAAAAGCGGTCTCCAAGGATCACATGACCAAGATGGAGCATATGCACCCGCAATTGATGCGAGCGTCCGGTAATGGGAAAGAGCCGCACAAGCGTGCTCGTCTCATTGCGCTCGATCACCTGCCAATCGGTCTGGGCGGAGCGTCCGCGCTCAAAACACACCATTTGCTTGGGACGATTGGGCCAATCGCAAATGAGCGGCAAATCAATATGGCCCTCATCCTCTTTGATATGCCCCCAAACCCGCGCCACATAGCGCTTGCGCGTTTTGCGCTTTTGAAATTGCCGCCCCAGATTGCGCAAAGCATCCGCAGTGCGCGCCAACACCATCACCCCTGATGTATCCATATCCAGCCGATGCACGATACGGGCCACGCCATAGCGCTCACCTGCCCGATGCTCCAGACAATCCCAATGCTCGGCTGCCTTGCCCGGCACGCTTAACAAGCCCGCAGGCTTATCAAAGACAACAAGATACTCATCCTCATAAAGCACCTGCAAATAGGGCTCGGTCGGCGGCGCATAATCCGTCAAAGGCGGGGTTAGGCTGGGGGGATGATCTGTTTTTGGATATCTCATCCCGCCCATATGCAAGAGAGCGCATGATCCGTCAATCACTCACTGCTCTTGCCTCTCTCTTTTGAGCATTTTTCAAAGAAATTTCCAGCTCATATATGCAAGGCATGGCCCAAAGCAGCAAGAGCAGCTTCCTGAAAGGCCTCTGACTGGGTTGGGTGGGCATGTATGGTTGCTGCAACATCTTCCAGCACCGCTCCCATTTCCAAAGCAAGCGCAAAGCTGGAGGACAAATCCGCAACGCCTTTGCCAACAGCCTGAATACCAAGCACCTGATGCGTATCAGCACGCGCCACAATGCGCACAAAGCCAGCCTCACTTTCCATCGTCATGGCCCGACCATTGGCTTTGAACGGAAAGGTCCCAACCACACTCTCAAAGCCCTGCTCTTTGGCTTGATGAGGCAAAAGACCGGTAACCACCACTTCAGGATCGGTAAAACAAACCGCCGGAATGCAAACCGCATCAAAACGGCGCGCTTTACCGGCAATAATCTCCGCCACCATTTCCCCTTGGGCAATGGCACGATGGGCCAGCATCGGATCGCCCGTCACATCGCCAATGGCAAAAACATCACTCATGGATGTGCGGCATTGATCATCAATCTGAATATAAGGCCCGTTCATCTCCAAATATAGATTGCTGGCACCCCAACCGTCCATCCGAGGCTTGCGCCCAACCGTGACCAATATTTTATCGGCGGCCCGTTGAATGACTTCACCATCAATTGTTTCAATCAACAAAGCCTTGCCATCTTCAGACAGACCTTGCGCCTTTGCCTGCAACACCATTTCAACGCCCAAATCAGACAGAGAGTTTGCCAGCACTTTGGCAATATCCTTGTCATATTGGGGCAAGATCTGATCAGCAAATTCAACGATGCAAACGTCCGATCCCATTTTGGCAAAAGCAGTGCCCAATTCCAGACCAATATAGCCACCACCCACCACAACAAGCTTGCCCGGCACCTCGTCCAAGGCAAGAACTTCGCTTGACGACAATACAGAGCCGCCAAACGGCAAAGACGGCAAGCTTGCCGCCACCGACCCCGGTGCCAAAATCACATGCTCGGCATGGACCAGTTTGGTGCCTTGGTCAGTTTGCACTTCGCATGTCTTGCCATCCAGCATTTTGCCCCACCCAGCAAGCAAGTGAACGCCCGCTTTTTTAACCAGGCCGGCAACGCCCATATTGAGCTTTTTAACAATGCCATCCTTCCAGCTGACAGATTGCTTCAAATCCAGCTGCGGCATGGAATGGGAAATGCCCAACGCACTTTCACCCGATGTGGCAAAGCCTGTCGCTTTGTAAAATTCGTCCGCCACATGGATCATGGCTTTCGAGGGAATACAGCCAACATTGAGACAAGTCCCACCGGGCTTATCCCCTTCAACCAAAACCACAGTCAAACCCAATTGCCCTGCACGAATAGCCGCTGCATATCCGCCCGGCCCGGCACCCAAAATCAAAACATCACAAGACAGGCCACCCCGTGTCGCATTCATGATCACCCCCCGTTTAATCAATGAAAAGAGTTGCCGGATATTCCAGCAGGCTCTTGATTTTCTGAATAAAGACAGCAGCATCCCACCCATCAATGATGCGATGATCAAAACTGGATGATAAATTCATAATCTGCCTTGGAACAAAGGCACCATCCCTATGCACGGGCTGTATCTGAATCTTGTTCACCCCAACAATGGCGACTTCCGGGCTATTGATCACAGGGGTTGAGACAATGCCCCCCAAAGCCCCAAGACTGGACAGGGTAATCGTCGATCCACTCAATTCATCGCGGGTGATTGTGCCATCACGAGCCGCATCGGCCAGTCTCTTGCTTTCAAGAGCCAAATCCTTGACCGATCGCGCTTCGGCATGACGGATAACAGGCACCATCAAACCGGCATCGGTCTGTGCTGCCATGCCAATATGACAAGCTGCAAATTGCCGTACGACATTTTGTTGATCATCAAAATGCGCACTGAGCTTGGGATTATCGGCAAGGCTCAACACCATGGCCCGCATAATGAAAGGCAAAATCGTCAATTTGGGTTCGCCCTCCTTGCGCGTCTCATTCATATGCGCACGCAAGACTTCCAAATCCGTCACATCCACCGCTTCCACATAGGAAATATGAGGAATACGGCTCTTTGCATCCTGCATGCGCTCAGAAATTTTGCGCCGAAGACCAATCACCTTATACTCTTCCACCTCATGACGAGCCTGTGAGTGCAAGTTGGAAGGAGCAACAGGCACGCCCCCCATAGAGGGAACGGACCCGGCAATATAGGCCTCCAGATCATCATGCAAAATCCGACCGGCAGGCCCGCTTCCGCGCACATAATCCAAACGAATGCCCGCCTCTCTTGCCCGGCGGCGCACACTGGGCGAGGCAAGAGGCTTTTCGCCAACCGCTCGCGGCAAACCATAAGAGGCCGAAGCATTTGGCTTCATGTTGGAAGACTGAGGAGCCACAGACAAAGCAGGCTGAACGGCTGGAGCACTGACCCTTTCGACCTCTTCGGCCTCTTCTCGCTTAACAGTCTCAACAACTATCTCTGCGCTATCCTGATTGGCATCAATCGACAGATCAGCCAAAGGTGAATCTGGCTTATCGTCATCGCTTAAGCTTTTACCATCCACTTCAATGGCAACAATCTCGGCCCCAACGGCTGTCATTTCTCCCAATTCACCAGAAAGCGCGACAATTGTCCCGGTGACAGGAGACGGTATCTCAACCGTTGCCTTATCGGTCATCACAGCGGCAAGAACATCATCCTCTTTGACAAAATCACCAACCTTGACTTCCCATTCAACAATTTCCGCTTCGACAATGCCCTCGCCAACATCAGGCATTTTAATGATATGCTTGGCCATCACACTGCCTCCATCATGGTTTGAAGCGCTTTGCCAACCCGTTTGGGTCCGGGGAAATAATCCCATTCCTGCGCATGGGGATAAGGCGTATCCCAGCCAGTCACCCGTTCAATCGGCACTTCCAGATGATAAAAACACCGTTCTTGCACCTGTGCCGCCAATTCCGCCCCAAAGCCGGATGTCAGGGTCGCTTCATGCACAATCATGCAGCGTCCCGTTTTTTTGACAGAAGCAACGATAGTTTCGATATCCAGAGGCAAAAGCGAGCGCAAATCAACAATTTCAGCATCAATGCCTGTTTCTTGAACTGCGGCTTGCGCCACAAAAATCATGGTGCCATAGGCTAGAATGGTGACATCCTGCCCTTCGCGGCGAATGGCCGCCTTGCCAATGGGCACACTATAATGGCCCTGAGGCACCTCGCCCATGGGATGACCCGCCCAGCTTTGCGCCGGGCGATCATGATGGCCATCAAACGGCCCATTATAAAGGCGCTTGGGTTCCAGAAACAGAACCGGATCATCATCCTCAATCGCAGCAATCAACATGCCCTTCGCATCATAAGGATTGGACGGCATGATGGTTTTAAGGCCAGAGACATGGGTAAAAATCGCCTCTGGTGACTGGCTATGGGTCTGACCGCCAAAAATCCCACCCCCGCAAGGCGTGCGAATGGTAATGGGCGCGGTAAAATCACCGGCAGACCGATAGCGAAGACG
The DNA here is from genome assembly GCA_025800105.1 of Cohaesibacter sp. Classification (GTDB taxonomy): domain Bacteria; phylum Pseudomonadota; class Alphaproteobacteria; order Rhizobiales; family Cohaesibacteraceae; genus Cohaesibacter. Next base: position 15,026 of record JAOXSG010000290.1, on the reverse strand, counting down.
CGCCGCTTCTGAGACAATCTGGTCATAGGCAGGATAAATATAATCGGCAAATTGCACTTCAACACAGGGCCGCAACCCATAGGCCGCCATGCCAATGCCCGTTCCCACAATACCGCTCTCATTGATGGGGCAATCAAACACCCGATTGGTGCCATATTTCTCCTGCAAGCCAGCGGTGCAGCGAAAAACGCCACCGAAATAGCCAACATCTTCACCAAAAACCACAACATCCTTGTCTTGGCCCAGCTTAATATCCATCGCATCGCGGATGGCTTCAATCATTGTCATCTCAGCCATGGATCAAACTCCCAATTTCTGGCGCTGCTCGCGCAAATGCGGCGGCATATCTTTATAGACATCCTCAAAAATGTCCCGAGCAGAGGAGCCTTCCCCCATCACCCCATACTTTTCGGCTTCCTTGGTGGCAGCCCGCACCTCTTCTTCATATTCAGCCTCGGCCTGAATATGACGCTCATCAGACCATTTGCCGGAGCGGATCAAATGATTTTTCAACCGCAAAACCGGATCCCCCAAAGGCCATGCATCGGATTCCTTGCGGGGACGATATTTGGACGGATCATCAGAGGTTGAATGAGGCGCAACCCGATAGGTGACCCATTCAATCAGCGTCGGCCCCAAATTGCGCCGCGCCCGCTCCACCGCCCATTTGGACACATTGTAAACGGCAATAAAATCGTTGCCATCCACCCGCAAGGAGGGAATGCCATAGCCATGGGCACGCTCGGCAAAGGTCGCCGCATCCCCACCGGCTATCCCTTGAAAAGAGGAAATGGCCCATTGATTGTTGACAATATTCAGCACCACCGGCGGCTTATAGACAGAGGCATTGACCAAGGCGGCATGAAAATCATTTTCAGCCGTTGAACCATCACCAATCCAAGCCGTGGCAATTTTACTGTCTCCCTTGATGGCCGACGCCATGGCCCAGCCAACCGCATGAATATATTGCGTGCCCAGATTGCCAGAAATAGTATAAAATCCATGCGCCTTGGAGCTATACATGATCGGCAATTGCCGCCCATGCAACGGATCTTTCGCATTGGACAGGATCTGGCAAATCATGGTCTCCAATGGATAGTCCTGACAGAGCAGCAAGCCCTGCTGGCGATAAGTGGGAAAATTCATATCTCCCTTGGACAGCGCCAATTGCTGGCCAACCGCAATGGCTTCCTCGCCAGTACATTTCATATAGAAGGAGGTTTTGCCCTGCCGCTGCAAGGTCATCATACGCTCATCAAAAGCACGGGTGCGCACCATACTTTTCAGACCATGCAAAACCAGATCATCCTCAATCGGATCGGCCCATTGTCCAACCGCCTCCCCATCGCGATTGAGAACCCGGATCATGGTCCGCGCCAAATCCTTGATCTCACGCGGATCAACATCAATCTTGGGTTTGCGCACAGTCCCAGCCTTGGGAACATCCAAATAAGAGAAGTCAGGCTCATCTCCCGGCCGGCCAGCTGGCTCTGGCACAGAAAAGCTCAAAGGTCCATAATCAGACATATCCATTCCTCCTCAACTCTCTTTCGAGAGAGAATTATGTCAGCATCATTGTCCTATAATGATGACATATACAGAGAAACAGGCGTCCTTTTTCTTCTAAAAATAAAAAAGAAATAGAAAAATAAAGAGATTTAAATTAAGTTTTTTAGACCATTCAATCCATTCATATTAAAAATATAGGATATATAATCCAAATTCAAAACTCTTTAGATCGACCCTAACAGCGACAATCCATCGGCAATCTCTTCTGGCCACAAATCAGCTCCTGACGCGCAAAGCCAATTCTTTGCCCAGAGAGATCCGCCACAAAGCCACCATTGGCCCAGCACCAACGACCCTTGCCAAATTTTTGGGCGCTGGCTTGCGCATCACATGTCTGCCCCAAATAAAGATCAACCGTCTTTTCCTGATAGCGAAAATTGGCATCATACCAAGAAAGCGGATATTTTGAGGTCAGCTTATAGCCATGCTTGCTACAGCTAAGAGACCAAACATGCAAACCGCCAACATAGTCCGTCGGAGCCTCTTGCGCCCTGACCACAGAGGTCAATCCCATCAGACTACCAACAACAATCATCATCCCACTCAGACCAATCGAGCTCAAAAGAAACGCCCAATTCAACCTCCATCCAAGTGCCCAACCCCCTCTTGCATAATCCATATTGCGTCTCCCCTAACCGTAAAATTCCAAACTATTATCCATGCTCATTTCTATCTATGACAGGCTCATTTGGCAAAAAATGCTCTAAAATTACTTTTTGCACTTTACGTAAAAGAAAGAAATAGAAAACCTTCACACAGCGTCGCATGACCAACCGTTCCAATATTCAAAACCAGTAATCACAAAAAATTTCGCACATGCAACATAGATAAAGCATCATCAATACTATGCCATTAACCAAAATAATCACAAAATTGATTTTATATTCAATATTTCAAAAATTTAACCCTTCTTTTCATTGCTGCAAGCGCGATCACGACTAAAGGATGATGGAATTATACGAAACATTAATTGAATTGCCTGCCCCTCTCATTTTAGATCGAAGCAAGGCTGGTGGACGGGGATTCTTGTCTCAAGATCCCTTTTGCTGGTCGGAACATTCATTAAGGTCTGCCTGTCGCACTGCTTTCTTTTGAAAGAGTTTCCAATCAAGGAAACACACATACAAAGAGACAGCAAAAAGAGACAGCAGACAACCTGGAACAGGAACCAAAGCAATGGTTCTGCACCATGGGGGGAAACATGGCTGAGAATAACGATTCTGGACAAGCCTATTGGAAAGCCAACCTAAACCTCATCACGATCTGCCTGATTATCTGGTTCGTGTCGTCGTTTGGCTTGGGTCTTCTGCTTCGTCCTGCCTTGTCAGGTATTTCTGTCGGTGGCACCGACTTGGGCTTTTGGTTTGCCCAACAGGGATCAATCTACGTATTCCTGGGACTTATCTTCTTCTACGCTGTTCGTATGAACGCGATTGACCGCGCCCACGGCGTGTCTGACGACTAAGAGAGCAGGAACGAGAGATTATGGATCTTCAAACCCTTACATATATCGTCGTTGGGGCATCATTTTTGCTCTATATCGGCATCGCCTTCTGGGCGCGTGCGGGCTCAACTGGTGAATTTTATGCCGCTGGCCGCGGTGTTCACCCAGTTGCCAACGGCATGGCAACCGCCGCTGACTGGATGTCAGCTGCCTCCTTCATTTCCATGGCTGGCCTCATCGCCTTTAACGGCTATGGCGCGTCCCAGTTCCTGATGGGCTGGACCGGTGGTTATGTGCTTCTGGCTATGTTGCTGGCACCATACTTGCGTAAATTCGGCAAATTCACTGTGCCGGAATTTATCGGTGACCGCTTCTATTCCTCAACCGCACGCATCGTTGCCGTTATCTGCCTGATCGTCTGCTCCATCACTTACGTGATCGGCCAGATGAAAGGCGTTGGTGTTGCTTTCTCCCGCTTCCTCGAAGTGGACGCATCCACCGGCCTGTTGATTGGCACCGGCATCGTGTTCCTTTATGCTGTGCAAGGCGGCATGAAAGGCATCACCTACACCCAGATCGCTCAATATTGCGTTCTTATTCTGGCTTACACCGTACCAGCTGTCTTCATCTCCATGGAGCTGACCGGCACCTTCTTGCCACAGATCGGCCTGTTTGGTGATCATGCAGCTTCTGGCACGCCACTTCTGACCAAGCTTGATCAGATTGTGACAGATCTCGGCTTTAAAGAATATACGGCCCAAGCCTCCAACCCGCTCAACATGTTCATGTATACCATGTCCCTGATGATCGGTACGGCTGGTCTGCCACACGTGATCATTCGCTTCTTCACCGTACCAAAAGTATCTGACGCGCGTTGGTCTGCTGGTTGGGCTCTGGTCTTCATCGCGATCCTCTACACCACCGCTCCCGGCGTTGGCGCAATGGCTCGTCTGAACCTGATGGACACCATCCAGACCGGTACAGTTGGTGCCCCAGATGGCAACCTGCAATATGAGCAGCGCCCGGATTGGTTCAAAAACTGGGAAACCACAGGTCTTCTGAAGTTTGACGACAAAAATGGCGATGGCCGCATCCAGTATTACAATGACAAATCCGAAGCTTTCAAAGCAAAAGCTGAAGAATTTGGCTGGAAAGGCAACGAGTTGAAAGTGGACCGTGACATCATGGTTCTGGCCAACCCAGAAATTGCCAAGCTGCCGAACTGGGTGATTGCTCTGGTGGCTGCTGGTGGTCTTGCTGCCGCTCTGTCAACCGCTGCTGGCCTTCTGATGGCGATCTCTTCCGCTGTATCGCACGATCTGATGAAAGGCACCTTCACCCCGGATATTTCCGAGAAGCAAGAGCTGATGTGGGCCCGTATTTCCATGGGTGTTGCCATTGCAATCGCCGCATGGCTTGGCCTCAATCCTCCGGGCTTTGCAGCTCAGGTGGTGGCACTGGCCTTCGGTCTCGCAGCATCTTCCATCTTCCCGGCTCTGATGATGGGCATTTTCTCCAAGCGCATCAACTCCAAGGGTGCAACCTTGGGCATGATCGCCGGTATCCTGTCCACCCTGCTTTATATCTTCACATATAAAGGCTGGTTCTTCATTCCTGGCACTGCAATGCTGCCAAACACCACCGCAAACCACTTCCTGGGCATCGCTCCAGAAGCCTTTGGTGCAATCGGTGCTCTGATCAACTTTGCAGTGGCTTATATCGTATCCAATGCGACCGAAGAGCCACCACAGGAAATCCAGGATCTGGTAGAAAGCATCCGTGTTCCATCTGGTGCCGGTGCAGCGGTAGATCACTAAGATCATCGCATCCTGACAAATCTGAAAAGCCCGGTCTTTCGACCGGGCTTTTTCTTTTTCATAGAACACTCATACCGTTGGTATCAGTCCTAGGCTCAGGACTCATTAATTTAGCCAATTCTGTTTGTCTTGAAGCATTCAGATAGAAGAACTAAGAGTAAAATAAGGGTGGTTCCCTTTTTGCAGCTCTTGGTTCGATAGATGAGTGCTTCAAGACAAACCCGAAGGGCGAGGCATTTTTGTGCAATGACTGTGTCGTAAAATCTTGAAAATGAACCACATTGTCGCGATTTTCCTCCTTGCCATTGCGCAAAAATGCTCTCGCAGAATGTGCAAAATTAATGGGTCCTGAGCCTAATGGTTACAAACAGGACGCAAGGGCAAATCAAAGAAAATGTGCCTCTATTTTGCGCTTTGCAAAATTTGTGCGCGCCTCTGTGACCTGTATCAATGACAATTTAACGGATCGCACCAGACAATCCCGTTACATTTGATCACCGGGGAGTTTGGCATGACACTTGCCGCCTTTGCAGATTTCGCTTCACATCGCCATCCATTCGACATCTTGCCCTTTGACCTTTTGGAAGATCTGGCCACCAGAATCCAGACCATCGACATTGCCAAAGGTCAAGCCATTTGCGATGTTGGCGAGCCAGTATCCGGCCTCTATCTGATCGAAAAAGGCGCCATTGATCTCATCACCCCAGAAGGCAACCTGCTGCTGCATCTCAATATCGGCAATTGCTTTGGCGAACGGGCCCTTCTATCTGACGGCAAAGCCCCCAACAGAGCCATTGCCAGTGAAGACAGCACGCTCTTTCTTCTGCCAAACAAAGATTTTCAAAAGCTGATCAAAAGCTATCCCTCTTTCCATTCTTTCTTTGACAGCTCACTGGCCAGAAAAACGCCAGCATCCAGCGAGACAGCCGATTCCACCACCAGCCTGATTTCCGTCTCCATCGGCAATCTGATGACCCCCAATCCCATTACGATCCCCCCAACCGCCACAGTGATGGATGCGGCAAAAATCATGCGCGAGAAAAACATTTCCTGCGTCCTGATTTCCGAGGCTGAAAAACTGACAGGCATTTTGACAACAGGCGATCTCAGCCACCGGGTCGTGGCAAGCGGACGCCCGGCAGACACCTCTGTCGCCGATGTTATGACGCCAAATCCTTTCACCTTGGGGCCAGACGCCTTGGGCTTTGACGCTCTAATGGTCATGATGGAACGCGCCCATACCCATTTGCCTGTGGTTGACAATGGAAAATTGGTTGGCATCCTGACCAACACCAATCTGGTGCGCCAGCAAGCGGTCTCTGCCCCCTTCATCATTCGTGATATAAGCCGCCAAACCAGCTTTGAAGCGCTCAGTGATATCGTCTCCAAAACCCCGCAAATGCTGGCTCAACTGGTTGGTTCCGGGGTTGACGCCCATAATATTGGCCGCATCATCACCAATGTGACAGATACACTGACCCGCCGCCTTGTCACAATGGCAGAAGAAAAATTCGGCCCCGCCCCCATTCCCTATCTCTGGCTGGCCTGTGGCTCGCAAGGACGACAGGAACAAACCGGCGTCTCGGATCAGGACAATTGCCTCATTCTGGATGACAGCTATAACGAAGCAGACCATGGCAGCTATTTCAAAGACTTTGCCCAATATGTCTCGGATGGTCTGGATGCCTGCGGTTATTTCTATTGTCCCGGTGATATGATGGCGACCAATCCACGCTGGTGCCAGCCGGCCAAAATCTGGCGCAGCTATTTTGATCAATGGATCGACAAACCCGACCCCATGGCCCAAATGCTCGCCAGCGTCATGTTTGACTTGCGCCCCATCACCGGCGATGAGCAGCTTTTTGACGGCATGTATCAACAAACCTTGGAAAAAGCGCGCAAAAATTCCATCTTCCGCGCCCATATGATTTCCAATTCCCTCAGCCATACACCGCCGCTCAATCTCTTTCGCGGCTTTGCCCTGATCAAAAAGGGCGAACATAAAGACACGCTGGATTTAAAACATAATGGCGTTGTCCCCATCGTCGATCTTGGCCGCGCCTATGCTTTAGAAGCAGCAATCGAAAATGCCAACACCCGCGAACGCCTGCATCTGGCACGCGATGCCAAAGCCCTCAGCGCTTCTGGCGCAGGCGATTTGATCGATGCTTACGATCTGATTGCCAATATGCGGCTCGAACATCAGGCCAAACAGATCCGCGATGGGCAAAAACCGGACAATTTCATGCCACCAGCCATTTTATCCGAATTGGAACGCAACCATTTGAAAGATGCCTTCATCGTCATCAAAACCATGCAATCCGCCCTTGGTCACAATCAGGGTGCCAATATCTAGGCTCAGGATCATACATAGTCAGAAAAGCTAAGTCTTTTCAGTTGGACAGCAAAGCGTCAGATTGCTAAAGCTATCTGGCGCTGCCCTATTTTGACATCTTAAAGGGCCCTATTGATCAAGCCGGAGACATTTTATGCTTTTCAATCTTTTAGGCACGTTTGTAGCGGGTATCGGTGCCGCAGGCATGATCATTCTGGCTTATAAATATATCCTGCGCATCCCGCGCCCAAAAGCCGCCATTCCAGCAGCGGCCGGTGTGGTGATGATCCTGTTTCAGGTCTTTTTGGATTATGGCTGGTTTTCCCGCGCAACAGCAGATTTTGAAGGTGACCTCGTTGTTGTCTCCACCTTTGAAGGAAAAAGCCTGCTGCAACCGCTCTCCTATGTCATTCCGCGCACAGATCGCTTCATCGCGCTGGAAGCGGCCACCCTCAAAGAGCATGACAAATTACCCGGCGTCAAACTCGGCACCTTGCATATCATTGCCCGCGATGCCCCAAATGGCCAACGTGACCAATTGTTTGATTGCATCAATAACAAACGCGCGGACGTCACCCCCGATCTCTCCCTGACCGCAACAGATTTACAGACAAAAACCAAATGGCTGGATATGCCCCAAGGCTGGCATGAGACCGCCTGCAAATAAGGCAGGGAAAAGCCCGCCAAAAGGCGCGTATAAGGGCTTCATCCTAGGCGCAATGACCAATAGCATTTCGCATAAAAAAAACGCATACTGAGCGCATAAAAGGATCACAAGACCAAGGATCTTTTGAAACCATAAAGACCTTTTAAGAAAAATATTGGCATATTTGGCATCTGGGAGGAGCGCCGTTATGACCAAATCTATTTTGGTGGTGGATGACGAAACATCCATTAATTTCGCATTAGAACATTTGATGAAAGCCGAAGGCTATAATGTTGCAACCGCGCATGATGGCAATGAGGCAATTGATTGTGTTGATCAAACACACCCGGACCTGATTTTGCTGGATGTCTCCCTTCCCCATAAGGATGGCTATGAGATTTGTCAGGCTCTGCGCGCCAACGCCACAACACAGAATATCAAAATTGTTATGATGAGTGCCCGCAGCCGTGATATCGAAATCGAAAAAGGCATGGCCATGGGCGCAAACGCCTATCTGACCAAACCTTTCTCACTGGGCGCAGTGACCAAAACGGTCAAGGATATTCTGGCACAGGCATAACGATAACTGTGCAGGGAGAGGCACACTTTGCCTCACCCTCTATCCTGTCATATGTGACCCATTTGTGGCCCATTGCTTTTCCATCAACATTGGCAAAAGCACCAACATCCCTTGCCCCTGACCTTGCAAAGATAAAGCATCATGATTGAGCGCCTGAGCCTGCGGCTACGCATTTTTCTGTTTTTTGCCTTCATCGGCCTTGGTTCCTGCGCCATCATCATTGCCGCCCTCTCCTTTGCTCTTGGCCGCATTGGTGCTGATGCCACGCCTCACCTTGTTTTGTTTGGCGGCATGTCCTGCTTTGCCATTCTGTTGCTCAACGGATATGTCTGGCAAAAGTTCGATCTCAACGTCGCCAACCCCATTGATATGATGGTCAAGGATGTCCGCACGCTGGTTCATGCGGGCGCACAACAGGATCTCGACAGTGAGACCGGCAAATATCTGGGATTTCTCAATCCCGCCATTCGTGAAATCTCGCAAGCCCTAGTCGAAGCACGCGAAGAAACCGAAAAACAGGTCACAGAAGCAACCGCTCTGGCCAATCGCCAAAAGCGACGTCTGGAAACCATCTTGCACGATCTGGATCAGGGCGTGCTCATCTGCAATCTGGAAAACAAGATCCTGCTTTATAATCGCAAGGCCCTGCAAATCCTGCATGTATCGGGCGATTTGGGTCTGGGACGCACGCTCTATTCCGTTGTCTCCGCCGCCCCCTTTCGCCATGCACTGGATCGGCTGCATAACCGCTTTGAAGAAGGCCGCCACAAACGCCATAAAGAAGGCCTCTCGGCCCTGATCATTGGCGCAACAGCGGATGGCAAACATACCTTGCAAGGCAGAATAACCCTGATCATCAACAGCGAGGAAACACAGGCGACCGGCTTCATCGTCACCTTTGAAGACATCACCAATCAATTGGCAGAAAATGTCGAAAGAGACCGCCTGCTCCACCAAGCCATGATTGAGCTGCGTCACCCGGCCGCCAATTTGCAGGCAACCGCAGAAATGCTGGCAGGGGACTTCGACTTTGATGCAGACACCCGCAAACATTTCGAGACGCTGCTGGTGCGCGAAACTCACTCGCTTTCTGCCAGCATCGAAGCAATGGACACAAAATCCCATCAATTGATGGCTGGGGCATGGCCCATGTCCGATGTCTATTCCTCTTCGCTTTTCAACTGCATCCTGCGCCGCAATGCTTCAGAAGATCTGACCTTGACATGCGAATTTGTCGGCACGCCCGTTTGGCTACATTGCGATAGCGTCACCATTGTCGAGCTGGTAGAATTCATCATGCGCAAAGTTGCAAGCCATACGGGCCTGCGCGTCTTTCAGCTGTCGGCCAACCGCACGGGCCGCAAAATCTATATCGATCTATACTGGCATGGCGAGATGGTCACCATGTCGCAAATTGATAGCTGGCTGGATGAACCCCTGGATGCAGATTTGGGCGAAATTACAGGCCGCGATGTGCTGGATCGTCACAAAACCGATTTCTGGAGCACCAAAACCCCTGACGATATGGTGCATGTGCGCCTTCCCCTCGCCCCTGCCCGCGACCATCACGAAGATGATATGGAAATCGAGCGCGAAATCATTCCAGAGCGCCTTGATTTCTATGACTTTGATCTGATGGAGCGCACCAATCTGGCAGAAGTGCAGGACACCCCTTTGCGCGCACTCACCTATGTGGTCTTTGATACAGAGACCACAGGCCTTGAACCATCAAATGGCGATGAAATGATTTCCATTGCCGGTGTGCGCATTGTCAATGGCCGCATCATGCGTGGAGAGAGCTTCGATCACTATATCCATCCCGGACGCTCAATCCCAGCCGCCTCCACAGCCATCCATCATATCACCAACGATATGGTGGCAGAGGCTCCACCCGTTGAAGAGGTCTTGCCCAAATTCCATAAATTTGTCAGTGACGCTGTGCTTGTGGCTCACAATGCCGCCTTTGATATGAAATTCCTGTCGTTGAAGGAAAAACAAACCGGCCTTGCTTTCACCAATCCAGTGCTGGATACAGTCTTGCTGGCCGCCCATTTGCAAGGTCAAACAGCTAGCCTGACATTGGACACCTTGGCCGAGCAATTTGGCATCGAGATCCCACCAGAAGTCCGCCATACCGCATTGGGCGATTCGCTTGCCACCGCAGAGGTCTTGCTGCGTCTGATTGATTTGCTGGAGGCAAGCGGCGTCAAGACCCTGCGCGATGCGGTAGAGGTCGAGAAAAAAGCCGCCGCCATTCGCAAACAGCAGGCTAAATATTAGGATTGAGAACGTAAAAACCTAAAGAGACGACCATCCACACAGAGCAGGCCAGCGCTGATCAACCCCATACCAATGCCATGCGTGAGCGTCAGCCCTTCTCCCAAAAACAGCCCACCAAGCAGCAACGCAAAAAGCGGGATCAATAAGGTCACCAAAGAAGCATTGGTGGCCCCTGCCTCATGCAACAGCCGAAAATAGAGAATATAGGCCCAAGCGGTGCAAAAAACCGCCAGACATATCAGGCTCACCCCCACGCCAAGCGAGGGCATGGCAAAGCCATCATCGGACGTAAAAATCAGCATCACTGGCAACAGCATAAGGCTAGAAGCGCATAACTGGCCCATCGCCCCGATCACAGGCTCCACCCCCATCGCACGAAAGCGCCGCGCATAAACCGCAGCACAGCCATAAGAAAAAGCCGCGCCCAAAATGGCCAATTGCGCCCACAAAGTGCCGCTGCTCTGCATCAAGGCTTCCGGCCCGGAAATCATCACCACCCCCAACAAGCCAATGACAGCCCCAACACTCTTATTCAGGGTCAGTTTTTCATCAACCAGAAGAAACCCAGCAATCAGCATGGTAAAAATAGGTGTGGTGCCGTTCAAAATAGCCGCAAGACCGGAAGAAAGAGATTGCTGCCCCCATACAATCAGCGAAAACGGCACCACATTGTTCAAAAAGCCCATAACCAGAAAAGCAATCCAGACCGAGAGGGCCTTGGGAAGTGCGCGCCCGCTAATCAGCACATATGCCACAAGTGCCAAAGCGGCCAAAGCAACCCGGCAAAACACAATCACCAGAACAGGCAATTCCATAACGCTGATTTTAACAAAGAAAAAGGCCCCGCCCCATAGCAAGGCCAGTAAAATCAATAAGCCCCAATGTCTGATTGTCATCCGCTTGCCTCAACCTAGTAAAAACTTTGCAATAGCAAATAAGAACCAAAGCCCCCACCCGTTTCTTGCGCAGCACAAAGGCAAAGATATGTGAGAGTCCGCTGGATTGACGCTTTGCAGACTTCCTTAAAGCCTGCGAATCAGAGACCTTGCCCTGCCAGCAACCAATAGGGAAATCCGTACCACAATGACAGTCAGCATCAATCTCGGCACCATGAAACTGGGACAACCGGCAGAAATGGATCTGGAAGAATTGCTGGCCACACGCTTGCTGGTACAGGGCAATTCCGGCTCGGGCAAATCCCATCTTTTGCGCCGCATTCTGGAACAAAGCGCCCCATGGGTGCAACAAATTGTGATTGACCCTGAAGGCGATTTTGTCACCTTGGCCGAAAAATTTGGTCATGCAATTGTCGACGCCGTTGGAACAGAGCGCGATTTAACCATGATTGCCGCCCGCGTCCGTCAGCATCGCATTTCTGCGGTTCTCAATCTGGAAGGGCTGGATGCCGACCGCCAGATGCGCGCCGCCAGTGCCTTTTTAAACGGCCTGTTCGATATCGATCGCGATTATTGGTATCCCGCCCTTGTGGTTGTGGATGAGGCCCAGCTTTTTGCCCCCGCAGCTGGCGGCGAAGTCAGCGAAGAAGCCCGCCGCATGTCTTTGGGTGCCATGACCAATTTGATGTGCCGTGGCCGCAAAAGAGGCTTGGCCGGCATCATTGCTACACAGCGTCTGGCAAAATTGGCCAAGAATGTTGCCGCCGAAGCCTCTAACTTTTTGATGGGGCGCACCTTTCTCGATATTGATATGGCCCGCGCCTCCGATCTGCTTGGCATGGAACGCAGACAAGCAGAAACATTTAGAAATCTCGATCGCGGCCATTTTGTCGCCCTTGGCCCAGCACTTTATCGGCGCTCCGAAACCGTCAAAATCGGAGCCGTTGAAACCAGCGCCCGCTCAACCAGCCCCAAATTGATGCCGCTGCCAGAGCGCCCAACAGAAAATCTGGACGATCTGTTGTTCAAGCCGGGCACGGACAATGAACCCGGCCCAGCCCTGCACGCCCCGGCCCAGACAACAGCAGAAGTGCTGCAACAGCTGGCCCATTTGCGCATGGAAGCCAAATTCCCCGACGAGCCAGACCCACAATTGGATCTTGATCCGGGCATCAGCCAGCAAGAGCGAGAGGAAATCCTGCAAACCATTCTGAGCGATTTGCTGGAAGAGGAAGAAGCCGCCTTTCAGCCCATCTCGGTTCTCTATCAGGATTTTCAGGTGCGCTGTCGCATCAACAAACAGCTCAAAACAATCCCCGAATTGCAGGAATTTCGCCAGCTTCTATCCGTGGCCCGTGCCAAGCTGGACACACAGGAAGAAGAGCTGGACGAAAATCTCTGGCAACAGGCAACCATCATTGCCGAACAATTGCCCGAAGAAATGCGCGGCGTCTATCTGGTGCTGGCAAAAGCCGCCATTGGCAAAAAACCTTGCCCCACCAATATTGAACTGGCCACCGCTTACGGCACCCGCTCACCGGGACGCGCCCGCTGGTTGCTCACTTATATGGAAGAGCGCGGGTTTCTCGTCTGCGCCAATGATTTGCGGGGCAATCGCATTGTCACACTAAAAGACCTTGACCACCAAACAGAGCCCGGAAACCCCGATTAAAACTCAAAGCAAAAAGCAAAAAGCAAAAAGCAAAAAGCCGGGACAAGCCCGGCTTTTTATATCGATAAATTTTGACACTCTGTCAAAGCGTGGCAGCGGACTGCGACACAGACGGACGAGCGATCTGGGCAACAGACTGGGTGCTGGCAATCCAGCCCCCACCCCACAATTCAGCTTCCTGATCAATGCCATCATAAAAGACGCAAGCCTGCCCCGGTGCTACACCTTCTTCCCCATCCAGCAATTCCACTTCAAAGCTGCCATCTGCCATAACATGCAGCAAAGCGGCTTTGGGCGGACGGGTAGAGCGCACCTTGGCGTAAATTTCCAAACCCGTTTCAGGAATTTCAGACAAATCCATAGGGCCAAGCCAATTCACCTCACGCAATTTCAGACGACGGGTCGCCAAAGCATCCCGTGGTCCAACAATCACCCGTTTATTCTCGGCATCCAGTTTGACCACAAACAAAGGCTCACCGGCAGAAATGCCAAGCCCGCGCCGCTGACCAACCGTATAGCGAATAATGCCTTTATGCTGGCCCAGAACACGCCCATCAATATGAACAATATCCCCCGGCTCTGCCGCTCCCGGATGCAGGCGCTCAATCACATCGGTATATTTGCCCGTCGGCACAAAACAAATATCCTGACTATCCTGCTTGTCCGCAACGCTCAAACCCAATTCACGTGCCAGCGCACGCGCTTCCGGCTTTGGCATACCACCAAGAGGAAAACGCAGAAAATCAATCTGTTCCTGTGTGGTTGCAAACAGAAAATAGCTTTGATCGCGGTCTTCATCTGTCGGGCGATACAAAACCCGGCGATTGCCTTTCTGACGCGAGGTAATATAGTGCCCGGTTGCCATAACATCGGCACCAAATTCCTTGGCCGTTTCCAGCAGATCTTGAAATTTCACCGTCTGGTTACAGGCAACACAAGGCACAGGGGTCTCCCCCGCCAGATAGCTCTCGGCAAAGCGATCAATCACCGCTTCCTTAAACCGGCTCTCATAATCCAGCACATAATGGGGAATATCCAATTGCTCGGCAACGCGCCGCGCATCCTGAATATCTTGCCCTGCACAACAGGCACCCGCCCGATGCATGGCTTTGCCATGGTCGTAAAGCTGTAAGGTGACGCCAATCACATCATACCCTTGTTGTTTCAGCAAAGCAGCCGTCACAGAGCTATCAACTCCGCCAGACATGGCAACAACAACACGAGTATCTTCTGGGCGACCAGGTAAATCAAGACTGTTTAGCATAAACAGATTCCATCTCTCGGTTCACCGACAACAGCACTGGCCCTTGACTGCTGGAATTGGAATGGTCTCATCCAATCTGTCGGCTCTTTTGAAGTCTTTATATAGGTATTGTTCCAAAAGACCAAACCCCAAACTGCAAATTTGAGGCAAAAAATCACAAATCACCCGGCAAGATTTACCCCATGCAGGCAGTTTTTCACCATTTGGCAGCATGGAACCAACTTTGACGGCCACCCAAATCGGCAAAAATCCGGCATTCTTTCAAAAAGCAAACTTGGCATGATCCTTGAATAGAAGAGAGCTGAATGCATTTGTGAGGAAAAAAATGGTCGCCCATTATTCTGTTCTGTCTGCCGTGGAGAAATCCACACCATCCAAGGACAATTGGCCTGTCAAAAGCCAATCATCCAGCGACAATGCGCGCAAATTTGAACGGGAAATGGATCAGGTAAAATCAGACCAGACCCCACCAGCACGCGAAAATGCATCACCGGCAAACAGGGCAGCCAGCGACACTGCCCCA
>JAOXSG010000140.1 GCA_025800105.1 Cohaesibacter sp. | reverse complement strand
CTCGCAGTTTGGAGTATAAACTTTTCAGTTTCGGTCCTTTGCAAGTTTCATTCATTCATTCAACAGCAAGCGGCACAGCGCGGCGGACAGCGCAACAGTTTTGGCGCCTTTTTATGAGAGTCATGTGATGAGTAGGCTTTTTTTGTAACTTCCCCTTAGCGTCTTTCAAGTTTTAGTCTTCACTGTGGAGGAATTTATAACAGTAAAATATGCACTGAGGAGATAAGCCAAATCAAAACTAAAAAATTTGGACGCCATTTTGAACCGGCCAAACAAAAATTCAATTTCTCCTCGCGCGATCCTAGCAAATACACGCGCGGTCGTCACGCGCGTATGGCGCAATTTTGGCTAAAAATAGCACATTTGTCTTTTTCGATAGCGACAACCCCATTATTGAAAATGATACCTAGTTACGGTCTCCGTCCCCAATTATGGCTCCTGATGACACTTAACTGTTGTCTTTGTCTATTCGACCGGGCAAGCTTATCACGCGAGTGGTCATGAGCG
>JAOXSG010000260.1 GCA_025800105.1 Cohaesibacter sp. | reverse complement strand
AACAAATTAGAGATTTTACCCAAATACCAATAAAGCGTTGTGAATTTTTTTTTTTGGCAATAGTAACCAACAAGGGGGGCGGGGGGGGGGGGAAGCAAAAAGGCCTGGGACCGAGAAACGATGTTCTCACAACTTGCAAATTAGTCCAGTGAGCACATCGCGGCGTGCAGCAAGTGTTTTGTGCTTTTTACATTTTGGTACCTCTGCAAACAACAACGTCGTGAGATAAATAAATTTAAAGTTTTATGGAGAACGTTGATACGGCTGTGCATTTTCCTTTCTTTATCTAAACTTGAGTACGGTCGTTATAGATTCATTGAAGTAAAATTTTCCATGCGACGTTTTCGTTGGCGTTTCTCACACGATCCAATGCCATTCAGTTCATTTTGGCCGGGAAGACGACGGAGATTAATGAATCTGCTCATTAGCATTTTAAAAAACCGCTGGCTATTGCCTCGATGATTGCTTTGCAAGTTGTGAGAACATCGTTTGGATTTCATTTAAGAGAATGTATGGGAAGTTGCTCCC
>JAOXSG010000256.1 GCA_025800105.1 Cohaesibacter sp. | reverse complement strand
GATTTTTTGAACAGTAGCAACTTAGGCTCCGTTCAGACTTGGAGCCTGTACCCGAGCACACTGCTCGGACACTAAAATGGACGTTTTTCAGACACGCCACGTTGCTCTGAACTAAACGTGTTCGTATACAACTAAGAAAAGGTATTAACCATCGAGATATCGGCGACAACTTTGGAGTTATAGCTTCAGCAACTTTTGAGAAAGTAAATACAGCGGGCACTGACGAAAACTGTTCAGACAAGAACCCGTGCCCGAGCTGACTACCTCTGGAGCTAGTGCCCGTACCCGGGTAGGGTGCGCAAATTTGTGCTCGGGCATCAATAAAAGGCTATGTTCAGACTGGTGGCCGGGCACTAAAATGGACGGTGTTCAGACACGCCAGTGCTCCGAACCGAACATCTTCACAAACCACCAGGAGAAGGTCTTCACTATGGTGAAATTGGCGGCAAATTTGGAGTTAGGCTATATTCACAATGGTGCCACCCCGGGCACGGGCTTCAAGTCTGAAAGGAGCCTTAGTCTTTGGTAACAAAACTAAACCATTATTTGTGGACTTATATTAATGCGAAGCTTTTGTAGCTTTTTGAAGCAACAC
>JAOXSG010000242.1 GCA_025800105.1 Cohaesibacter sp. | reverse complement strand
CGCACGCATTCGCGAGCGCCGTTCTTTGTTTCTTGGCGAGGTAATGAGAGCCTGTCTGATTGGTCCAAAACAGTGCCCCCAGAACAGTTGGAGGAAATTGGAGATATAATGTGTGGACATGTAATGCATGTCAAACGAGGGAGAAAGAAACACTATCAAACAATCAGGTAAATACGATTGATGCATTTCAATAAGAAACGGTTCAGTAAAGAAATCAACAATTTGACGCAGACCTACGCCTTTGATATGCAACACATTCCAAATTCCTTTTCAGGAGGTATGTGGGGAGCCATAATAAATCAATACTGTATTAAATACCTTGAGAAATAGATACATAAATGCATGGATAGATATGTACAGCAGATACGACAGATGCAGCATATATATAGGTAGAGAGACGCAGTCGAACGCATTATTTGCGTAGCTATGTGTGCTCAGGGTGTGGGGGGAGGGAGCCCCCATTTTTGTGTAGTGCAAGCTTAGGGGGGGTTTGCGATGGAAGATGGATGGGATGGTTTCCTAGATCCAGTTTTCAACGCTGGTCATCCGTTTCTTGAAGAAGCAGCCCCGTCCTGTGAAGACCCCTTCGAAGCTGACAATGACGAAACTTGGGGGCTTGGAGAGCACACACCTGAATTTGAAGATCGCCATGTAGAGCCACAGAGTCACAACTCCGCCGAGTCTTCAGGAAGAGTCGAGGCATTTTTGACTGGGTTGGAATTCGTAGATACTTTGACGAGTGCCACTTCTGATGTTGGAATTGCTTCACCTTTCTCACAGCCGTGGGAAAGGGGACCTATGAATCAGCTGTTTGCCAAGAGCCAAAGCATAGATGCCCTACCGAAAGGGCTGGATGCATTCGCTGGTGAATGGCAAAGACAGCCTCACACAGGCACAGCTGAAATAGCAGAGGTGGTCAAGCCGAAGAATCGAAATCAACCCATCGTGCCGTCCTTTCTTCATGTGGTATGCAACATCAAGGACATAGACTTTTTGGAGAACCGAAAGGCCAGCATGAAGGTGGCCGTGGACAAGTTCTGCAAACTGATCTTGATGAACCCAAAAGGTTTTGAACTGGGTTCGCACTTGGCTGAAGGTTTGTCCAGCCAAGACATGGAGAAGGAGATCATCGACTGGCTGGAGGCGGCCTTCTCAATGAAAGCTCCAAACACAGTGAACAAAAGGGCGAGTGCACTTCTTTTGTACGCTGCCTTCGTCTTTGACTACGGAACAGGGAAGCCTTTTCCTGTGTCAACAGGTGAAGTGGTCAAGTACTTCCAGCTGCTGAAAGAGTCAGGAAGATATGTTTCGAGAGCCTCATCCTTACGGGAAGCCTTGAGGTTCGCCCACTACACGATTGGTCTCAAAGGTGCAATCAGTGCGTGTGATGATGTGAGGGTCAAAGCCCTTTCAGAAGCTATGCTACTTCAAGGCTCAGAATGGTGCCCTGCAGATCCCCTGACTGTTCTGGAGGTGCGAATCTTCCATGCCATAATGGAAGATGAGTCACAACCTGACCTAGATCGTTTTGCAGCAGGATGTACCCTCATGATGATTTATGGACGTTGCCGTGCTTCAGACCTGAACCATGTCCAGAAAATCATCTATGACCTGAGCGACTCTGGCGATGGCACCGGATACCTCGAGTTGCAGACAAAGTTCCACAAAACTGCACGACGCTCTGGCCAGAGGGCAAAATTATTGCCCGTGGTAGCCCCTGCTGTAGGCATTGATGGAAAACCTTGGGCTTTGAAGTTCAAAAGTTTAAGAGAGAAGCTTGGCCTAGATGACAACGAAGAGAACTTCCCGTTTTGGCCAGCTCCCCTGGAAGTCAGAGATGGAAAAGTTCTTTGGTCGAAGAGGCCCTTGATGTCTACAGAAGTGACACGCTGGTTGGCCTCAGCCTTGGACATCCCAGAGACTTCAAGAGGAACATCTCAAGTCACTCTTGCAAGGCCACGTGCCTCTCATGGATGTCAAAGATCGGAGCAACAAGAGAAGTGAGAGACATACTTGGGCGGCATGTGTCAGCCCTGGAGGGTGCAGGACCGCTGTACTCGAGAGACCTCCTGTCCTTTCCTCTCAGACAGTTGGATGAAACTATAGATCTCATCCGAAGGTCAGTGTTTATGCCAGACCATACCAGGTCAGGCATGCTGCTGAAGGAGAATCATGGAGATGAACAAGCAACCCTTAATCTCCAAGCGAAGCGTGCAAAGCTGGACGACGACAAGGTGATCGAAGTGAAGGATGAACCGCCTTTGGAAGTTGGAGAAGATGAGATCGAATCTTCTGAAACCTCAGAAGATGAAAGCTACTCGTCAAGTGTGGACATGGTGTCGGAGAGAGTGGACCCGAAACATGTGGTTCATACAATTGATAGCAGTGAAGATGATGAATTCTTCAAACACAAAAGAACAAAGGTGGTCCACATAGTGTCGCCAGACTGCAGAATTGACGAGAAGAAGCTCTTCAACTGTGGTCGTGGCTTGAATGGAAATTACATGAGTATTCCATGGGTCAGTGGTTCTGACCTGAAATGCTCCTCATGCTTTAAAGGCAAGAGGTTTGTGGCCGAAGACCAAATTCCTTAAGGCTCCGACAAGTGTCAAGCCTCAAGCTCAGTCCGATGGCTCGTGAAAAACAGCAGCTAGAGTGTTTTGCAGCTGCAGTTGTGAACAATCATCCTTGAAGGAAGATTCCTTGAAGATTTGCCAGACGTTGCATCGTCTACACGTATCTCTACATGCATGTTTACATACGTATTATACACGTATTGGCATAATGTGCATGTTGTGTCAAATGCACATGATGCGCAAAGACCATGACGGTCAAATGAGATGGTATGACTCCATCATGAAATCGGTATGATGCCGAAATGCCGTGAAGGCCCATCTAGTCTCATGAAGAGACGAAGACAGAGATGCAGCAAATTTTTCAAGTTTTCATTCAAATCTCTTTCATCTCAAGATCTGTTTCCATTCTCTCACATGTCTTTCTAATCTTTCTTCCAGCCGTCGGAAGCAATGTCGATTCTGATTGACTCAGAAGCTCAGTTGGACAGCAGGGCGAATGAGATTGGTGTCCCACCAACAGTCTTGTTGGCATTGAAAAACAATGGATTAGTTACTATGAGTAAGATGGCCTACTGGGTGGGCCAGCCTGGATCTCCTTTGGATGAATCAGCGCTGGTCCGGGAGCTCCAATCTCTGACAGGTTCCCGACCCTCAGTAGGAGAGGTGGCATCAGTGAAGCGCTTAGTCTTTGAGAGCCAAGCTTTCACTTTGCAAGTGTTGAAGTCAGCCATTGAAGCTCCTGGTTCTGACACAGCAACCCCGAAGAAGATCCCATCTGCAGAGAAAGAAGCCAGGCTGGCTTCGCTGAAGGCCAAAGTGACAGGTCTGTTGCTAGAAGGTGTCAATGAGCCTGCAATTTCCCTTTTTGAGCAGACCATGCACCAGTACGAGAACAGAGCCATCAAGCACATTCCACCAGAGAAGGCAATCAGTCGTGAGTTTGAGATCATGAATGCAAAGGTTGGCAAGCAACTTGTCATCGAAGGCGGTGGCGTGGTGATAAGAGACAGCACCTCGATCCCAGATTCAACAGTGAACTCATCACTGGCAGTGCAGCAGGCTTTTGTGAGAAGAGCATTGGCATATGAATTCGCAGACCTCATTTCTTTCGAGGCCTCTCAGCGCTACCTAGATGCACTTTTCAGACATCTTGCACGAGAGCCTCCTCCAGGTTACAGGGCCACCACACTAGCTCAGGTTCTCAGTGCCGACAAAGCAGTCTTTGGAAAACTGGCAGAATTGGGCACTAATGTTAGAAAGGATGCAGCTGGGGTCAGGCCTTTGGACAGCAAGTTGAAAGAAGTTTTAGAATCTTACGAAGTGTCCTTCTACCTGATGCCGATGGTCGAGAAGCAGAAGTACAACAACACTGAGCGTCCTACGCCTTACCAGACAGATCATGCAGATCCCAAAGGTAAGGGCAAAGGAAAAGGAAAGAAGGGCAAGAAAGGAGGCCACATCGCCACTTGGGTCCCACCATTGCTCAGAGGTGGAAAGCCGGTGGATCAACAAGGGAATCCTATATGCTTCAACTACAACCTGGAGGGTTGTGCAGCAGCAGAAGCAGGCCAGACCTGTCCAAGAGGCAGGCATATTTGCTGCAAGTGCTATGAAGTTCATCCCTTCAGCTCGGTCCACAAGCCTGAGGAGATGAAGAAGAAGGGTTCTTGACTATCTAGACTGGCGGCTTTGAAAGGCCGCCCTTTGCATGAGGCAATAGTCATCGAGATCTTCGCTGGAACTGGCAACTTGACAGCGTGGGTCAGAAGAGTGGGTCTCACTTCTTCGTTTGGCATTGACAGTGCCAGGTTCAAGAACGCAAAAGCGCCGATCCTGACTCTGGACCTGTTGACGCAGAATGGAAGATCACTGCTTTTTCAATTC
>JAOXSG010000228.1 GCA_025800105.1 Cohaesibacter sp. | reverse complement strand
ATATTCTGATAATTTATATATTTATATTTATTTATATAAATCATTATTAATATATATTGGTTTGAAATTACTATTTTTAGATTTCGGAATTCAATATAACAAATCCTTTATTTCCCCAAACAGTGTGGTAACACTTGGGGTTCTTACGGTAATGGTAAAAGGCCGGGTGGCTAGATCGAGGTGGCGGACGGGTGGCGCGCGGATTTCATCGCTATTTTCGTGCTTTCGTGCTTGCATGTTCGTTTCGTCTGTGAATTCTCGTAGTTTCCGGGTGGCTCGGACGGGCGCCGACGGCTTTTGTCTGTAAATTTTCGTGGTTTCCGGCTCTTCAACTTCTTCGATGTTCTTTTCGGTGATCTGCGGTGCTCTTGAAAGGGTCTAAAACGGGTTTCGTCTTTAAATTTTCGTACTTTTTTGCCTCTTCAACTTCTTCGATGTTCATTTTTCGTGGTAATTCTCGTACTTTTCGGTGTTCTCCAATGCTATGGACAGAGAGTGGTCACACATAGGGTGCTCACACATAGTTTGCTCACACATCGTGCTCA
>JAOXSG010000219.1 GCA_025800105.1 Cohaesibacter sp. | reverse complement strand
CGGGTTTGTTTAAGAGTAAATAGAAATTCTTTTCTCTGGTAAGTTCAGCCTCATAACAGGGTCTGGAAGGGGTTCTGCGTGATCCGGGATTCGGCAGAAATTGAGCTCGTGATTCGGGAATACAGAGAAAATCCAGCCGTGATTCGTGAATTCTGTATCGGCTGTGATGCGGGATTTTCTTTATCTGTAGTTCATGATTCGTGATTTCCACCGACAAAATTCCGTGAATTCCGTGGTCTCAAAGACCTCACGGGTTGGGAAAAACGATGGGCAAACCAAAATCCTTGCGGTACTTAAACATTAACTGTGAATGGATGCGAATGCCCATGGTTTATTTGGGCCAATGACACTTAAAAAGCTTGTTGTTCGATGTTTCTGTAATTTCTTGACTACAATAGTTAACCATTAACAGATAAAAATGGTCAGAACTAGGATATATTTAGAAAACATTTCCCACAGCACGTGATTCGGGAAACGACGTGAACAAGCTACGTGATTCAGGAATTTACGA
>JAOXSG010000184.1 GCA_025800105.1 Cohaesibacter sp. | reverse complement strand
CAGACAAGCGACACGGGAACCCCCCCTGGCAGGGCCTCATCCTTAGGCAACTGAATTCGCAAAGTTCATGGCATAACCTAAATAGCCTGGGTAGCTGACGTTCCGGGGAGCGAAATGGCGAAACAGTCTTGCAAAGAAAAGCTGACTGTCAGTCCGCTTACAGACGGCTATCTTAGGCAGTTTCCGTGCGGAGGTTCAGTCATTGATATACTTAGGCCCTGTTCAGACTTGGCGCCCGTGCCCAGTGCCCGGGCACGGACACCAGTCTGAACATAGCCTGTTGGTTCCCGAGCACTAATAGGGACCTTAAGCAACGACAACGTTGACGTCGCGGACGTCACAGGTGTCCACCGAAAGTCATTTGTTTTTCTTTTGAAACGTTTTGACGGCATCGGGTCAAGCTAGTGATGTCAAAACAAGGGTTTTCCTCTTCATGGCGAAGAGCAAGCTTGGACCAATAAGGAGAACCCAGGACTTCCGGGACGTCAACGTCTCCGTTGCTTAAGGTCCCTAATTTGTGCACCGTGCC
>JAOXSG010000181.1 GCA_025800105.1 Cohaesibacter sp. | reverse complement strand
AGCTTTGAGCAATCGTGGCCGATATTCATACTTCAATCAAGACATTTGGTTCGAGGAACCGAAAAACGGCGAAGAGAAATCCAAAAGCTGAGAGCTGGATACAAGAAACATTTGATTTATGTGTTCATGTTTAGAGGACTGAACGGCGAGTCGCGCCGAGTCGCGCAAATCCAATTCGAAGGCCAAAATTTCCTCTCTCTTTTGGTTTGACCCGGTGCTGTCAATTCCAGCATGTTAGCGAAGTTTACCGATTTGTAAAATTAAAGAAATACATTGTAAAAGAGCAAGTCAGTACTATATACATGTAACAACGAATTATGTTATTTTATTTTGTTGGCGTGATTTATACTTCGCCCTGAGCGAAAACGGCGTTCAAACAAATCGAAATATGCCCGCCAATCATTCGCGGTTTTCGCTCCGTGATTTTGTTTGCGGTGTGGTCAGTCCAGAAGTTTTTGGATGATAGCTGGTGAGAATTTTGCCTCTGATTCCTACGAGAAATCACAACATTGTGTTCGAACAATAATATGGATGCATGTTGATTTTGTTGTC
>JAOXSG010000179.1 GCA_025800105.1 Cohaesibacter sp. | reverse complement strand
CGGGCCAAGGCCAAGGCGAAGGTGAAGGTCAAGGGCAAACCAAAGGCAACACCAAAGAGCCAAGCAGCAGCTGGGCCCAAGAGTCAACCCAGCCGGCCTCTACTCGGAAATGCCGTCCAGCAAAGCCAGCAGCCCAAGCGCAACAAGCGCAACAAGCGCAAGCGCACAGAAGAGCCAGCTGCCAGCGCCCATCCAATGCCAGTCCCGGAAGCGTTGCCACCATTGCCGCCACCAGCAGAGTCCCCACCACCACCGGCTTCAGCAGAGGCTAGGCCGGAATTCTTCCAAAGGCAACGGGCAGCGCATTGCGGCATGCATGCTTTGAACAATGCCTTGCAAGGCTCCATTTTCCGACCAACGGACATGAAATCAGCAGCCCAGGCCTATTTACAGGAAATGCGAGGTCTTGATGAGGCGAGGCATGAACATATCAAAGCCGGAGGTTGGTATTCCATACAGGTGCTCTACACGGCCTTATTTGCCAAGGGCTTCATGCTTGACATCGACAACAGAGTGCTGGCATATGAGGAGGCTGTCTTGGCAGGAGGCCCATTTGTTCAGAATTGGAGCAACGTGCATTGGGTGGCTTATCTCCTGGGCGCTGACGGCAACATCTACCTCCTGGATTCCATGAAGCCTGGTCCGGGGGTGATCAGTGAAGCCGCCTTTGCAGCTTCACTCGTAGAGCATGAAACCTATGCTGTCCATGGATGAGGCTTGCTGGGGTATGTTCTTCATGTGGCAGTGGCACAGCGCGCAAAGCGCAGAACAGTGAGCGGAAAGGCAACCATGGTAACGAAGGCGCCAACCTTTGGTACAGACCCATGGCTGTCCTGATCTTGCTTGTATCGATAGTGTACAGTACGCACAGCGCAGAACCTTTCAAACCACAGCATGCATCGCAAAATCATTGCAAAAAGACCGCGCCTGCATGTCAAGCTGTTTGTATGTTGCAGCATGGGCCATTATGCGGGGAATCTGAATTGCCTTATCTATATGCAGTGGACTGCAAAGCATATGTCACGTTGCCACCTGCTTCGTATAGTTGCCAGTAAAGACCCCAACCAAAACCAAACATCATGCTCACATGTGTCTTACAAGTTGTCATTCTTTGTTCCCGCTGCTGCCTTGAGCTGGCTAAAATGGGGCCGGGCAGTCAGGCAGGCATGGGGCCTCGCTGGTTGGTGGGACGTTGTTGGCTTATTAAAAAAAAGATCTCGTTGGCTGGCTTGATGGCTGTGGCGCAGCCCGCCAATGCTTGGCCCCAAGGCCTTGGTGCTTGCCATGTGTTTCGCTGTTTTCTAGGCCTTTTCTGGGCACTTCAGACCTTTTCTGGGTGTTTTAGGTGTTTCGGGCCTTTTATGGGCATTTCTAGACGTTTTTGGTGTTTTCTCGTCTTTCCTGGGTGTTTCGGGCCTTTTCTGGGCGGCGTTTTCTTGGCGGTTTTAATGTTTTCTGGTCTTTCCTGGGTGTTTTGGAATTTGTGGGCGGCTTTTTCTGGGCGTTTTTGGTGTTTTCTGGCCTTTTCTGGGGGTTTCGGGCTGTTTGTTGGCATTTCTGGCGTTTTTGGTGTTTTCTGGCCTTTCCTGGGTGTTTCGGGCTGTTTGTGGGCACTTCTGGGCGTCTTTGGTGTTTTCTGGCCTTTCCTGGGTGTTTCGGGCTGTTTGTGGGCATTTCTGGGCGTGTTTGGTGTTTTCTGGTCTGTCCTGGGTGTTTCACGGCTTTTTGGTCCAAATTTTACAGATTTTACAGGGGCATTTTCGGGCAAAACTTTTGGTCGAAACTTTTGGTCGAAACTTTCGGTCAAAACGTTTTTTGGGGCCCAAACCCTTAACAATTTTTATCGCGGCCGACGAGCAGCTGCTCAAGAAACACAAGCCCAAATGCCCTGCCAAAAAGACACGGGCCAAGGCCAAGGCGAAGGTGAAGGTCAAGGGCAAACCAAAGGCAACA
>JAOXSG010000168.1 GCA_025800105.1 Cohaesibacter sp. | reverse complement strand
CCTTTTCAGTTGTCTGTATTTTTTTCATTTTTTTTCTTTTTATCCAGGAGCCGATCTTTGCTATCGTAAGTGTGCTAAATTAATAGACAAGTCATCTTGAGTGTACATTGAACTGACAGGTTCCAGTGTTTGCAATCTTATATTACTAAGCAATTCAGTATCAAGGAGGACAGATCTCATTGCCTGCTAGGTGACCCAGTGTGAAGTCCAGTGTCAAGTAAATGGCAAATGGCATAGCTACAAGTACATTTTGAGAGGGTTGAATCAAGAGTGGGAACTCAAAAATATATAACATTTCAAAATAGAATGAAATAAATTGTGAACTGGGGAAATACAAATAAAATGAAGATGTAACCTTCGCAGTTGTGTCACAATTTGAAAGAGATTTCGGGGCTTCAACTGGGTGGCCCCTGCATTCACGGTGCAGTGCTCTACAGTGCTGACAATTCACAAACTTAGCCAAGCCTCAGTGTACATTATAGTTTGACCCAGTACAGTACCATTTATTTCAGTGTATGCAGCTCAAGGATGTGCTCTAAGCAAAATG
>JAOXSG010000139.1 GCA_025800105.1 Cohaesibacter sp. | reverse complement strand
TGCTGCAGATATTCAGTCTACAGTTTCCTATCAACCCACCAAACCGACCAACCAGCGCGACCATCTAGGCTTGCAGATTCCAAGAAAAAACGAGACCCAAACGAGACCTAAACGAGACCCAAACGAGACCCAAACGACCCCACAAACAAGAACTGACCCCACGCCAATGGCACAGCTGCCCACCCCACAACCCAAGATCCCACCCCACACTTCTGGTTGGAATCTTACTTGACATGTGAACCCATGTAAAGCAAATGTATATGTAAGTCATCGTGTTCGTCAGCGTGAATGAAAAGTCATGGGAACACCGAGGTTTGCAATGAATATATCATGATTGATTTCAACATGTCTGATCCCCAAATCTTACAAATTGCATGAAACACATAGATCCAAAGCTCAAATAAATGGATCATTAAACATGTATTTCCAAAACACCATGGAACGCCGACTAGGCATACCTTCTTAAAAAACAGTCCTGCACCTAATTCTGATGATTTCATGCACTAGGCACACCTTTCCTGTTCAATGGTATATCCTGAGGGTCCTGAGGGTGATAAAATGATGGATGATGGATGATGGATGATGATGATGAAGATGATGAAGATGATGATGATGATGAGGAGGACGCTGCTGCTGCTGCTGAGTGATGGCGGAGTTTGTCAGGGATG
>JAOXSG010000136.1 GCA_025800105.1 Cohaesibacter sp. | reverse complement strand
GGCACTAACAGAGCGTGTATGCAAAGGCCACCAAAGCGCCATTTTCTCAACAAAAAGACAATAGGCAGCTTCTTGCGTGAGCGGAAGCTGAGCGGCTTTAACAATGGGTTTGATCATGATGAGCCTGCGAAAAAGAGAAGATTTGCATTCAGAAAAGACCAGATCATAAACGGACGGCTTGCACGGGATGGAGAAGGTTGATTGAACCTTATTGAACAGGCGGCTGGTCCGAATCAGCTGGCAATCTGCTCATCAACGGGCGTGTGGTGCGTAAAACGCGAGTGACCTTGTTGATCTTGCGATCTTCCAGCCAGATCATTTGCCGATCAATCAGCGAAAAGCGCTTGCGCACCCGGCGCACAAAATTGCGTCCAGAACGACTATTGGCAATCAGCAAAAAGGTGGCGAAGGCCATCAAAATGGCCCCAGCAGGCACAGGCGTCCAGACAGAAGCAAGGCCAATGACGAATAAAAAAATCGCCATACCCACGATCAGTCCCTGTTTGAGCCTTGTTACCAATGCCTTGTCCTATCCAGAAAATTTCTTACCCTATTCTAGATAAGACCATTTGTGACAAGATCAAGACGCAACTGATCAGAGCATGGCTCTCCTCACAGATCATTTGCGCAAGATGGCAACAGATTCCACATGTGGAGAAAATAGAAACTGATCAACAGGCGTCACACTTTCAATTTCATAGCCGCCATCGACTAAAATGCGCAGATCGCGCGCCAGCGTACCGGGATTGCAAGAGACGGCCACCACACAGGGAATAGAGGATTTTGCAATTTCCTCAGCTTGTGCCTTTGCTCCGGCGCGAGGGGGATCAAAGACAAGGGCGTCAAATTTTTTCATCTCCATGGCCAGAACAGGCCTGCGAAACAAATCGCGCCGTTCAATTTTGATGCCTTTGAGATTGGTACCGAACCGCCAGCCCTTTTCCAAAGCCTGCAGCGCCGCTTCTTCGCCTTCCAGCGCCCAGACAGGGGCGCGTTCGGCCAGACGCAAGGCAAAGGTGCCCGATCCGCAAAACAGATCAATCACACGTTTGTTTTTATCGCCCACAGCATCCAACACCAGATCAACCATGGCAGCTTCTGCGCTTGCATCAGCTTGCGTAAAAGCACCGGGTGGTGGCGAAACATGCGCCCGGCCCATAACAAGCTGCGGTGGTCTTCGCTCCAGCAAAATCTCGCCATTGGCGCTCAGACGGGCCAAATCAAGATCCTCGGCAATTTGCACAGCCTTCAGATAAGACTGCCCGCCGCTCAAATCCTTTACATGATCCAGACTGACATCAATGCCCGACGATGTCGCCAACAAGGTAATTTTTGCTTCGCCTTTCTTGGTCATGAAAAGCGGCAAGATATCGGCCAGCTTTGGCAAGAGCTTGGAAAGCTCGGGCACCAGAACGGGACAATGATTGACATCCACAATGCGATTGCTCTTGGCTTCGTGATAGCCGAACAATAAACGCCGACCAATGAGCCGCGCGGTCAGCACAGCCCGCCGCCGCCCCCCGGCTTTGGTGGTGATCATGGGGCGCAAGGGCACATCCAGCCCACGAGAGGCAAGGGCCTCTTGCACCAGATTTGCCTTCCAGACCTGATATGGCTCGCTTGCCAGATGTTGCATGGAACATCCACCACATCGTTCAAATAACGGGCAGATAGGATCAATGCGATCTGCGCTTGAGACAACAACCTCTTCCAGCTCGGCCCGCTCGCCTCTTGGGGTGATGCGCACGCGCTCACCTGCAAGCGCATAAGGCACGAATATGGCCTTGCCCTGATAATGGGCAATGCCATCCCCCCTTGCGCCAAGGCTGTCAATCATCACGTCAATCGGATCGGTCACGGGCTGGTCCTTGTCAGTCTTTTACGGTCTGGTCTGCGCCACTCATACGCCAAGATTGTCAGGAAAGAAAGAGGCAAGGCAAGGCGAATAGATTCGCGATGCTCACGGGCTGGGAAGAGGAAATTTACAGTTAGAAAGATATTAATCGCTTTGGACTAAAAACAGACATGACGATGAGTTTGGAGTAATGTCATGCCGTTGAGAGCAATCCTTTGTGTTTTTGTGTGTTTCTGTTTGCTTTCTCCAGTACATGCAAAAGACGGCCATGAATGGAGAGTGGCAAAAATCTTCGGTCAAGCATGGATTGCGGCAAAAAATATGAAACCGATCAAGGTTTCAAGAGGATCTCTTCTGAGGCCCGGTCAGACCCTGTCAACAAAATCACGGGCTAGATTGCTTTTGACGCGCGGCAAAGAGCGCATTCAGGTCGGCCCAAATGCAATTCTGGCAATTCCCCACGCACATCACCTCAAACCCGGCCAAACCCTGATTTTACAGCAAACGGGAACTTTAAATCTGGTCGTGAATAAAAGAGATGTGAAACATTTCTCTGTGAAAACGCCCTATCTGGTTGCCGTGGTGAAAGGCACCACATTTTCAGTTGCCGTTCAGGAGAAAACAACATCTGTCTCCGTCTCGTCAGGCAAGGTTGGCGTTTCCAGTTCTCTTACCGGAGAAGAGACAAATGTGACACGTGGGCAGACTGTCAGTCTGGACCGCAGCAACACCCAAAAACCGGGTCTGTCTGTCACAGGGCCGGGAAAGCGGGCCGGTATCAAGAAAACACGCAAACCGCAGGCCGTGGTCCCGTCTTTCTTTGCAACGAAAAAGGTAAAAGGGGTCCGTAAGGAACTCACACCCGGCTCTCATGCCAAAGCTCTGTCCAAAGTCGAGCAAAAACGGGCAGAAAAAGCGCGTGAGATTCAGCAGGCGGCCAAAGAAAGCCGATCATCCAATCGAGCGGGCGGCAGATCTGACAGATCCAATGCAGCAGGCAATCGCGACAGAGACGAAAGGGGCCGTGGCAACAATGGCGGGCGGAACGATGACCGCGGGCAAGACCGCGAGCGCGACAATGGCAACCAGACGGAAGAGCGGGAGCGTAGCAACCGCGATTTAGGCCACGGCAATGGCAACGGCCACGGCAATGGCAACGGAAATGGTAACGGCCATGGAAATGGCAACGGCAATGGCAAGAATAAATAAGCCAACAGGATCTGATAGCCATTCTCATGCCTTTGTATCTCACACAAATAGAATGAGATAACCGTGCAGGCAAGCGATGGGAAATACTATATTTAAGGGCAAAATTCCGCTCTGAATCATCACTTTAAAAAAGATAAAATATATTGATAAATCAAATACTTGAATGTTAAAAGTGAATCACTTTTCCATAAAGGTGACAGACAATATGAAAGACTTGATTCAGTTCTTTAAAGACTTGAATCTGAATAAAATTCAGTCTGAAAGACAAAATTGGCCAAAGGAAATCGGATTGCCAGACGGGCCAAAAAAAGAGCGCAAAAAAATCGCCCAAAGGCAAAGATCCCTTGGGCGATGAGACAGGAAAATTACTAGATTTATGAGTCCTGAGCCTAGACCTGATTTTCTCTGGCAATGGCCCGCCAGCCAATATCACGGCGGCAGAAACCATCCTCCCAATTCAGCTTTTCAATGGCGGCATAACAGCGCGCCTGAGCCTCTGTGACGCTTTTACCCCGAGCGCAAATATTAAGCACACGGCCACCATTGGCCACCAATTGATCGCCATCCATTTTGGTGCCGGCATGGAAGATTTTGACCCCCTCCAATGCTTTGGCCTCCGCGAGCCCATGAATGGCTGTGCCCTTGCTATAGGAACCCGGATAGCCCTTTGCCGCCATCACCACATTCATCACAACATCATCAGAGGTCTTAATGCTTTTGCCAGCCAGCTCCCCACGGGCAGAGGCCAGAAGCAGCTCCAGCAAATCGCTTTCCAGACGCATCATCAATGTCTGGCATTCAGGATCTCCAAAGCGCACATTATATTCAATCAGCTCTGGCCCTTTATCGGTGATCATAAGCCCCAGAAACAAAACCCCACTAAAAGGCGCACCCCGGCTGGCCATGCCATCCAAAGTGGGCTGAATGATTTTGTTCAGCACATCCTCGGTAAGGTCTTTTGTCATAACCGGAGCAGGGCTATAGGCCCCCATGCCACCGGTATTGGGGCCGGTATCCCCTTCGCCAACGGCTTTGTGATCTTGCGCAGAGGGTAAAAGAAGAGCGGTCTTGCCATCACAAAGGGCAAACAGGCTGGCCTCTTCTCCTTGTAAAAAGGCTTCAATCACCACTTCTGCACCAGCCTCACCAAAGGCACCGTCAAAGCAGTCTTTCACCGCCTCAATGGCCTCTTGCTGGGTCATGGCAACGGTGACGCCTTTGCCAGCTGCCAAACCATCAGCCTTGATCACGATTGGGGCTGGATTGTCTGCAAGATAGGACAGGGCCTCGCTTTGCGTATCAAAGCGGGCATAGGCGGCAGTGGGAATGTTAAATTCGGCACACAAATCTTTGGTATAGCCTTTCGAGCCTTCCAGTTGCGCCGCTTCTTTGGAGGGGCCAAAGACATCAATGCCCGCTGCGCGCAAACTGTCAGAAAGACCGTCAACCAGCGGCGCTTCCGGCCCAACAACCACAAAGGAAATATCCTGATCCTGACAAAACTGGATCACGGCCTGATGATCGCTCTCGCTCACATCGGCCTTTGTTGCGATTTGCAAAAGACCAGCATTGCCCGGTGCCACATACAGCTGGCCCAGTTTGTCAGATTTGTTAAGGCCATAGGCCAGAGCATGTTCGCGGCCACCAGAGCCGATGAGAAGGACATTCAGGCGCTCGGACATGGAGTTTCCCTTTGCATATACGATAAAGCGAGAAAGAAAAGATGCCTGTCTGCTAGCGTGCCTGCAAGGTAAAATCAAGTCTCCATATCTCGCATATTGGCATCAATTTGTGCGTCTTTTGCGCCTTTATCAGCGGCGGGACATTTGTTGGTTGACGAAAAGGCGGTCTTGGTTCACACCAAAAGCATTAAGACATAAAGGCCAGCAGCAATGACCAACCAAGCCCAACAGAACAAGTCGGATGATGAGATCGAAGGCCGGGTCGCGGACGCCGTGCGCGGCCATTGGGCCGATCATTATTTGCCTGTCTGGTTTCGCCCCTTTGCACGCCTGTCCCGTCTGGAACGCCCCATCGGCTGGTGGCTTTTGCTCTGGCCCTGCCTTTGGTCTCTGGCTTTGGCCATGGCAGCGGGCAATCGCTATTTTGGCGGTGATATGCCCATCAGCCTGAGCACAGCACTTTATTATGCAGGCCTGTTCTGGATTGGTTCTGTCGCCATGCGCGGCGCGGGCTGCACCTATAATGATATTGTCGATCATAAAATCGATGCAAAGGTAGAGCGCACCCGCTCTCGCCCGCTTCCAAGTGGACAAGTCAGCCGAAAACAGGCTTGCTTATGGCTGGCCCTGCAATTGCTGGCCGGGCTGATTGTCCTGCTGCAGTTCAATCCCTATACCCAAATTTTGGGCCTGTCTTCCCTGATCGTTGTGGCCGCTTATCCTTTCATGAAGCGGATCACCCATTGGCCGCAATTTGTCCTTGGCCTTGCTTTCTCATGGGGGGGGCTGATGGGCTGGGCCGCTGTCTATGGATCTCTCGATTTTGCCCCCATCACGCTCTATATCGCCTGTGTCGTCTGGACCATCGGTTATGACACCATCTATGCCCATCAGGATAAGGAAGATGATGCCCTGATCGGCGTGAAATCCACCGCTCTGCTATTTGGTGAGAGGACAAAGCTCTGGCTGGCCTTCTTTTATGGTGTGATGATTGCCTTGATGGTGGTGGCCTTTGTCTCCGTCGATCTTGGCCCCTTCATTTGGATTGGCTTATGCCTTGCTATTGCGCATCTGGCCCGCCAAATCATAACGCTTGATATGAATGATGCGGATCAATGTTTGGCACTTTTCAAATCCAATACCAATATTGGTTTCATGATCCTGTCGGGCCTGCTAATCGAAATCTGGCTGTGAGAGGGATGGGAATGATCCAGTTAGAGCTGACTGTCTTGGAAGGTGAATATGCAATTTGTTGGCTACCTGCTGAAAGCATGGTGCCGACTTGGGCCACACAAGGCGAAGGCTTTGTCAGCGTCAGCCATTGCGAAGATGAAGTCTCAATCGTATGCCGAGCTGACGCGGTCCCGCAAACTGTTAAAAAGGAAGCGGGCTGGACCGCGATCAAACTGAACAATCTGTTGGGTTTGGATGAACCTGGTGCAGTTCTATCGGCTGTCAAACCGGTCTCAACTTCTGGCTTTGGCGTCTTTGTTATCTCTACTTATTATCGGGATTATATGCTGGTGCGGTCAGATCAGTTGGAAAGGCTCAAACCATTGATGATGAAGTCTGGGCATCGGTTTACGTCCTGAGCCTAGCGATCCTTGATAGCACCGAGCAAAAATTCTTGATTGCCATCTCCCCCCAAAATGGGGGAGGGCAGAAGATCAAGACATCGCCAGCCCGAACAAGGGCCATCGCCCAGATCCAGCCAATCATGAAGATCTTGCGCCACTTGTCTGGCAAGGATGGGATCACGCACAAGGCCGCCTTTGCCGATGCCATCTTTGCCCACTTCAAACTGGGGTTTGACCAAAAGAGCGGCAAAGCTGCCCTTTGCTGCCATAGAAAGAGCCGCGGGCAGGGCAAGTTTCAGTGAAATGAAACTGACATCAGAGACCAAACCCTCAAAGGGCTCAGGCACATGGCTCTGATCCAGATAACGCGCATTCACCCCTTCCAGCACATGCAAAGCGGGGTGGCCCCGAAGGCTGTCATGCATTTGATCATGGCCCACATCCACCCCATAAACGGCCCGCGCCCCCCGCTCCAATAGCACCTGACAAAAGCCACCGGTTGAGGCACCAATATCGACACATGTCTTGCCAGTTGGATCAAAATCAAAAACATCCAGAGCATGTAGAAGTTTTAGAGCTGCCCGTGACACATAGCCCGATGCCGGATCATCAAGGGAGAGATTGGCATCCAATGTCACCATTTGGGCAGGCTTTTTGGCAACCACACCATCAAGCAGCACAGCCCCGCGCTTGATGGCATCGCGCGCCCGCGCCCGACTGGGCGCAAGGCCACGCTCTACCAGCGCTTGATCAAGACGAAATTTGCTCATGATAGATCCATCAGACAAAATGGGAGAAGCGGGCTTTAAATATTAGAAGCATCCGGTAATCGCGCCGCTGATCCGGTCAAAGAAAACCGCCGTTCCGGTTTTTGACCATAAAAACAGGCCCACCACAGCAATCGCGCCCATAACGACGCTGGACCAGATAATCAGCGGTCTGGCATCAACATCGCTTGCCATCTCGTCGTGTGGGTTTGGGGCCTCAAAGGCCTGATTGGAGAAATCCTGTTTCATGATCGTGATTTTAAAAGCCAGACGACAAAAGAGCAAGACAAAAGCAAAGGCGTGAATGGAGTGCATTCACGCCTTTTGCGTAGGTCTTCTGAGAAAAGCATAAGATATTATTGAGCTGTTGCAATTAGTTTTTGCAATTTGCCAAGCGCACTTTCATGGGCTTCTCCATAAGAGATGGTGCCCATAAACTCATTATTCTGCTTCATCAGATAAATACTGGCTGTATGATCCATGATATAAGCCTCTGGATCGCCATCCTCATCTTCCACCCGTTTGGCATAGACCCGATAAGCTTTGGAGACGGCATCTATCTGCTCTTGGGTGCCGGTCAATCCCACCAGTTGGTCAAAAAATGCCCCGACATACTCGCCCATAGCGTCCGGGTTATCACGCTCCGGGTCGATTGTGACAAACAGATAGGACAATTTGTCAACATCATCTCCCAATGCATCCACCCAGCCAATCATATCAGCAAGGGTCGTTGGGCAGACATCAGGACAATAGGTGTAACCAAAAAAAATCACAAAAGGCTTATCCGCATAATCTTTCTCGCTCACCTGTTGTCCCAGATGATTGGTCAGGGTGAAAGGCCCGCCAATGCGAACACTTGTCTGACCACCTTTGGCCATTTGGGCCTTCATTTCAGCTCTATACCAGTCAATGGTCATGGCCCCAATGCCGATCACGGCAACCACAGCAATGAGCCAGTATGTAAGGGTTCGAATTTTTTTCATTGTCATCTCTTTTCTATGCAAGAGCATAAAGCCTGCTAACCGCAGGAAATGAACTTGCAAAAGATCAGGCCTAGGCTCAGGACCCATTAATTTAGCCTATTCTGTTTGTCTTGAAGCATTCAGATAGGAGAACCAAGAGCAAAATAAGGGTGGTTCCCTTCTTGAAGCTCTTGGTTCGATAGATGAGTGCTTCAAGACAAACCCGAAGGGCGAGGCATTTTTTGCGCAATGACTGTGTCGTAAAATC
>JAOXSG010000132.1 GCA_025800105.1 Cohaesibacter sp. | reverse complement strand
GGGAGAGGGCTGGCTCAGGACTTTTAAATCAGGCTCGTAGAGAGAAAGTGGCATTGACCTGCCCTGTGCCGGAGCTGCCGAAATAGGGGGTATGGATTTCGCAGGAGCCTTTATAGTCTTTCCAGCCCAGCGCTCCGAAGAGCAGAGCGGTATCCACCATGCCACATTCGCCCGCACATTTGGCGGCATAGGCGGGCAACATGTCGAGAAATTCTTCCCAGCGCCCTTCTGCCCACAGATCAAGAACCCGCAAATCCATCTGGCGATTGAACTCGCCATTGACCTTGTTCAGATAATCACTGGAAATCTCGTTGGGGGCAAAAGCGTGGCTGAGGGAGCCAGAGGCATAAATGGCCACCTTGCGATCAGATTTACCGATGGCACGGGCAATGGCTTCTCCGGCCATGCGGTTCTCTTCGATGGAAGAGAATTGATTGGCCGCCATGGGTAAAACAGAGGCAATCGGCCCCTCATTGATGAAGTGCATGGGCAGCAATGTGCCATATTCCACGCCCAGATCCGGCTGATTATGCGCCAGCGCTTTGTGGCCACTTGCGCGAATTTCCTCAACGATCAATTCTGCCAGTTCTGGTGCGCCGTCATAGCCATAGTCCATATCTGCCAGCATATGGGGCAATTCATGACTGATGAAGCGACCCTGATGGCGGGCTTTGGCATTGAGATGGAAGCCTTGATTGACGATCCAATGGGTATCGAAGATCAGGAATGTATCCACCCCGGCTGCTATCGCCTCCTTGCTCAGGTGGGCAAAGCCGTCAATGGCCTTTTGGCGAATGCCTTTATGCTCTGGCATGGTATGGGACATCCAGATGGATGGGACATGTGTGATCTTGGCTGCTTGAACAATCTCTCCCATTTTATTCTCTCCTCCCTGATCGCATTTCTTTTGTCTTGATGGTGCGGCATAGGCGCAGAGGATGGTCCCCTGCCCGCCTTTCGTCATACCCCAAGTCGTGGAATGGCATGGTCGCCAAGTGCGAAGGCAATATTCTTTTGCTCCATGTAAAATTCAAAAGACCAGTCGCCCCCATCGCGTCCAATGCCAGAGGCCTTGACACCGCCAAAGGGCGATGGCAGATGGCGGACATTTTCTGAATTGACCCAAATCATGCCAGCTTCCAGTTTCTCTGTGAAGCGGATGGCGCGGGTCAAATCATTGGTCCAGACATAACCGGAGAGGCCATACTCAACCCCATTGGCAATTTCCAAGGCTTCCTCTTCCGTGTCAAACTCTATCATTGTCAGGAATGGGCCAAAAATCTCTTCTTGGGCGACGCGCATCTGGGCTTTGGCATTGGTCACCAGGGTTGGCGCAACAAAATAGCCCTTGTCGCCGATACGCTTTCCCCCTGCTGCAATGGTTGCGCCGTCTTCTTTGGCAATGTCAAAATAGCTGGTGACCTTATTAAAATGCTCTTCATGGATCAGCGGCCCCACTTCGGTTTTGGGATCCAGAGGATGGCCGACGCGGATTTTGTTGACGCGCTCAATCAGTTTTTTCTGAAAGTCCTTGGCCACAGATTTTTGGATCAGCAAACGGGACGAAGAGGTGCAGCGCTCGCCATTTAACGAATAGATCATGAAAATGGCGGCATCGAGGGCGCGGTCCAGATCGGCATCATCAAAGACCACAACGGGATTTTTGCCGCCCAATTCAAAATGCACGCGCTTTAAGGTGTCTGCTCCCTGTTTCATGATCAGGGATCCGGTGCGGCTTTCTCCAACAAAGGCAATGGCCTTGATATCGGGATGTTCGGTGAGGCGTTTGCCTGCCTCTTCACCAAAGCCATTAACCAGATTCCAAACCCCTTTGGGCAAGCCTGCTTCATGGGCAATCTCGGCCAAAATGCGCGCGGTCAGCGGTGAAAATTCCGCTGGTTTATGGACGATTGTACACCCTGCCGCCAGAGCGGGTGCAATCTTCCAAGTGGAGAGCATGAACGGTGTGTTCCATGGCGTGATGATGCCGACCGGCCCAATGGGCGTGCGGGTGGTGACATTCATCAGCGTCGGGGATTGTAAATTCTGACCATCTCTGGCCGATGTCACTTTGTCAGCAAAGAAGCGGAAATTGGCGGCTCCACGCAAAGCGGCCTTGGACATGAAGCGAAATGCCTGCCCGGTGTCCCAGCATTCGCATAAAGCAATTTCTTCTGCCCGCTCCTCAATCAATTCTGCAATGCGAATAAGGATGGCTTTACGCTCTTTGGCGGGCATATCGCGCCATGCCGGAAAAGCCGCTTTTGCAGCGGCGGCAGCATCATCAATATCGCTTGCCTCTCCTTTGGCAACTTCGCAGATCAGGCTGTTGTCAACTGGAGACGATGTTTCAAATTTGCCCCCCTTGGCAGCGGGGCGGCTTTCCCCATCAATCAGATTTTCAATCCCTGATGTTTTGAAGCGATGCACATAGCCTTCAAGCTTTGAAATATGGGTCTGTAAATCTGACATTATTGCTCACTTTCCAGAAACTGACGGATTGAATTTTTCTTTGGGCTTAGGTCGGGATCGATATCACGCATTTCCATGGACAGGGCCAATGGCATCTCCTGCATCAAAGGGGCCAGATAGGCACTGGCTGCGTCAAAAATCTGCTGAGTCGCCGCTTTTCGCACCTCCAGTGTCCGTCCGGCACGCAAGCGTACAGAAAGATCAATATAGGCCCTGTTCTGCTCGCCATCTGCTATAGAGCAATGGGTTGCGGCAAAGGCTCTCACTCGAATGCCCGGCATGGGAAAGACACCTGTTTGCAGCCCCACTTCTCGCAAATGGTTGCAAAAATCCGCCATATCCATGCGGCTTTCCAGATTGGGTGAATAATCGATGCAAAAATGCGGCATGATTGTCTTCCCTTCATGCATGGTCACGGTCTGACGCGCATTCTGGCTCAAACTCTGTTTTGATTTTCGGACATGCGCCCCAAATTAGTTATCATGTTAAGTAATTAAAATTAACATGTCAACATTATCAGATCACTTTTGAAAGGCGTTGCTTGCGATCTCAAATAACAGGTGGATGGGGTTGGGGTCATCTTGCGCCCAATTTGGAATGGCCCCATAAAGAAGCATGAGCGAAAAATCTGACAGACGATCCGGCCAGAAAGATGGCCATGTGCGCCATACCTCACGTGCGCTTCCCATTGCTTTGTTGCGGGCGCGTGAGACCGTGATGGGCCCCATTCGTGACATGCTGAATGAAAATGGCCTGACTGAGCAGAAATGGCGTATTCTGCGCACTCTGGATGAATGCGGCGAGATTGAGCAAACCCAAATTGCGCGAGAAGCCTGTTTGCTTTTGTCCAGCTTGACCCGCATTCTCAGAAGTATGGAAGCTGATGGGCTGATTTCGCGCTTGCCGGATCAAAAAGACAGGCGCCGTACGCTTGTTCAGATCACCGAGCAAGGGCAAGCGTTGCTGATTTCAAATATGCCAACCAGCAACCAGATTTATGCCCGCATTGAAGCTCACTATGGTCGTGAGAAGCTGGAAAAACTGCTTGACCTTCTGGAGGACTTGCAAGAGCTGAAAATCTAGGCCGTCCTAAAAGTTCAAAGGATTTCAACCATATCGCGGGTTATTCCCGCGACATGGATTTTGTTTGATTTCACATTTTCAGCCCGTTTCACTCGGCATAGATCAATTCTGGCAACCAGAGTGTGAGTGAAGGGATGAAGGTCAGCAAAAGCAGAACCAGCAACAGCGGGATCAGGAACGGGATGGTTGCGCGCACGCATTGCTCAAACGGCACCTTGGAGACACGGGCCAAGACGAACAAGACCATTCCCACCGGCGGGGTGAGCAATCCCAGCATCAGGTTCAAAATCACGATAATGCCCAAATGCACAGGATCGATGCCAAATTGTGCGGCAATGGGCATTAGAACCGGCACCAGAATTGATATGGCGGCGATGGTTTCCATGAACAGGCCAACGACCAGCACCACAGCCATGATCAACAGCAAGACCACCGCCTTGTTATCGGTAAAGCCCAAGACAAATTCCGAGAAATGCACGGCCACCTGATTTGCCGTCAAGATCCATGCAAAGGCAGTCGCAGCGCCCACAATCATCATAATCGAGGCGGTTGTTTCGATGGTTTCTAGCGAGATGACCAGCAATTTTTTATAGGTCAGGCTGCGATAAATTGCGACACCCAAAAATAGGGCATAGGCGGCTGCGCCAATTGCGGCTTCTGTTGGTGTGAAGGCCCCTGAAACGATGCCACCGACAATGATGACCGGCGTCATGAGCGGCAGAAAAGCGGCTTTGAAGCGCTGCACCACTGTCAGCGGATTGAAGGCCTCATCGCATGGATAGTTTCGCTTGCGCGACATCCACCACACCATGGCGGATAATGAAAGCGCCATCAACAAGCCGGGAATGATGCCCGCCACAAAAAGCTTGCCGATTGAGACGGAGGCCATGACGCCAAAAATCACAAGGGGCAGCGAGGGCGGAATGATCGGGCCGATGGTGGAAGATGCAGCCGTCACGCCGACGCTAAAATCATCATCATATCCCGCTTCGCGCATGGCCTTGATTTCAATAGAGCCAAGCCCGCCCGCATCGGCAACGGCTGCGCCGGACATACCGGCAAATACGACACTTGCGCCGATATTCACATGCCCAAGCCCGCCATGCATCCAGCCAACGATGGCCCGTGCAAAGCCAAAAATGCGGGCTGTGATGCCGGAAGAATTCATCAAGGCTCCGGCAAGAATGAAGAAAGGAATGGAAAGCAGCGGGAAGCTGTCCATCCCATTGACCATATTATGCATCAGCAAAACAGGTGGCAGGCCTGCATATAGAATATAGGCAAAGGAGGACAAGGCCAGCGCGAAAGCAATGGGCACGCGCAAAAGCATCAGGATAAGAAGACTGCCAAAAAGAATAGTCAAAGCCATGATCTTATTGTCCTTTCACGTTCCATAGCCGCCGCACTATTTGTGCGAGGACAACAGCTGCATTTACCATTAAAAGGCTCATAATGGTGGCATGAAGATAATATTTAGGGAATGGCAGTGAGACCATTTTCTGGAATGATGTGCGCTGGATCAAATCCCATGCAGACCATGCGATGATGGCATAGAGGGCAAAGGTCAAAAAGCCCGCAAAGACATGGATATAGTGCAGTGCCCTGCCGTAATATTTATCGACAAATTCCAGCACGATATGGGTGCCTGTCGCCTGACAGCGAATGGCCCCTGCAAAACTCAGCACAATGAGCAGATAGCGCGCGGCCTCTTCTGTCCATGCTACAGAATCATTGAGGATATAACGGCTGAAAAACTGCAAAAAAACAACGCCAAACAATCCGGCAAACAGCGCTACCAATCCGTAATCCCACACACTTATGCGAAAAGTCGCAAAATGGTGCTCATCCTCGGCGGCTATGGCGTCAAAATCAATCTGTGGCGCTACATTCTGGTCGCTCATATAACTGGTCCCTCCCCAACCAAAATATGGCTCGGGCCCGGCAAAAGCCGAGCCCGAAATGTTCTATCACTCTTGGATTGCCTGCAAGCGAGAGAACGTTTTCTCATCCCAAGGCACATCTTTGCCAGTGAGCAGCGGTGCAACTGCTTTCATGAAAGGCGCACGATCAATCTCATTGACCTTCACCCCTTGCTGGCGGAACCAATCTGCCAATTCTGCTTCTGATTTGACGATTTCATCTGAGGTGTTTGAGGCAGCTTCTGCCAAAGCATCAAGGAGCAGCTTACCATCGTCGCCCATTTTGCCCAGCGTCACCGGGGAGACGATGACAGCCAGAGAATTGGTGATATGTCCTGTTAGATTGATGTTGGACTGCACTTCATGAAATTTCTTGAACTGGATGGTTGGCAGCGGATTTTCCTGAGCATCCACAACACCTTGCTGAAGGGCCAGATAGACTTCTGCAAAGGCCATAGGAGTTGGATTTGCTCCGGTTGCTTTGGGGAACATCTGATAGGCCGCTGCATTGGGGGTGCGGATTTTCAGGCCCTTCATGTCTGCGGGCTGTAAGATCGGCTTGTTTGATGTCACATGACGGGCGCCATAATAGGTCATGGCCGCGATTGTGTTGCCAGAAACTTTTTTATATTCGTCCGCCATTTCACTGAACAAATCGGAATTCACATAGGCTTTCCAATGCTTATAGGAGCGCATGGTGAAGGGATAATCGGAAATACTGATTGGCCCATATGACTGACCCAAAAAGGCAACGCCGGTATAGATTGCATCCACTGTGCCCAGTGACAAAGCTTCGTTCAAAGCCGCTTCCTTGCCCAATTGCGAAGCGGGAAAGACCTTCATGCTATAGCGGCCTTCGGTCTTTTTCTCCAGCAATTGTGCTGCATTGAGCATGGCCTTGTGATAAGGCGTCGAGGCTTCATAGACATGGCCAAACCGGATTACCTCTTGCGCGGATGCGATGGTTGCCGACAAAGCCAGCGCTGCGCCGATGGCACCGCTCAGGATATGGTTCAGTTTCATTGGTTCTCCTCCCTTTGGAACTGGTCTTCTTGTGATAATGTGATGGATTGTCAGTGAGTTAGGCTCAGGCCCCTTATTGCGCCGCAAGGGGCGGTGCAAATTCAAATTCTGCCAGACTTTCGGCTTTCATCTGGATGGAAAACCCGGCTTTTGACGGGGCCTGATAGGCGCCATCCTGCACAATGCAAGGATCCAGAAAATGCTCATGCAAATGATCGACAAATTCGATCCTGCGGTCGTCTTTCTCCCCTGAGATGGTCAGGTAATCAATCATCGACATATGCTGGACATATTCGCACAGGCCGACACCCCCCGCATGAGGCCAGACGGGCAGATCATATTTTTTGGCCATTAGCATCACGGCCAGCACTTCATTCAGCCCGCCCATGCGACAGCTATCGATCTGGACAAAGTCGATTGCCCCTTCCTTGATGAATTGCTTGAAAATGATGCGGTTTTGGCACATTTCGCCCGTTGCCACCTTAACCGGTGCGATGCCTTCTCGGATTCTTTTGTGCCCAAATACATCATCCGGGCTGGTTGGTTCTTCAATGAAAAGCGGTTTCGCAAAAGACAGCGCCTTGACCCAATCAATGGCTTGATCAACCTCCCAAACCTGATTGGCGTCAATCATGATATTCATCTCGTCGCCCAGCACTTGGCGGGCAATTGTCAGGCGGCGAATATCATCATCCAGATCGCGCCCTACTTTGAATTTGGCATGGGTGAAGCCTGCTTCTTTGGTTTCCTGACACAGGCGGCGCAGTTTTTCGTCGGAATAGCCAAGCCATCCTGCCGATGTCGTGTAACAGGGATAGCCTTCCGCCTTTAGTTTGGTGATGCGCTCCTGTTTGCCCGGCTCGGCTTTCTTTAGAATGTCCAGCGCCTCAGCGGGAGTTATGGCGTCTGTTAAATAGCGAAAATCAATGAGGTTGACGATCTCTTCAGGCGACATATCGCCGACCAATTGCCAAACCGGCTTGCCCTCTTCCTTTGCCCAAAGATCCCATACCGCATTGACCAGCGCTCCGGTGGCGAGGTGGATCGCACCTTTGTCGGGTCCAATCCAGCGTAATTGGCTGTCACCGGTGATGTGGCGCCAAAAGCGGCCCATATCTTGGGTTATCCAGTCAAGCTCCAAACCTCTTATGAGTGTGCCAAGCGCCTTGATGGCAGCAACGCAAATTTCATTGCCCCGTCCGATCGTAAAGGTCAGACCATGGCCTTCATGAGCGCCATCTGTTTCCAAAATGACATAGGCGGCAGAATAATCGGGGTCGGGATTCATTGCGTCCGAGCCATCCAGACTGTCTGAGGTGGGAAAACGCAAGTCATGGGTGCGAATGGCTGTGATCCGGGTCATTGCTTTGCCTTTGATATCCTCTTGGTTCGCTCGACAGAGATGGATGCGATCTTATTGTCTCTCTCTTCGATGCAATATTGGTCATGCAATCGAAAAGGTCTGACGCTCTGCTCTCTGTATCGGCACCTTAGCATTTTCCCTTAGAAATTCAAATATAAAAATTATTTTTAAAAATAAATAATCTATGATATCAAATTTGACTTTCCTGCCGCTTCGGTGTTGAAGAGCATCAAGACGCATAAAATTGAGAGATCCGTCATGTCAGAAGCAACGAAGAAAAATAAATATAATGCGCCAGCGCTTGATAAGGGGCTGGATATTATTGAGCTTTTGTCGCTTCATGCTGACCGGTTATCGCAAGGTGACATTGCGCGCGCCCTCAATCGCTCGCAAAGCGAAATCTATCGTATGCTGACGACTCTTGTGCAACGAGGCTATATT
Organism: Cohaesibacter sp.; assembly: GCA_025800105.1. Classification (GTDB taxonomy): domain Bacteria; phylum Pseudomonadota; class Alphaproteobacteria; order Rhizobiales; family Cohaesibacteraceae; genus Cohaesibacter. The sequence goes on along the minus strand of JAOXSG010000132.1, from coordinate 17,973 downwards.
GAGCGATCAGCCGACAATGATCTTTATGCCCTGACTCTTAAGATGTTTGCGCTCTCTCAACGCCATCCGCCGGTTCAGCGCTTGCTGGAAGTGGCTGGTCCCAAGGTGCGAAAATTGACACGAAAAGCTTGGCAATCTTGTCATATGGGCATGGAAAGCAATGGCGATATTGTTGTGGTTGCGTCTGTTGAATCGCCCGGAAACTGGAGCTTGGCCTTGCGGGTTGGCACCGTTATTGGATTGGGCAATACCGGCACAGGCCGTGTTCTGGCGGCTTTTCGCAGTGATGACGACATTGATGATTTGCTGGACCGGCACCGTTTGGCCATTGGCGAGCCGGCCATTGACCGGGTGCAATTTCTGGAGCATGTGGCGCGGATTCGCGAAACAGGATATGAGCGGATGCCCTCGGCAACGCTTGTTGGTGTAACCAATCTGGTTTATCCCGTGTTTGACCGTCTTGGCCGCGCCATCACTGTGGTCAATTGCCCTTATCTGGAGCGCATTGATCAGCTCGACGTGCCTGATATTGATCAGGTGCATGAGATGTATCAAGCGCTGGCCAAAGAGCTGACGGCTTTTTATTGTGGCACGTCATCACAGGAAACAACACAGCATCCGGGCGGGGTAATTGACGTATAAGCTGGAAACTTATAGATTTTCTTGAATAAAATTTTCAGGAAACCAGCCGTGTCACACTCCTCCCCTCTCTCTTCGCGCGTTAAAGATCGTTTTGGAGCCCAATTTGCCAAGCGTAAGGATCAGTTATCACCGGGGCCGCGGGCTGTTGCGGAGTTTATTGATATCAATCGTCATACGGTTCTTGGTCTTTCTGCGCTTGAAATTGGCATGGAAACAGGCACATCAGATGCGACTGTGATCCGCACCATTCAGTCTTTGGGCTTTACCGGTCTGCGCGATCTGAAAGACACATTGGCCACATGGCTGGGACAAGTGGAATCGCCCATTGAGAAGATGGCCAATACGTCTCTCAATCTGGGAGATGACATCAATTCTGCGATTGATTTTACTATAGACAGCCAAAAAGCTGCGCTTGATGCTCTTGGCTCTGAAGAGAATCGTGACAATGCTGCCAAAGCCATTCGTCTGATTGCAGAGGCAACAGGCGTTGGTATTTTTGGCATTGCCGCTTCTGGCATCATTGCCGATTATGGTGCGCGCCTTTTTAGCCGCTCCGGCATACCGGGCAAAGCCTATAACCGTACTGGCGTTACCCTTGCCGAAAGTCTGCTCGATATGCGCAAAGGCGATGTTTTGATCATGCTGTTGCATGGCCGCGCTCATCGCGAAGCAACCGCGACCTTGGCCGAGGCCCAGCGCCTCGATATTCCGGTTGTCATGATCCTTGGGCGCGAGGATGCCCCTTTGCGCCCCCATGCTGCCGCCAGTCTGGTTTTGCCACGTCAAAAGGCTGATAAAGTGGCCTTGCATTCCCAGACCATGTTTGCGCTGGAAGCGCTGCATATTGGCGTTTCCATGCTCACCGCAGAGCGCAGTCTGGAAACCCTCGATCGCCTTGTGACCATGCGCAAGAATATCCGTCCCTTCTCACGCTGATAGCCGATGAGCGCATCATTCATGATTGTAGTAGTCATATTTTAGCATCGCTATTTTGTTCCTAACTTTACAGATTTTTTAGGTTCCAACCGCTCCAAAGCGCTGTTTTTTGTTGATTGCTCGCCTTTTTATCGCTTTTTGCAGCGAGGAAAACGTTCTTAAAATTTGACTACTACACTCAAAAAATGAATATCAAGCTCACTCAAGAAATCTCAGAGTCGCAAACAAAAAAATCAGACATCAACCTCAATGGTCATTTGAGGAGCACAGGGATTAACAGGATGGGCAAATACACAAAATTGGTGTGCCGGCATCTTCTTTCAACATGCATCGCCAGCCTCCCCGCAGCCTTTATTGCGCACACTGCCAGCGCGCAAGGGGCAACAGGCGAGCTTGAACAGATTGTTGTTACAGGCAAGCAAGAGACCTATTTCGAAGACAAAAACACCACCGCACTCAAAGGCGATGCCGCTGATAGCGAAACGCCTTTTGTGGTGTCTTCCACCAATGCAACCTTTATGGAAGATATCCGTGCCAAAAATATGGAACATGTTTTTGACTATACGGTTGGTGTGAATCAGGCCTCCAATGGCGCTGATGGCTTTGTTATTCGCGGTTTTGATATTGATCTGAACAATATCAAGGTCAATGGCATGTCTGGTCTGACGACGCGCTTTGGCTCGCCTTCCGTTGCCAATATCGAGAAGGTGGAAGTGCTCAAAGGCCCCGCCTCTGTTCTGTATGGCAATATGGAAACCGGCGGCATGGTCAATATGGTGACCAAAAAGCCTCAGGAAACATTTTCCGGTCGCATCACCACCGCTTTTGAGACCTTTGCCTCTGATGTTTCCAGCTTTGGCGAAGATAATGGCCTCTCAACCACTGTGGATCTGACAGGACCGGTTCCTGGTCGTGATGATCTTTTCTATCGCCTGATTTTGACCGGCAATGGCACCCAGTCTTTCCGCGGTGATGTGGTCAATGAAGAATATTACCTCTATGGTGATCTTCTCTGGCATATCAATGATATGGCCCGCCTCTCCCTTGGTGTTGAAGTTGGCAAGCAGGTCGGGGATGCCGATGCTGGTCTGGTGGCGTTGGATAATGACATCAACAAAATTGCCTCTCTTGACACTGTTTATCAGGATCCGGGCGATTTTGATAATGACAAGGGTTTGGCCGTCACCGCCAGCTACCAGCAGGATTTGGAAAATGGTCAGTTTAATCTGAACTGGCGCAGTGTTTTCCATCAGGATGAGCGCAAATTGTTTGAAAATAACCGCGTGAATGACGGTCCTCAAACCATACGCCGCCGCTTGCGTCATCAGCAAAATACCCGTGACTGGCATGGTGTGGATGCCTATCTCAACCAGAATTTTGCCACAGGCACGATCAATCATGATGTGACCTTGGGTGTTTCTGGTGAATATCGCCTGACCGATTTTGATCGGGTCAATTGGGGCGGTTATGCATCCAAGGATGTCAGCGTCTATAATCCGGTGCTTGGCGGCAGTGCCAAAGCCAAATCGGGCAATCGTCGCGAGACCGAATATTACAGCCTTGGCTTCTATGCGCAGGACAAACTTGCCTTAAGCGATGCTTTGACCGTTGTTGCCTCTGCCCGCCATAATCAGACATGGATCGATTATACCTGTCTGCGTGGCAAATGTAATGCGGACAATTCAACCCATACTTCCGATACACTCGGCTCTTTGGGTGCTGTCTATAATTTCAATGACAATTGGTCTGTGTTTGGTAGCATTGCGCAAAGCTTTGATCCTTACACCGCTGAACGTGTTGGCGCGGATGGCAAGCCGCTTGATGCTGAAAAGTCCCTGCAATATGAAGCCGGTCTTCGCTATCAGCTGGGCGGTGATGTCAATATCAGCGCGTCCGCCTATCATATCACGAAAGACAATGTCTCCGAATCCATTGGTGGTGGTCGCTATGCCACAATCGGTGAAGTAGAGAGCAAGGGTGTCGAGCTGGATGTGCAGTGGCAGCCAACAGAAAATTGGCAGTTCAAAGCCGGTTATGCCTATAATAAAAGCGAAGCAACGCAAGGGGCCAATAAAGGTTTAACGCCTGCTCATGCGCCGCAAAATACCGCTTTCCTGTTCACGCGCTATAACATTCCGCAAGCTGTTTGGGGTGGTGAATTGGGCTTCACGATGGGTGTCACCTATCGTGATGAGGTGAAAACCAGCATTTCCAAATCCACCAATGTCACCTTGCCTGACCATATCCTGACCGATGTTGGGGTGCATTATGAGAAGAATAACTGGAATGCCTCTTTGGGTGTCTCCAATCTCTTTAATGAAAAGCATTTCTTTGCTGGTCGGCGTGACACCAACATCTATGCCGGTGATCCGAGAAAAATTTCTTTCTCTCTGAGCCGCGATTTCTAAGACAATGTGATTTAATACAATCATGATCCATAATCTTCGCCAGTAAGCCTTTCTTGCTGGCGGAGATTTTTCTCGTTGTGGCCATGGTCACGCTCTTTCAGATCCTATCAGCTTTTGTATGAGGCACAGATTGTGACCCCCTCTTTCCCCATTCATGCGGATTGCATTTCTGTCGGATATGACAACAAGGTGATTTTGCGCGATTTAACCTTTCGCGCAGAGGCTGGGGCTTTGACCGTGCTGATTGGCCCCAATGGCTGTGGCAAATCCACTTTGCTGAAAGCCATTGCCCGTGTTTTGCCGCTCAAGGCCGGTCAGGTGATGCTTGATCAGCAAAATGTGCATCTCACCCCCACACGCAAAATGGCGCAAACTCTTGCCTTTTTGCCGCAAGGCCCAGTTGCGCCTGAAGGTTTGAGCGTTCGCGAGTTGGTTGCGCAAGGGCGCTTTCCCCATCAAAGCCTGTTGCGTCAATGGTCCCATGAAGATGCCCGCGTAGTAGAAAAGGCTCTGGCACAAACCAATTTGAGCGATTTGGCCGACCGTCCCTTGATGGATTTATCCGGCGGTCAAAGGCAGCGGGCATGGATTGCTATGGTTCTGGCTCAGGATACCCCTGCTATTTTACTGGATGAGCCAACGGCCTTTCTGGATCTCAAGATTCAGGTTGATTTGCTGGCGCTTCTGCGCACAATCGCCCATGAGGAAAATCGTACCGTGGTGGTGGTGTTGCATGATCTGAACATCGCCGCCAGCTTTGCAGACCGCATGGTGATGCTGCGCAATGGCGCGGTTCATGCCGATGGCCCGGTGCATAAGGTCTTTACCTCTGCCAATCTTGAAGCTGTATTTGATCTTGAAAGTTCCATTTTGACAGATCCAAGAACCCGGCGCCCTGTTTGTGTTCCCCATTGTGCGTCCTTGGCCTTGCAAGCAGGTGAGGCTTAAATGCGTCTCTTCACCAACCCTGTTCACGCGCTGCCCTTAATTTTTGGCCTGTTGATTGTGGTGGCTCTGTTGCATTTGGGATTTGGGGCCAAGCCGGTTGCCCTCTCCACCATTTTGCAAGCTTTTCATAGTTTTGATCTTCAGAATTTTGACCATGTGATCATTCGCCAGATGCGGGTGCCGCGTATGATTGCGGCCATCTGTGTTGGCGCTGCCTTATCGGTTGCAGGAGCCCTTATGCAAGGCGTCACTCGCAACCCGCTGGCCGATCCGGGGCTTTTGGCCTTAATGAGTGGTGCTGCTTTCGGGGTGGTTGTCGGGTCCAGTTTTTTGGGCATTGAAGCCGATATCTGGATGCCGGCCCTTGCAGCGGCCGGAGCATTGGCAGCGGCCTGTTTGGTCACCATCATTGCGCTTTTTGCGCCATCCGGTCGCTCGCCTGCTGTGCTTTTGCTATCGGGGGCTGCGGTTTCTGCTTTTCTCAATGCCATGACATCGGGCATCAATCTTTTAAATGAAGAGAGTTTTTCGACATTTCGCGTCTGGCTATCCGGTGCCATCACAACGGATGCTTTGCATATGCTGCCCTATGCCGCGCCATGGCTGATTGGGGGGCTGTTGTTGGCCTTGGGGTCTGCCCGTCAGGTGACCGCTCTGTCCATGGGGCATGAAGCGGCAACAGGGCTTGGGGTGAATGCCACCTCTTTGAGCATTCGCCTTTTGCTTTGCACTGTGGTTTTAACGGCCTCTGCTGTTGCCATGGTGGGGCCTTTGGGTTTTGTCGGTCTGGTTGTCCCCCATGCAACACGCCTGCTTGTTGGTTCGGATTATCGCTGGATCATCCCCTGCTCTGCTCTTGTGGGGGCTTTGTTTTTACTCATGGTGGATCTGGCGGCGCGCATGGTGCTGGCCCCGGTCGAAATTGCCACCGGTGTTGTTACGACCTTTCTGGGGGCACCTCTTTTCGTGCTGTTGGTCAGGAGGGTGTTGTGAGCAAACTGATTTATCGCAGCAAATATGGAACCATCAGCTTTTCCCTTGAGCGCGCTGTGCCGCTGGCTCTTGTCTTTTTGCTGGTCTGTCTTTTTGTCTTGTTTGTCTTGAGCCTTGCTCTGGGTAGCTATGATCTGAGCCTATCGCACCTCTGGCAAGCGCTTTTTGCCGCCCCAGAAGGTGAAACATCGACCACCATTTTATGGGATTTACGCTTGCCGCGTTTTCTGGCTTCCTTGCTTGTGGGCATGATGCTGGGGCTTTCCGGGGCGATTTTGCAAGGCGTGACCCGCAATCCATTGGCCGACCCTTCCCTTGTCGGGGTGTCGCAAGGGGCCAGTTTGGCGGTGGTGGCGCTGATTGTGCTTTGGCCCTCGGCCCCTTTGCATTTGCGTCCCATCATTGGCTTTGCTGGCGCACTGCTTGCCGCCAGCCTTGTGCAATGGATTGCTGCGGGAAAATCATCCTCAGCCTCGCTCAGATTCATTCTGGTCGGGGTTGGCATCTCAGCAACCATCAGCGCTTGCACCAATGCAATCCTGACCTATGGGCAGATCAATCATGCGGCTGCGGCGCTTTCCTGGCTTGCTGGCTCGGTGCATACCGCCTCTTGGGGGGAATGTCTGGTGCTGATGTTTGGTTTGGCGGTGCTTTCGCCCTGCCTTGTCTGGGCTGTGCGTCCCTTATCGGGTTTGCGCTTTGGGCCAGAACTTGCCACCGGTCTTGGCTTGCATTTGAAGCGGGATCGCAGTCTTTTGATTGCGCTGGCTGTGGCATTGGCTGCTCTTGCTGTATCCATGACCGGTCCTTTGGGCTTCATTGGCCTGATTGCTGCGCAATTGGTGCATCGGCTGTTGCGCGTGGGAACGGGGAGCCATTTGCTGTTGTCAGCGTTGGTGGGTGGCGTTCTTGTTGCGCTTGCCGATCTTGTTGGCAGAACGGCACTGGCACCTATTCAACTTCCCGCAGGTCTGATTTCTGCTGCGATTGGCGCGCCCATTTTCATCGCTCTGATTTTCAGAAATGCAGGCCCCAAACATCTTTGACCCTCTTATTCTGTCATCAACAAACCGCATATTTTTCGCTATCATCAAGGAGATCATATCATGAAATATCTACTCATAGCTCTTGCTCTGATATGCTCGAACAGTGTGGTTCTGGCCGATCAGACGCGCCTCTTTGTTGATGGGCAGGGCCATGAAGTGCGCATACCAATCAAGGCAAAGCGCATTGTCTCGCTTCGTGGAGAACAATTTACCGCACCGCTGATTGAGCTGGGGGCGCCGATTGTTGGCTCCACCGGTCTGGTTCAGGAAGCGATCCATGATGGCAAGCCCTTCATTCGCGGGGCGCATGATCTCTTTCATACAACCTTTGAAGGCTCGGATATTGCCTTTGTTGGTGCACCCAAACAGCCCGACATTGAGGCCATTGCCGCGCTGAAGCCCGATTTGATTTTGGTGCCGGATTTTGCCTCTGATTCTTACGATCAGCTTTCTGCCATTGCGCCCAGTGTGGTGATCAATATCTGGTCCAATAGTGCGCGTGAGCGCTATCGCCGGATTGCAGATGCTGTGGGACGCCTTGATAGGTTCCAAAAGCTCGAAGCAACCTTTGACTTTCGTCTGGCGCGCGCCAAAGCCTTGACGGAAAAATTGCTGGGGGATCCATCAAAGATATCTGTTGCCATTGCAGAAGTGCGTGGCAAACGGTTTCGGGTTTACAAAAATTATGGCGCAATGAGCTATATTCTCAAAGAAATGGGCTTTTCCCGTCCCGATATTATCGAAAATATTGACGGGGACAGGCTGGATCTCAGCCCGGAACAGGTGCAAGCGATTGATGCGGATTTTCTGGTCAGCTCTTATGCCGATCACTTTGGCCAGCCGCCCGCTGATTTGCGCGCCAATTGGGACAATCTGATCCCCGGCTGGCATTTGGTGCTTCATGCTCCGCGCAACAATCAGCATATCCTGATTGACCGCGAGCCCATGCGTGCTCTCAGCTTTCGATCTATGGAAGAAATTCTTGCTATCTATCTGGCCAATATTGTCACACGAGACTTTAAACGGCTTGGGGAATGATTTCAAAGGTCAGGACTTTTTCTGGCTCAGTCGATCGATATCATAGACAAAAGACATGATCTTGCGACCCCATTCCAGCACGACTTCATTGTCGGCGTGACTGCCGACTTGCGCGACAGCGGCAAGACAGCCAATCATCACATGGCCTTGCAAAATTGATAGGCTCAGGGCTTGGTCCTGCGGGATTTCACGGCCAAATTTGCGTTGAAATGCCAGCGTGCGCTGAAAGACTTCCCGGTTATGTTCTGCTTCCAGTGCGACAAGCTCTTCTGTACTGCCCATGGCTCTTAGCAATTGCCAATGGCCGGGAGAGTTTATGCTCTCGCCTTTTGCCAGACTGTCAAAGATTGCATTGGAGAGTTGCTCCAATTGCTCGGTGCCATCAAAGCCTTTTGAGGCCTCATCTATATTGTCCAGCGTTTGCTTGAGCCACTGGCTGTATAATTCGTAAAAGATGGTCTCTTTGTTGGGAAAGAACTGATAGAGCGAGCCGATGCTGATCCCTGCCCGTTTGGCAATTTCTGTTGTGGTGATGCGGTCAGCCGGCCCTTCATTGAGCATTGCCAGCGTTGTCTCCAAAATGAGCTGGACCTTGGCCCGAGAGCGCTCTTGCGTTGCTTCTTTTCTGCGTTTCACTGCGGTCCGACCGGTCTTAGTCACTCCTGATCTCCTCTTGGTCCGCTTGACCGCTTTGCCCTCAGGTCTTGGCAAGGCGTCAGGTCTTTCTTGTGATCTCATGGATCTGTCGCGCTTATTGTGATCTATACAGCACGGATACTCAAAGTTTCAATTTCCATTCTGCCTGCGGCTTAACAAAAACATCAAGAATGGGGTGCCAACAAGGGCAGAGATCAAACCGGACGGGATTTCATAGGGGAAATATCCATAGCGTCCGATCCAGTCGGCCACGATCATCAGGCTTGCTCCGGCACAAGCAGAGATCAGAATTTGGCCTTTGGCTCTGGTAAAGCCCAATTGTCGTGCAATATGGGGGGCCATCAAGCCAATGAAGCTTAATGGACCGACCGACAAGGTTGCCGCTGCGGTCATGAGACCTGCCATCAAAAAGAGTATAGCTCTGGCGCGATTGACCGGCACCCCTAAAGAGCGCGCTGGTCCCGCCCCCAATTCCAAGGCTTCCATCCAGCGTACAAGGGCCAACACACTGACAAGCAAAAGACAAGCGCTTATAATGAGCACGCTTGTGCTAGAGAGAGAGGCCCCATAGGTTGAGCCGCTCATCCAGCGCAAAAGTATCAAAGAGCGCAGATCTCCTGTGGCGGATAGTGCCCCGATCAAAGCGTCCAGCAATGCACTAAACGCAATGCCTGCCAGCACCATGCGTTCTGCCTGAAAGCCGCTTTTGCGGTTCATGAACACAATCAGTCCCATGATTGCAAAGGCCCCGACAGAGGCACACAGGATCAAGGCAAAGAGCTGATCGGATGCAATGAAAAAGACGGCAAAGGCCAAGCCGAGCATCGCCCCTGAGCTGACGCCAACCACTTCCGGGCTGGCCATTTCATTGCCGGACAAGCGTTGCAGAATGACCCCTGCCATTGCCAGCAGACAGCCAGCAGCTGCGGCACTGAGCACTCTTGGAGTGCGCAATTCAAACACAAGATCACTGGCTGGCATGGCGGTGAGGATGTCCCATTCGCCTGTTGCTGTTCGGCCAAAGACGATGCTGGCCCCCAAAAGCAAAAGTGGCGGTAACAGAGCAAGCAGCACCATCGCCGTACGGGAATAAGAGGCGCGTTTTATGATCTCCAAAGACGCCTGAGGCTTTTGCAGCGATTTGGTTTTGCGCAGCAAGAGCAAAAGCAAAGGACTGCCCAACAGAGCCGTGACCGCACCTGTTGGCACCAGACTGGACAAGGATCCTGCAAGATATTGAATGGCATTGTCTGTCAAAAACAGAAGTGCGCTGCCGATCAAGGTTGACCAGATCAACTGGCTCATGATCGTTCGTGCCCCGGCGAGACGCGCCAATGTGGGCGCAGCCAGACCAATGAAGCCGATCACACCGACCGAGCTGGTGACAAGGACGGCCAATCCAACCGCCAAAGCCACAGTCCATAAACGCACGTTACCCGGAGAAGCTCCAAGAGACTTTGCCGCTTCATCGCCAAGGCTCAAGATTGCCAATGGACGCACCAGCAAAGCGGCCAGTCCTATCAGAATGGACAATTTCCATATCAGATTGAGCGGAATGGACCAATCCTGCTGGGAAAGCGAGCCTGCTCCCCATATGAAGAGGCTGGCGAGATAGCGATCATTCAACAATGTGAGGACGGTAGCCGCCGCGCCAAAATACAGACTGACCACCAGTCCGCCCAAGACCAGCGTCACGGGAGAGACATTGCGCTTTGAGACAAGGGCAAAGACAAGCCCTGCTGCTGTCAGGCCACCGATTGCGGCAACCAGATCCCGACTATAGGCAATCAGAGCCGGGGCAAAGAGAGAGGCAAGGACCAGCGCCAAATGCGCCCCCGCCGATACCCCCAATGTTGTTGGCGATGCCAGATTGTTTTTCAGCGCGATTTGCAACAAACAGCCAGACAGCGACAAGGCGGCCCCGCTGAGCAAGGCTGTCGCCATGCGTGGCAATGTTGCATAGAGCGCAATCATGCGCTCAACATCATAGATCGTTGCCTCAGTTATGAGGACAGACCAATGGGGCGCGAGCAGCAACCAGCAAAGATATGCAGCCAATAAAAAGAGCGCTGTGAATAGCAAAGGTGCCCGATTGGACATATTATCTGTCTTGATCGCAAGCGCTTTCATGACATGTTTCCTTGCAGATATTGTCGGATCAAGCGTGCAAAACGCAAGGCCGAGGGCACCATTCCAAAGGGCAAAACTGGCGGGAAAATCGTGACATTCTCTTTCTCGACCACGGGCATTGAGCGCCAAATCGGGCTTTTGGCCAAAGTGGGTTTGACCTCATCCAACACTGGTTCGAATATGATCAGATGCATATCGGGGGGCGCATGACGGGCCAGTTCTTCCAGCCCAACGGTAGCAAAGCCCCAATAATTGGTTGGGCGGGTCCAGGCATTTTCAATGCCCAATCTATCCAGCACCGTTTGATAAAGGCCGCTTTTGCCATATACCCGCACATGGCGCTGATCCATGAAGCTGACAAGCGAGACCGGTGGCACTTTATGCTGGGAAAGGCTTTGTTTGATTGTGTCAAATTCACGATCTGCTGCTTGCAGAAATGCTTTTGCCTCATCAGCCCGCTTTGCCAGTTGGCCCAGTTTCAATGTTTCTCTATAGGCATTTTTCAAAGGCGCGCCTGATTGATCATAGACCGAGATTTTATGCACCGGTGCTAGTCTTTGCAGCTGCGGCCTTAATGTATCCGTGTAAGGCGTTGTGATAATCAGATCGGGCTTGAGCGAGGCAATGACCTCCATATTGACGACCAGATCCTGACCAATATTTATCACGCTATCAGGCAAGGCAGGCTCGACAACCCAGCGGTGCCAATGATCGCGCGCTTGCAGGCCGACCGGTGGAGCATTTAGCATAATCAGGGTTTCTGCCGCGGCATAATCCAGCGAGACGATTTTAACCGGACTGTCGGCAAAGGCTGGAAAGCTCGCCCATATTGGCACGCCTGCCATGGCTTTGATCAAATGCCTGCGATCAATCGACATAGGTCAGCACTCCCTGCCCGCCGGGATGCGGCACGACGCTGATTGGAATGCCGAAGACCTGTTGCAAAAGCGGGGATTGCAGCAAATCATCGGGGGTAGCATCTGCGATGATTTGGCCTTGTTTGAGTGCAACAATCCGATCACAATAGCGCGCGGCCATATTGATATCATGCAAGACGATGATGACCGACAGGCCGCGCTTGATGCTCAAATTGCGGACCAGATCCAGCACCTCGACCTGATGGGCGATATCAAGCGCAGAGATGGGTTCATCCATCAAAAGGCATTTGGCATCTTGCGCCATCATCATTGCAATCCATGCCCGCTGGCGCTCGCCGCCGGACAGGGTATCAACCAGACGGTCCGACAGATGGGATATATTGGTCAATTCAAGAGAGTCTTGGGTCTTTTGCGCGTCTTTTTCGCTAAAGCGCCCAAAGGCACCGTGCCATGGATAGCGCCCCAGTGCGACCAGCTCGCGCACCAACATGCCTCTTGTCGGTGGCGGATCCTGTGGCAAATAGGCAATGGAGCGGGCCAGCTCTTTACGGTCCCATTGATGCAAGGCTTTTCCCAGACACATCACTTCGCCTGTAACCGTTGGCATCTGGTTGGCCAGCACTTTGAGCAAGGTGGATTTGCCTGAGCCATTTTGCCCAATCAGGCCCGATACGCGGCCAGATGGAAAAGCAATCTTGTCGATGGACAAAAGCGTTTTTTCGCCGATTTCGATTTTCACATCCTTGAAAGAGGCGATTGCCTCTGCTTCAGCGGCTCGCACATGCTCGGTCACGTTTGCTGGTATCCTGTGAGTGAGGCTCAAAAGGATGCTCCGCCCATTGGGCGGAGCATGAGATTATTAGAATTTGACTGTATATTTGGCTGAGAAGGTCGTTCCCGGTGCCTTCACATAATAATAGTCGTCATATCCATAGGACTGCACCGAGTAGGATTGCTGCAAGACCGGCACATAATCGGCATTGAAGATATTCTCGACGCCAAAGGACAGGTTGGAGCGCTCGTTGATCTTGAAGTCGGAATAGAAATCCATCACAAAATAAGGATCGATGCTCTGCAAACCGCTAAATTGGGTGCTCTTTGGATCACGCGAGCCGGAATAGAGACCTTGAAGGCGGAAATTGGCCCAGTCCCAAGGGCTATATGCGACATAACCAGTCACTTTGAGCGGTGCGATGCGGTCTGAGCCAAGATCAGAATCATATTTACCATCGCCTGTGGTGTCATATTCCCCTTCCAGCCAGGACAGGGACATGCCAGCGGACCATTTTTCATTGAAGCGATAGCTACCGGCCAGTTCCACACCCCAAATCTGCTCTGGTGCCAAAACGATATTGAGGTTGGAATCGTAAGTCACACCATTTTCAGACTTGTTGTAAAAGGCTGTCAAAGATGCATCCCAATCAAAGCGATCGGCGCGCACTCCCAGCTCATAGCTGTTGGTTTTCTGGCCATCATCGGACAACTGGGACACGTCGGTGAAATTGGAATTGTAAAGATAGCGGCCCAAATCACCGAGCTGGAAGCCTTGCGAGAAGCCGCCGAACACAGTCAGCGTATCATTGAGCTCATAAGAGGCGCTGGCATTGAACAGTGGTTCGCGGAATGTGATGGTTCCACCTTTGACCGAGGTGCCCAATTCATTGACATAATCGCTGATATCAACCGACAGGTGCTCATAGCGCAGACCGGCGGTGACTTTTGCGCGGTCATCAAACAAATCTGCCTGAATTTGCGCAAAAGGCGCAAAGCCCGTCAAATCATATTCCGGCGTATCAACGGGGCCATCAATCGGGTTGACCTTGGTGTTGTCATTGATGACATCCATGCCCCACACAACATTGATGGGCAATCTTTCAAACGGCAATGGCGTATCGAAGGTTGCCCGGCCACCAATTTTGCGAGATTCGGTCTCATATTGGTTATATTGACGACCGAAAAATTCTGTGCGGGTAAAGGTGGTGGTGTTTTTGTTGACATAGGCTTGCAATTCCAGCGATCCATTGAGAATGTCATCGTTGGTGTAGGTGCCGTTCAATGTCAGATTATCGGTGCCCGGTGTGACGGTATTGAGATCGCCGCGTGATGGTTTGGCGCTGATATTTTTCGCCAAGCTGCCCCCAGAGACACGCCCGGCCCAATCGCTGTCTTGCTCAGAATCATATTTGTTGGCGCTGAACAGGAATTTATGATGTTCATTTTCATAGCCAACTTTGCCCAACACATTATAGGCGCGGATATCGTCGGTGCCTCCTTGGGTGCCGAAGGAATCTGGTGGACGGCGCTCGCCATCGGCTGTGAAAGATGAGCCGGTTTTCTCATAAGTGCCATCAAACAGATAGAAGAAGCCGTTTTTTGCGCCCGAAAAACCAAGATTGGTCATGTAAGAGAGGGAATCTCCCACATTATGCGGTGAGGCTTTTACGCCAGCGCTCATTTGCGCATTAAACTGCCCATCTTCTGGTTCTTTGGTGATGATATTGACCAGACCACCCGGTGCGCCAAAGCCATAGGCCGCTGTTGCGCCGCGCACGACCTCAATCTGCCTTACCGCTCCCATGCCAATGCTGTTGAGCGCGCGGTAATTGTTGTTGAGATTGTTGGTCTGGGGCACGCCATCAATCAGGGTCAGGAAATTACGGCCACGCAGGGTCTGGCCATATTCCGTCAAATTCTCGGTTGATTGACCAAAGCCAGGCACATTCTTGGCCAATGTCTGCCCAATATTGGTATTGACGGTTGACTGTTTTTTGATTTGCTCTTCGCTGACAACAGAGACAGAGACGGTCGACTCGGAAATAGGCGTCTCTGTTCTTGTCGCAGATTTGATAACAATTTCAGGCAGCTCTGTTTGTTGTCCGCCATCAAGCGCCACATCTTCGACAGGAAGCGCCTCCTGCCCGTGCGCGCCTTGGGCAAGGGCCACCAAGGTGGCGGCTGCCAGACTAGAATATTTCATCATGTTCCTAACCAACTCCGTTCTTGACCAGTCCGAGCATTTGCTGTCGGCCCATCCAGAATGGCGGCACGTTAAAAATCATGAGTATATGAGTCAAGAAAAATTGTGAATTTATATTCACATTTTAAGAGTCTGGCAATAATTTCCGCCCTCGTTTCTTCTCTCTTTCAATCTGTTTTCTACCGCATGATCACGGTTTTTCTTTAATTCCATAGGCCTCTCGCATCAGAGTGCCAACATAGTCTGAGGCGCTGATGGGGGCATAGCGTGCCGGGCGTTCGCTTGATATGCATTTATCCAAAACACCGATTTCCAGCTGGGCATTGGTGCTGGCAAAGAAAGGAATAGAATAGCGCTCCTTGCCGGTTCGGTTGACCACGCGATGGAAGGTTGAGCGATAAATATCGTTGGTCCAGCGCTGAAGCAGATCCCCAACATTGACAATGAAAGCATTGTCAATGGGCGGGGCAGCAATCCATTGATCGGCAGAATTTTGCACTTCCAAAGCAGGGACATCATCGGTTGCCAGAATGGTGAAAACATCATAATCGGAATGGGCGCCAATTCCCATAATCCGCTCAGGATCATGCAGGGCTGTTTGCGGCGGATAATGGGCCAGACGCATTTCGGCAATGGGTTTGGTGATCCATGGCAAGAAATGGTCTTCGTCTAAGTCAAGCGACAGCGCAAAGCCACGATAGAGATTTTCGCTTAATGCCACCATCGCGCTATGATAGGCCATAACAGGCTCTTTGAACGGCTCTAAATCGGGCCATTGATTGGGGCCATAGCCATAAATTCCGGCGCTGAAATCCGGGTCAGTTTCGTCCAGATCCAATGCCATATCAAAATGCTCATGCAGATCTCCCTCATTATCAGGATCGGTATTTTCCTCCAAAAGACCGGCATAGCCACGCAGAATTGGCGACTTTTCAACACTGACCGAGCGCTTTAGCTGTTCTGATTGGGAGAAGAAGAGTTTGGCCGCTTCAAAAGCTGCTTTTCTGAGATTACCATCGACGCCATGGCCTATGATATAGAAGAATCCAACCTCGATACAGGCGCTTCGAATTTGCTCGGCAAGCGCTTTCTTTGCCGCCTCATCAGCGCTTGATAGAGGGCTGATATCAAGAATGGGCACTTTAGAGAAAGGCTTAGCATTGGCGCTGTTCTCAGCTTGGGCAATGAGACGCGAAGCATTGCGATCGCGCAATGTGAGGGCGGCCATGCCGATCGGCAAATCTGTTTGCGGGTGACTGGATGTCATTGGTTATCTCTTTGAAAATGGACTGACTATTTTGCAGGAAGAGAGAAAGACTGAAGAATTTTCCAATCTTCTATAGGAATTTGGCGCGATGATCTGACCAGATCAATTGTGCCTGCTTTTAATGTCTGGCCAACCAAGCGTTCGCTCATCTCATCAAGCACAGCCGGGGGCATGCGTGTTTTGTCCAGACCATAAGCAACGCTGACATGGGCCTCATCAATGGCCAGTGGTTGGTCTGATAAATTTGCCGCCAATTGTTCGCGTAGGCTTTGCCAAGGCTTTGGACAGGCAAGGGACAGAAAAAGGGACATAAAATAGCCCTGCCCTGAACCAATTGCCTTGATGGGAAATTCATCAGGTAGCGCCATTTGCATATCTGAGAAAGTGTGTTGGCAGATGGATTGGATTTTTTCCAAAGGCCAGTCTATTTCTCCCACCAAGGTTAGATGAGGCTGAAAAACCGGACCATCAAATGCCTGCGCATGGCGCTGGATTTCCTGATCCAACAATGCCTGTGAAGGGCCATCGAAGGTTAACCAAAGGGAATGCATATCCTTACTTTTCCGTCATGTTTCCAAACTGTTGCGGGCTTATAAAATTTGTGGAGAAAATTTCTCATAATTTATAGCCAATGCAATGCCTCTTTCCATATTTGCCTTGTTTGCGCTGATAAAGACAAGGATTACAGTCTGTCCTTGATTGTTTCCTTGTATAAAGTTCGATATGACTTAGGGCGTAGACTCATGAATGTGATGCATTTGGTAGAGGCTACGTCTCAGGCAAAAGCTAGCTGAATCGGATTGGTTGAGAGTATGGGTGCACAGCAAGCCTCTGTGAATGTGATTTGTATGAAATGGGGCACGCTTTATGGCCCGGAATATGCCAATCGCCTCTATGCCATGACTGCGCGCAATCTTTCCAGACCGTTTCGTTTTGTCTGCTTTACAGATGATAGCAATGGATTGCGCGAGGAAATTGAAGCCCAGCCCTTGCCGGCCATTGATATTGATGATCCCTATCAAAGCACACCATGGAAAAAACTGGCTCTTTACAATCCCCAACTGGGGGATTTAAGCGGGCCAACCCTATTTTTTGATCTGGATATCGTCATTACAGGCTCGCTTGATAAATTCTTTGATCATCCGGGCGACTATTGTGTCATTCATAATTGGACACAGCCCAAACAGATTAATGGCAATACCTCTGTCTTTCGCTTTGATATTGGCGCCCATAGTGACTTGCTGGATCTCTTTCACAGCAAGGCAACGCAACATTGGGTTGATCGCTATCGCATTGAACAGACTTATGTTTCTCAAGAATTGCATAAGCAGGGCAAATTGACTTACTGGCCAAAAGAATGGTGTGTGTCCTTTAAAGTGGATTGTCTGCCCGGTGGCTGGAAATTCCCGAAAATTTTCCTGAACTGGTTCAAGCCGTCCAAACTGCCAAAGACTGCCAGCATTTGTGTTTTTCATGGCCATCCCAACCCCGATGAAGCCTTGGCAGGTCGTTGGCCGGGCAAATGGTATAAGCGGCTTTTGCCAGCCAGCTGGATTGCCGATTATTGGGTGGAATAGTCGATGTCCCAGCCGTCTCTTAGTTTTATTTCCGCCGTTTATAACAAAGCCGATGTGCTGCTGGACACGCTTGAGAGCTTGCGCTCGCAGCAAGGTTTGGCAGAGCAAGATGTGGAATTTGTTTTTGTCGATGATGGCTCACATGATGGATCTTTGGATCTTCTGGCGCGCGAAGCCAAAACAGACAAACGCATCAAACTTATCAGCGATGGCCACAATTTTGGACCCTCTATCCGGTTTAATCAGGCAGCACAAGCGGCACAAGGGCGCTATCTGTTGGCGATAGATGCAGATGATTTGTTGCCTGCCAATGCCGCGTCTTTTATGCTGGAGACTGCAAAAACACATCAGGCGCAAGTGGTTTTTGGACGCTCAAAACGCAGCCTTGACTGCCCTCTTTTGCCTTTCAATGCCCCCATCACATTGTCCGATATGCCGCTTGATTTTGCGGCAAAGAAAAAGATTGTTCGCATGGG